>JBEKQN010000150.1:0-5593 GCA_049519675.1 Acidimicrobiales bacterium | reverse complement strand
CCGCCTGCTCGACGCCATTGAACGCGCCGTCACCTCGGACGTTTAGTCGTCGTATCCCTCGTCGCCCGGCACCACTATCTGGGGCTGGTCGGCGCGCATGACAATGCGCGGTTCAATTCTCGTAACGCTGTCAAGCGCGTTGGCGTAGTCGAGTACGTCCTGCGCGCTGTCCAAGTGAGCGATTGTCTGCAGCGTACGAACCGTCGGAAAGATCATTTCGAAGTCGCCGCGTTCGAACGCCAACAGCGCGTCGACCGGCCGCAACCACTGATCCTCGATCGTTTCTCCCGCGTCGTGCGCGGCCGTCTGATCACTAGGCGCCAGCACCACGAAGAACCTCGTGTCGTAACGACGCGGCGGACCCACCGGCGTGACCCAGTGCGCGAGGTACGCGAGTCCGCGCAGGTCGAGCACAAGCTCTTCACGCGCCAACACTTGCGCGAAGACAATTTCTCCCGCGTTGAGCTGGCGGCGGTGGGCGGCTAATCGGCGCACGGTCTGCGCATCACTGAGATCGACACACGCGCCGCCGTCACGACACGCAATGAGCAGTCCGGCCTCTTCAAACAGTTCACGAAGGCCCGCGACGTAATAGGCCAAACCGCCCGTGCGCACACCGAGTCGTTTGGACGCCTCCTGCTCGTCGGCGCCAAACGTCAGACGCTGAATTGTTGCGTCACTATCGCTGGCGTCCACGCCGCCGCCGGGAAAGACGTAGGCCCCGCCAACGAAATCACTGTTGAGATTACGGCGCAGCATCAACACCTGATATCCCAACGGCCCGTCACGCAGCGCCAGGACGGTGGCGGCTGGACGGGGAGTTAAAACCTGCGACATGCATCAAAGTTACTTAAGACTTTGTGCAGAATTGCTGGCACTAGACGGCGGTCAACTAAGTTAGAGGGCTTAACCGTACAAGGAGCATCGTGGCGAAACGTCCCCCAACAAAGAGGCCTACGGGTGCCAAGAGGCCCCCCGTCCCCGCCAAGCGTGGCCGTCCGGCTGGGCTCTTCACGTGGCTCGCTGTAGGCCTCGTCGTCATCGTGGTCGCCGGTCTCGTCATTATCAAATTGGCCGGAGGTTCGGCGGCGCCCAACGCCAAGGGAGGGTTTTCGGCCGCCAGCCCAGCCGTCGTCGCCGAGCTGACGCACATTCCCGCGACCGTATTTAATACGGTGGGCGTCACGTCGCCGGTAGCCCAAGTCACGCCCCCCCAAGCATTGGCGGGTCAACCCGCGCTGACCGCGACGTCGGCATCGGGCGCCACCCTGCCCGAAGTCTTCTACTACGGTGCCGAATACTGTCCCTACTGCGCGGCGCAGCGCTGGCCAACCATTATTGCCCTTAGCCGTTTCGGGACATTTAAGGGACTCGGCAACATGTCGAGTTCGTCAAGCGACTTCGCGGGGACGCCGACCTTCACCTTCATCAATGCCACGTACACGTCGAAGTATCTCGTGTTTAAGAGCATCGAAGCGGAGAGCAACGTCTTTGACTCGGCGACGGGCTCGTGGGTACCACTGCAAAAACCCACTGCCGCCCAACAAGCGCTCTTCGTGAAGTACGACTCGTCGAAATACGTGACGGGCTACACGGCGCAAGATGATGGTTCAATTCCTTTCATATCGCTCGGCAACAAATTCCTTGTCGCTGGCGCGAGCTACACGCCCGCGACGTTGGCCAATCTTTCACGCAACGAAGTCGCGTCCGGCCTCAGTGAAGCAACCAACCCCGTTACACAGGCGATCATCACGTCGGCCAATGAACAGACCGCCGCCCTCTGCACGCTCACCAAACAACAGCCCGGCAATGTCTGCAGCAGTTCAGGCGTCACGGCAGCGAAGAAGTCAATGGGCCTCATCTCTTGATGAGCCGCACGGTCCTCAGCGTTCCTAGATGGGCCGTCATCACGACCTTCGTGCTGAGTCTTATTGGTCTCGGTCTTTCGATCTATTTGACCGTCGCGCACTACGAGGGCACGCAAATTCTGGCGTGCAGTGAGACCGGACTCTTTAACTGCGCGAAGGTAACGACCTCGGGTGAGTCTCGGTTCTTGGGAATTCCCGTGGTGTTCCTGGGTCTGGGAAATTTCCTCGTCATGTGTGGACTGAATTCACCGTGGGGATGGCGCGCTAAGTGGTATTGGTTGCACGTCGCCCGGTTTGTCTTGGCGATCGGCGCCATGATCTTCGTCTTGTGGCTGGTCAGCGCGGAACTGCTGATCATCAACAACATCTGCTACTACTGCACCGGCGTGCACATTGTGACCTTCATCCTGCTCGTGGTGTTGTCTCGTGTGAGTCCCACCCAACTCGGGTGGAACCGATCCGCTAACTAGCGATTAACCCACGCCGTTCGTTTTCATTGAGGCCGCCCCAAATGCCGTGCGGCTCGTGTCGCATCAGCGCCGCTTCGAGGCATTCGCCGCGCACGCAGCATCCTGAGCAAATCTTCTTGGCCAGTTGTTCGCGCTCGAGTCGATCCTCTTTACGTTCGCTGGTGTCAGGTGAGAAAAAGAGTGATCCTTCGCTACCCCGACAACTAGCCAACTCCGCCCACTCCAATGGATGAATCGCCATAGTCTCTCCCCCCAGTTCGACCTAGCACCGCAGGATAACCACATGTTGACCAGATAAGCAAGACGAGAAATCGAATTGGCTAATTGACCGCTTCAACACGAAATCGTCACTCCGCTACGCTGACTGGGTGGCCACTGTTCTGATTGCGAGCGACCTTGCGTCGCTGCGTCTGGAACTTCGCACCATGCTCGAAGGTCCTGATCTTTTGGTCGAAGAGGCCGCGAACGGACCCGACGTTCTCACACGGGTGATAGAAGGCGGCGTGGACCTGGTAATCGCCGATCTGCAAATTGGCTCCATGGGGGCCATGGCGATCTGCCTGGAGTTACGCCACCTGGAGTCCTACGGTGCGGCCGATCCCGTATCGGTACTGATGGTCCTGGACCGTCGGCCCGACGTATTCCTCGCGCGCAGAAGCGGCGCCGAAGGTTTTGTGGTCAAGCCCCTTGACCCTCAGCGCATGCGCAGTGCCGTTCGCGCACTGCTGCGCGGCGAGAGTTACGAGGACGAATCGCTGCGTCCCGCAACGGTTCGCGCCGCCCGCGCCCTCGCGTAATGAGCAGATCCCAACCCCCTTCATCGGGCCTCGCGCGGCTCCGCGCTCGCATGACGGGACGAGTTGAGACTCGCCCACGTTCCCCGCAAGCCGACGCCATCCACGCGCGCGTCGACCAACTGAGAAAACTCGAGCTACGCGACGTGATGACCCCTCGGGTTGACGTCGTCTTCCTCACTATTCCGGTCACGCCCGAAGCCATCGCCGAAGCGGTGCGCGATACTGGCCATTCCTGTTTTCCGGTGGTGAACGGTGACCTCGACGAGGTCGACGGCGTCTTATTGGTCAACGATCTTTTTCGCAGCACGACCGCCAAACGGGCAATCGGTGTCTCGCTGCCTGCGGCGAATGAAATCGCACGAAAGATTCGCCGCCCGCTCATGTTGCCCGAAACATTGGACTTGCTCGACAGCCTTAGTGAAATGCGCGAGCAGCGCCGGACGTTCGCGATTGTCCTTGACGAGCACGGCGGCGTCGCGGGCGTCGTCTCGAGCCGTGACATCCTCGAACAACTCGTGGGCGACCTGAGCGATGAGTTCGACGACGACGAGGAACTGGTCATCGAAAAGATCCGTGACGATCGCTGGCTCGTTGACGGACAGACCCACGTCGACAAGGTCGAAGAGGAACTCGGGATAACTATCCCCGAAGGCGACTACGTCACCATTGCCGGCTTTGTCTTAGACCTCGCCGGTGAGATCCCTGCCGCGGGGGCCATCTACGTCCACGGAGATTGGACGTTTCGAGTCCAATCGGTCGAACGTCGACGCATCAGCGAGATCGTGATTGAGTACCACCCACCGATAGTTGTCGATGAACCGGAGTCTGACTAGTTCTTTGGTTTGGTCGGGGCGCGGCGACTAGGATTATCGGGCTGCGGGGCAACTCGCTGCGGGCTGTAGCGCAGCTTGGTAGCGCGCTGCGTTCGGGACGCAGAGGTCCCGGGTTCAAATCCCGGCAGCCCGACCACACAGCGAACGCTGTGCAAGCAGTACAGGCCCCCATCGTCTAGCGGCCTAGGACACCACCCTTTCAAGGTGGCGGCACGGGTTCGAATCCCGTTGGGGGTGCTTCCGTTGGGGGTGCTTCGTAATTCCTGTTCATGGACAATGATCGCTGACTACAGACGTGGCCACGAAGTGACCGTAAGACTCGGCACCACCGATCTCAGGTGGTGTTCACTATGTCACGACAGGTCTGTTTGGTGAGATTGCTGGCCAGCCCATTCGGACTCGAAAATCTCGCCGAAAACGTATGCGAACAACTGCCTAAAGACGCGGGTCAGTTCTCTTCCGTGGCGCTCAGTCCATCTCGTCCTCATGCCTATCTGGGAATCGTTGCCGCCGAAACGCTGTACTACGCCATGGACCCCATCGCCGCACGCCTCCCACTCAACGACTCGGCGCACGGCTAATGCGACCGACTCGATCATTCTTTGTGGCCGTAGGCTCTGAGGAATGGCGACGGCGCGATTGGGTTTAACGGCACTGGACTGCTCTGACCCTTCGGTCCTCGCGTACTTCTGGGCGGCACTCCTCGACGGCGAAGTCACACATCGCAACGACGAGTTCTGCGCTGTCAAGGCGGACGGAGGCATGTTGGTCGCTGTCAAGGTGCAGGACTACAAGCCGCCCACGTGGCCGGACCCGGCCGTGCCGAAACAGATGCATCTGCACTTGAAAGTCGACGACCTTGACGCAGCACAGTCAGACGCGGTGCGTTTGGGTGCTCGGGTCGCGACAGAGCAGACCAATCCGGAGCTGTGGCGAATCCTTCTCGACCCGGCGGGTCACCCGTTCTGCTTGGCAACAGAGATCCTCGACTGACACGGGCCAAGGTTACCGAGACCTGACAGCAGTTGCGAGAGGTGGCCACTTATGTCGTCGAGACGGGTGAGGTTCCCTCCAACTGGATTCCGTGACTGGACCATCACAATCTCCGAAAGGCCCTCTTTGCGTAGCGGACTGTCTTCGTCGGGTTCGTATAACTCGGCGCCTTGAAGGCACTTGTTTAAGTTGTCAAGGGAATGTGTCAATGCCCATTCGTTGCCCAAGACCTAATTCGCAGTGAATTTAGTGCGGAGAACTTGTATTTCATCAGGAACTACTGACACTTTTGGTCGTTTTCTCTGCCACCCTTTCAAGGTGGTGGTACGAGTTCGAATCCCGTTGCGGGTGCGAATTCACTTCTGGGCGACTTTGCGCTACCGCCTTGGAGCCAAAGTCCGCGTCGCCCAGCCACTGATGAAAAGATTGTTGGCATGCACTCCGTTGAACTCATCTTCGCCATCGGATGGGCAGCATTCTGGATCTACTGGCTAGTGGCAGCCTTCTCCATGAAAAGGGGCCACGTCCAATGGTCCCGTGAGTTACGTATCAGAGCCGTCATCCTTGTCCTGGTGATTTTCCTATCCCGAGTGGGAGCCTTCGGAGGAGGAGTGCGTAATTCGAATCCATCG
>JBEKQN010000149.1:0-5672 GCA_049519675.1 Acidimicrobiales bacterium | reverse complement strand
TCGGAGGGAATGACGTCATTGGCCTCGCAGACCACCAGGTCGCCCTTGGAAAGCTCTGCCGCCGGTACGAGCTCTTCACTGCCGTCGGGCAGTAACCGGCGAGCTTCGGTTTCCGAGCGCATCTTTCGCAACGTCTCGGCCTGCGCCTTGCCGCGGCCCTCGGCCATGGCTTCGGCGAAGTTAGCGAAGAGCACGGTCAGGAACAGCCACACGGTGATCGACCACGTGAACGTCCCGGGGTGCGCGAAGGCTTCGAATAGCGTGATGATCGATCCGACCAGCACGACGAACATGACAGGGTTCTTCACCTGGACGCGGGGGTCTAATTTGGTGAAGGAGTCCTTCAGCGCCTGGCGAAGGATTGGTCCATCGAAGAGTCCCCGGGCCTGGGCCACGCCGTGTCCGGACGCGTCGGGTGTTGTTTCGTTGATGAGAGTGGTCATTAGAAGAACCTCAGGTGACTTAGTTGCTCGACAATGGGACCGAGAGAGATGGCCGGGAAGAATGTCAACCCACCAATAATCAAGATCACACCGATGGTGAGACCGACGAACATTCCGTTGTCGGTGCGGAAGGTGCCCAGGCCTTCGGGCACCACTTCCTTTTCGGCCAATATCCCGCCCAGGGCGAGTGCCGGAATCAGGATGCCAAAGCGGCCAATCAACATGTCAAACGCACCAATGACGTTGTAGAACGGCGTGTTGCCGGTGAGCCCGCCAAAGGCCGAGCCGTTGTTGTTGCCCTGGGAAGTGAGCGCGTAGAGGATCTCGGTGAACCCGTGGGGTCCCGCATTGAGCGGACCCGCTCTACCCACCGCCAGCGAAACGGCCAGCGCACTCACCACCAGCACCGTGATGGGCATCACCAGGGCAGCGAGCCCGGCCAGTTTGACCTCTCGAGCTTGAATCTTTTTACCGAGATACTCCGGGGTTCTCCCGATCATGAGCCCACCGATGAAGACGGCAATGATCGCGTAGATCAACAACGTATAGAGCCCGCTGCCTGTTCCGCCCGGGGTGACTTCGCCCATCATCATGCCGGTGAGCAGTCCGAGGCCGCCGATGGGCGTGAACTGATCGTAGGATGCGTCAGCCGAACCGGTCGACGTGCTGGTTGAAGCAACACCGAAGAGTGCCGTGGATGTGTCGCCGAAGCGCACCTCCTTTCCCTCGGTATTGCCCACCGTGGAGTGGATGCCCGCGGCCTGCACCGCTGGGTTGTTCTGGTGCTCGCCGTAACTCGTGAAAGCCACCCACGAACCGAAGAGGATCACGACGACGGCGAGCAACGCCGCGCCATGCTTGATGCTGCCCACCATCTTTCCGAAGGTGTACGTGAGCGCCACGGGGATCGACAGCAGTAAGTAGATCGAAAGGAAGTCAGTGAGACCCGTGGGATTCTCGAAGGTCGTGGCTGAGTTGGCGTCGAGGAATCCGCCACCGTTAGTGCCGAGCTGCTTGATCGCCTCCATGAAGCCAATAGGACCTCGGGCGATGGTCTGCGTAACACCGTTGATGGCGTCGTGGATGCTGATTGTGCCCGCCAGCGTCTCCACCGCGCCCTGTGCGACAAAGATAAGTCCGAACACAAAGGCGATAGGTAAAAGTATGTAGAACATGCAGCGGGTCATGTCGACCCAGAAGTTGCCGATGGTCGGCGACTTGCGACGCGAGAAACCGCGCACCAATACAATGGCTGCGGCGATGCCCACCGCCGGACTGACGAACTGCTGTACGGTAAGCGCGCCCATCTGCGAGAAGTACGACATCGTCTCTTCCCCGCCGTAGTTCTGCCAGTTGGTGTTGGTGACGAAGGAACTTGCGGTATTAAAGCTCAGCGCCGGACCGGGCGCACTCAGGTGCTGGGGGTTCAACGGTAGTGATCCTTGGAGGCGCAAGATCGCGTAGGTGAAGACTAACGACACGAACGTGAAGATCATCATCGCGCCCGCATAACGCTTCCACGTCTGCTCTTGTTCTGGTCCAGTACCGAGCAAGCGGTATATGGGCCGCTCGACAAAACCCAAGAAGTGAACGCGACCATCGAAGACTGCCGCCATGTACGAACCGAGGTAGCGCCACGTGAAACCCAGCGCGACGACCAGGGCGAAAATCGTGAAGAAGAAGCCCATTTAGAACTTCTCCGGCTTGAACATGGCGTAACCCAAGTAGAAGAACATCACGACTGCCACGATGAACAAGATGATTTGGCTGAAACTCATACTCGCTCCAGTGCCCAAATGAGACCAAGCATCACGGCGGTAAAAGCGATGAAACCCACTGCTGAATAGAAATCTCCCATGCGACGATTCTGCCGTGAGGGCTCTGAACTACTTCTTTAAATCGCGCCTGCGCTCTTCATAATTTCTTCATTTTGTTCGTCGCCAGTCTGCACCATCAATTCGTAGAAGAATGTGCCCGTGAACAGGCGACTTTTGGGTTCGGGCGTGGGCATTGCCTGCGCGCTGGTGCTCGGCGCACTGATGTTGCCGCTCCGATCACACATCAGCGTGTCGACCGCGGCGCTCGTGTTGGTCATACCCGTTGTTGTGGGAGTCGTGGCGGGCGGATTCGTCGCCGGCTCATCGAGCGTCATCGCTGGTTTTCTCATCTACGATTTCGTCTTCATCCCGCCTTACGGCACGCTCAACGTGGGCACCGCGCAGAACTGGACGGCGCTGATTGTCTACGTGGTCGTAATGCTGCTTGTCGCCCAGGTCGTGGCTCGGGTCGATGCCGCACGGGCAGAATCCCAACGTGGCGCCGAAGCGATGGGTCGCCTCTACGAGGTGTCCGAACTCCTGGTAGGCGACCAATCAGTGGGTGAACTCTTGGAGAAAATTGTTATTACCGCTCGCACCATGTTTGACGTACCCGGCGTTTCACTCCTGGTGTTAGAAAACGGTCGATTGACCGTGGCCGCCACGAGCGGCGAGGCGCTCAGCGCTAACGAGTTACGCCAGTTGGCTCCGGATTCAGGGCTGCCCGTGAGCGTGGGTACGGCACCGCGCACCGTGGGCGAACTGCGCACGATTGCCCTGTCGGCGGCGGGCCGTCCGGTGGGCATGCTCGCCATGCACAATCTGCCGGTAAATGAGACCGACCGGGCCGTGCTCAATACTTTCGCCAATGACGCCGCACTGGCGTTGGAGCGGGCGCAACTGCGAGAACAGGCCCTGCGGACCCATCTCTTAGAAGAAGTGGACCGGCTACGCCACGGTCTGATGGGGGCTATCTCGCATGACCTACGCACGCCACTCGCAACCATCAAGGTCGCGTCGTCAACACTCGTGAGTCGCGCCAATGTGCTCTCGGCCGGCGATACCTACGAACTGCACCACCTGATCGAGATTGAATCTGATCGACTCACTCGTCTAGTGACCAATTTGCTCGACATGACCCGCATCGAGGCCGGTGTCTTCAGCGTGCGTCGAAGTCCGACGCGAGTCGCCGATATAGTGCGCGACGCAGTTGACGCGTTGGCCCCGACGTGGAGCGAACGTCGCATCGTCATTGACGTCGATGATTCGTTGCCGCTCGTGGATGTCGACCGTCTTATCATGGGCCAAGTGCTCATCAATCTGCTTGACAACGCCGATCGCCACTCACCCATTGACGGCCTCGTAACGGTGACGGCACGCCAACACGACCAGCGTGTGACGCTGTCGGTCGCGGACCAAGGACCGGGCGTCGCCGCGAGCGACCGCGACAAGATCTTTGATCGATTCGTCCAGTTCGACACGGGCGGACGAGCCGGACTAGGCCTCACGATTGCACGAACGTTCGTCGAGGCGCATGGAGAACGGATTTGGTACGAAGAGGTTCCTGAGGGTGGCGCACGTTTTGCCTTCTCATTGGGGACACTCGACAAGATGACGGCCAGTTAGCAACCATGGCGTCGGTACTCGTCATTGACGACGACCCTTCCCTGCTGCGCGCACTTCGCTTGAGCCTCAAGTCGGGCGGACACGAGGTCACGACTTCCACCAACGGTGAAGACGGCATGACCCAAGCCGCGCTGTTGTCGCCCGACGTCATTGTCTTGGACATGGGACTTCCCGATTTCGACGGCCTACAGGTCTGCGAGCGAATCCGTCAGTGGAGTGACGTGCCAATCATCGTGCTCTCCGCCGCCGGTGATGAAGTCCGAAAAATTGCGGCGCTCAATGCAGGAGCCAACGACTACGTCACCAAGCCCTTCAGCATGGGAGAATTGGAAGCGCGAATCAGGGCCGTCATGCGTAACCGCGCCGGCGAAACTGACGAACTGATGCCGACGTCACTCTCCCTTGGTTCACTCGAGCTTGACTTGGTCCACCACGAGACACGACGTTTTGGCGAGCAAGTGGAACTGACCGCCAAGGAGTTCAGCCTGCTCGCCTACCTGGCCCGCTTCGCGGGACGCACGTGCACGTACCAAATGATCCTGGGCGCCGTCTGGGGCACGGGCTATAACGATGAGTCGCAGTACGTGCACGCCTACGTGCACCGGTTACGCCAAAAACTTGGTGACGAGGCAGGTGAACTCATCCAAACATCACCCGGCATTGGCTACAGTCTTCATCCCGATGGTCGTCCAGTGACCTCGCCAGGTCGGGCCTGAGCACCGATTGCCACGTGCATTGTCACCGAACCAGGTCACTGTTCAAGAAGATGAAGACATCGGACGCGCTTGAGGTGTCCCTAACGCGCCGGGTATGTCAGATTTTTCGTGGAGGTCGCACCGTCTACGGGGAAGACCTAACTCTCGACGTGCCTCAATGCGCCCAGATCGCTGGAGAGCTCAACTCGTTGGCATCAGCGCCGGGTCCTCTGGCGTACCGATGTCGGGATCGTCGAGCGTCCTCACTGGGCCCTTGAACGTGTTCTTGGCGCCAGCCACCCAAGCAATCCAAACCCCTAGCGCGAGCGCGATGGTGACAACTGGCGCGTAGTTGAAGTCACTCCAGCTGAAACCGCTCTCCCATGGGACTGCCCCGGGCGACGTCGGCAGGCAGAAGATGACCACGCAAATCACGACCCAGACGATGGCGATGGCGTTGATCCATTTGTAGTGCTTGCCCAGGTTCCACACGCCCGGCTCGAACTTGCTCCCCATTCGCCAGCGAAGAAAGACCGGCAGGATGTAGGCGATGTACAACCCGATCGTCGTGATCGACGTGACCGCGAAGAACGCCACCGGAAGTCCGGCCTTGTTGCCGAACAGTGCCGGGATCGTGATCAGGAGGGAGAAGACGACCACGAACAGCACCGCCCACGTCGGCGTCCTGTGCTTGTTCAGACGTCGCCACAGAGCGTGGCCTGGCACGGCGCCGTCACGCGAGAACGCGAACACCATGCGCGAGGCGGCCGCAACGCAGCCCATCCCGCAGAACAGTTGCCCGATGGTGGAGATGTCGAGGACTAACTTCGCGAGGCTGGTACTGAGCGCCGTCTCGATGATCGGAACCGCACCACCGCCACCCGCGTTAATCGCGGCGATGTGGGTCGCCGCGAACGTGATGGCGAGCAGCAACGCCCAGCCGCCGACCGCCGAGTAGGCAATCGACGTCCACAACCCTCGAGGGGCGGCGCGCTCAGCGTCGTGAGTCTCCTCTGACAAATGCGCTGAGGCGTCGTAGCCGGTGAACGTGTACATAGTGAGCAAGAACCCGAGCGGCAGGACCATGAACC
>JBEKQN010000148.1:0-5731 GCA_049519675.1 Acidimicrobiales bacterium | reverse complement strand
ACCGATCTTCGTCCGCGATTCTGAGCGTTGCCAATGCCATTGGCGCTGACGCGCCCGAAGGTTTTTGTGCGGTGCTGCGCGAAGAGACGCCCGTGCTCGGCGCCAGTCACCCGTTGCTCGTGCACTGCGCCGACGAACGTCAGCAGTCCGAGATAGTCACCGACCGCGTCCTCGAACTGTACGAACAGGGGGTCGCCCTCCAACATCAGGCGGTGCTGTTTCGCGCGGCCCACCACAGTGCCGATCTGGAGATTGAGCTCACGCGACGTCGCATTCCCTTCGTCAAATATGGTGGCCTGCGCTACCTCGAAGCGGCCCACGTGAAGGATTTGCTCGCCGCCTTTCGTCTCGCCGACAATCCCCGCGACGAAATGGCCTGGTTTCGCTTGCTCCAGCTACTGCCCGGGGTGGGACCGGCCAAGGCTCGGCGCGCCATCGACGCCCTACGCTCCCCGGACCAGACCCTTCCGCTCTCGCACGATGAGATCAGGAGTCGTTGGCTGGGTGTCGACGACGTGTTGCCTCTCGACACCCAGGTCATCTCTAACGCGCTCGTGGACGCGATGTGCGCCAAAGAAAAAGAGTCCGTTGCCGTGCACGCGGAGCGACTGCGCCACGCGATGACGCCGCTCATCCTGTCGTCCTACGACGACGCCGCACCACGTCTTGAAGATCTCGGCGCCCTGGTGCTGGCGTGCTCGCACGCGACGCGCCTGAGCGACGTCGCCGCCGATCAAACGCTCGAGCCACCGGCGTCCACGGGAGACTTCGCCGGGCCGCCCATGGTTGACGAGGACTGGTTGGTGCTCTCGACGGTGCACTCGGCGAAGGGACTCGAGTTCGACGCCGTGCACGTCATCCACGCCGCCGACGGTAATTTCCCCTCCGACATGGCGCTGGGCTCGGCCGAAGGGCTCGAAGAAGAGCGACGACTTTTCTACGTTGCCGTCACGAGGGCTCGCAAGAATCTCGCGGTCTACGTACCACTTCGCTACCACCATCATCGAGTGCGCGACGACCACTCGTGGGCCCAACCGTCGCGATTCTTGAGCGATTCGGTGCGCGCAACCCTTGAAGAGGTTCCCTGCGTGGAACCGAACGATCCCAGTCAGGCGTTGTCAGTCGCAGTGACCATCGACGGATCAGATCTCGTCGCCGAGCGACTCTCACAACTGTGGTAATTCGTGTTGTCAGTGCGGCCCCGCGCGGGCGGTAGGTTCTAGTCGAGCGACCAATCCACGTGCGCGCACACGAACACCATGAAGACCAACTGCATCCAACCATGAAGGAGACCTGATGGCGTACCAGTACGGCCGCCGGCCGCCGAAGAATGCGCCGGCGCTATCGATGAAGAGTTTCCTCGCGGCGCCGGTGCCCGCACATCCCCCGGGCGAGGACTATTTGGCGACGCTGAAGGATTGGCAAATGCTCGGCAATGACGTGGCGGGCGATTGCAACGCGGTGGCCTGGGCGAACATGCGCCGCCTTGTTACGGCGACGCTGTCGCACGAGTACTACCCGACGCAAACGCAGGTATGGCAGTTTTACGAGACTCAGAATCCCGAGTTCGATCCCAACGGCACCGCCCAGACGAATGGACCGGGTAGTAGCGCGGACGGCGGCATGGAGGTCCAGACCGGACTTGAGTATCTGCAATCTACCGGTGGTCCCGACGGAGTAAAAGCTGTCGCGTTCGCCCGAGTCGATCAAACGGATGTCGCCCAGGTGGACGCCGCACTCGCCATTTTCGGAGGCCTCTGGCTGGGTATCACCGTGCTCGACGCCAATCAGCAACAGTTTTCGCAAGGTGAAGCCTGGACCGACGTCGCTGGTTCGCCCATCGACGGCGGCCACGCAATCTTGAGCGGCGGCTATACGCCTGACGTGAAATTCATCACGTGGGCCCAAGAGACCGAGTTCGCGCCCTCGTTCTGGAGCGGCTCGGTGCAAGGCACGCCGCTCGTCCAAGAAGCCTGGGTCGTCATCTGGCCCGAGCACCTCGGCTCGGCGGCGTTTCTGCGAGGAGTGAATCTCACCCAACTCGCGGCTGACTACCGCTCGCTGACGGGCAAGGTGCTCACGCTCCCCTCATCTGTCTAGTCATTCGCGGCGCAGATGCGGGCAATTGACTACGGGACGTTAGTGGTCCTTGGCGTCGAGCGGTAGACAACGGCGCTCGCAAGCCTGACCGCTCGCCGCACTCATCCCGAGCGCGACCGGTACGCTTGGTTTCTGTGGAGCCCGAACCCCAAACCCGTCCCGAGGGCCCTCCCAAAGACGCCGAGGACTGGACCGACGACCAGTGGCTGACGTGGCTCAAGGCAACCGACGGTGAAGTCACCGACGCTATCTCTCCTCCTTCGGTAGCGAGCCGCGTCGTGCATTCAACGGGTGGCCAGATGCTGGGTCAGGCCATGATGGGTCTGGCAATTGCCATGTACGGCCCGAAGCAAGAAGAGGTCATCATCGTCGCCGAGGGTGACGGCGAACCAGCCGACGACGAACCGTTCACGGTGAAACTGAATCCCGACCAGACGGGCAAATCAATAATCACCTTCAAAACGGGACCCAATTCTCGCGACACCACGGCATAGCGAGTCCTCGACTGGTAACTCCGCCGTCGCCGTCGGCGACGCCCGCGAACGTCACGGCGGGGGTGCGAGTTCGATTACTTGGTGGCGGAATTTGCCACCAACGCCTCGAAGTGCTCGTACAAACGAGCGTCGCCCGCTTGCTCTCTGGCCGCCAACGCGTGGCGTGATACTCGAGGCCATACGCCGTCCGCCCAGAAGATATCAAGTAACAGGTCACGGTTGAGCACATCGTTCTTGACCAGCGCGCCCACGGTTTCGCCGTAGAACAACACAATGCGCACCGAGGGATTGTCCATCGGGGCCGTTTCGGGGTCGAACGCCTCGTCAAAGATTGCGGCCATGGCGTCATTGAGACCCATTTCGGTCCCCCAACGCATGGTTTGAATCAAAATATTGGCATCCTCATAAGTGGCAACCATGTGCACCTCTTTCTATATTCATTTGTTACTTCTTCTACTGGTGCAGACCGTCAGACACGGCAAAAATCATCGAAAAGTCTGAATATTTTCATTTTTCCACTTCTTGCGGTAGCCCGAACCGCCCAAAATCCACCAATCCCACGTAGTTTTCGTCAGCCTCGCCACTTTGACGCAGCACGTAGGGAGTGATGAATGCCGTCACGGTCGAAATGAACCCACCTTCGATCGTCAGCACGTCCAGCACCGACGCCACGTAACAATCACGCTGCGGGTTAAACGTGTAGCAGCCAATGGCGAGCTGCCCGTTGGCGCTCGATGTGACGTGGCGCCAACGTTCGTTGGCAACAAACTGCGCGTGGAACTCCGCAATTGCCTCGACACCCCGGTACCACGCCGGGTGCGGGGGCATGGACCACGTCGCGTCGTGCGTCAACATGCCTACCAGCGCGGCAATGTCGCCGCGATCTATAGCCTCGGCGTAACGCCGGGCAATGTCGCGCACTCGCACATCGCCCAAGGTTCGAAGCTCGCGCTGCTGACTGATGACGGGCATTCGATTGGCGACCGTGACTCGCGCTCGTTGCAGAGAACTGTTCACCGCCGCCACGCTGGTCTCTAAGAGTTCGCCAATCTCTTCTACCGAGAATCCCAGCACCTCTCGCAAGATGAGCACCGCCCTCTGGCGCGGCGCGATGTGCTGAATCGCGACGATGAAGGCCAGCTCCAATCCCTCGAGCGCCTCGTAACGAGCTTCGGGGGATTTCTCGACGTCTTGTTGCCACTGGTCTGGATAGGGCTCCATCCACGGCGCGTCGAGCAGCGCATCCCCGGGCGACTCGCCCGGCCCAGCCCGTTTGGAATACTCCAGCGGCAGCTCCCTCCTGGAGCGCTTCTTGAGCACATCGAACGATGAGTTCGTCGCGATCTTGAAGAGCCACGTGCGAATTGAACTTCGAGATTCGAACTGCGAAAGTCCCTTCCAGGCACGAATGAGCGTCTCTTGCACCGCGTCGTCGGCGTCGTGCACGGATGCGAGCATGCGGTAACAGTGCGCGTGCAACTCAGCCCGGTGACCTTCGATGAGAACTTCGTACGCCCGTTCGTCACCGAGTCGGGCTGACACGAGCAGCGCTCGTTCCTCTTCGACTGAATATTTTTGCGTCGTCATGTCCAACCGTTCAGACTAGGTGCCACGGTCAGCGACATGGAGCGCCAGGATGTCCGGACGCTCCAAATTCACTCGTCCGGAAAGGTCTCGCCGGAAATAGTGCGAGACCCTGATTTTCAACCACTGCGTGGCTTTACCATCCACACGTAACGATCGAAATCCTTACGAATACGCGTTCAGAGGGTAGTAGTACGAAGTCCGCGTGTGCGGTTACCCACCGCGACAAAGTGACGAATATCCGGCAATAGTGGAAAGATGCCGTCCGACCGCCGCGCCCGAGGAGTTCAGGCGACTTGAGACAAGTGCTGCCCGTTGCCTGGTATCGATTTCGAGCAACCGCGCGCCGTCGACTGTCCGGCTATCTCTCTATCGTGCTGCTCGTGGGCCTCGTCGGCGGGCTCGCGATGGCGTCGCTCGCCGGCGCTCGACGCACCCAGTCGTCGTACCCAACGTTCCTGGCGAGCACGAACCCCTCGGACCTCACGGTGTCTGCGGGCCTTCTCAATTCCGACGCGGCCGTTGGTTCGAGCGCCTTCACGACGCAGATTACACACCTGCCCGGCGTGAAACGAGTACGTGACCTCACCGCGACGCCCGTCATCCCGATCACCAAGAAAGGGGCAGCACGTGTTGAACTCACCAACGTATTACAGGTCTACGGCAGCCTCGACGGCGAGCTGAGCCAGCAGGACCGCCTGACGATCGTCAAGGGGCATTTGACAAATCCGAACCGGGTGGACGAAGTGGAAATGACGCAGAGCGCCGCAGACATCCTGCACCTTCGCGTCGGCCAGAAGATCCTCCTCGGCGCTTTCACCATCGGTCAAACCGAGTCGGCGGGCTTCGGCACGCCCAAAGTACAACCTCGCCTGCGGCTTGAGGCAACACTGACGGGCATCGTGGTATTCAATAACGAGGTTGTCCAAGACGACGTTGATCGTGCCTACGGTTTTATGGTGGTGACACCAGCGCTGATCCGCCAGATTGGCTCGATTTCGCCTTCTTCAATCACGCCGGTGCTGTATAACGTGCAACTGGACCACGCGAGCCAGGACACTGCCAAAGTGGAAACCGAATTTATCAACGCAACCCCGCCGGGATCGAGCTACGAGATCCACGTGACCGCAAGAACCACAGCGGAGGTTGAACTATCGATCAAGCCGGAGTCCGTGGCGCTGGGCGCCTTCGGCGTCATCGCCGCCCTCGTCGCGTTGATCCTCGGATTACAGGCCATCTCTCGCCAATTGCGGTGGAGCGAAGAGGACCGCCAGGTACTGTGGGCGCTCGGGGCGAGTCCGGCGACCATCGCCGGCGACGGACTGATTGGCGCACTGTCGGCGGTGGTGTTGGGTGCGTTGCTTGCCGCCGCGGTGGCGGTGCTGCTCTCTCCGCTGGCGCCGCTAGGACCCGTGCGCGACGTGTACCCGCATCCCGGAATCGCATTCGATTGGACCGTGCTGGGCGCTGGTCTATTGGTGTTGATCCTCGTACTCGGAGCCGCCACGATCGCCATCTCAATTCGCCGGTCCCCGCGCCGCGCACGGAACCGT
>JBEKQN010000147.1:0-5733 GCA_049519675.1 Acidimicrobiales bacterium | reverse complement strand
AAGTTCGCCGTCGCCGTCAGGCGTACGATTGACTCAGTCAAATGAAGGAGCCCCGTGGGTGTTTTGGGAATAGTGCTGCTGGTCTTGCTGGCCGTGCTCGTCATCACGACGATCGTTTCGATTATCGGCACCGTGGTGTCTACGTTGACGCTGGTCATCGAGATTGTGGCGGTGGTCGCCCTGTGCGTTCTGGTGTGGCGCTTTCTGCAAAAGAAATAGGCCAAATTACGGGCCGAGTAGGATGGACAGTTCTGGCGGCGTGGCCGAGTGGTTAGGCAGGGGCCTGCAAAGCCCCGTACTCCGGTTCGAATCCGGACGCCGCCTCCAGGAGTTGACGTCAATTTGTTCGGAAAAATTGTTCACGGTGGTGAGCTCCGCATTGCCCCTCTCTGATCGGGGCAAATTATGTTCGAAAGTTGCCCAGAACACGCCTGGCGGCCTTCGAAATGGACCTAAATCCAATCCGCCCCCTCAAATGCTGACTTATTGATACGACCGTGCCTATTGACGTCGGCGATCTTGGTCGTCGGGTTAAGCGTCGCCACAAAGATCGTGCGTGACACTCGCGCGGAGCAAATTCAGGCCGCGCACAGTTTTTCGGTTCGTTGTTGAAGTGTCCAGATCGCGAAGGTCTACTTCATCGCGCTCCCGCCTCGACAAAGCGCGCAACTGCGAGCACGACGTCTCTAAGTTGCGAGCTAATTGTCCCTGGTGTGGGGACGAATTGAGTCGCCAGAACCACAATGTTCGTACGAGCCATTCACCGAGTGGTCGAAGCGAGAAGATCCTGATGATACGGCGATTTTGGTACTCAGTGTGCGCAGCAACCATCAGCACACTCGAAGATTTTAATGAAATCTATTTGACAACTCGAGCGAACAACAGATCACTTCGAGAAAAACGATAGTGAAGAGTTGCCGTGCGACACCGGCGCACGCCCGCTGGAACAGAGTGGTCTTTTTGGCGACGAGCGCTTTGGTCCTGTCACTCGCTTTCTCACTGCCCGCGTCCGCAGCCCCAAAAATTGCTGCGCCAACGGCGGTGCGTTCGGTACGAGCGATCGCGGGCAACGCGCGAGTGGTCGTGAAGTGGTCGGCTCCGAGATCGAACGGGGGATCTCCGATCAAAAGGTACGTCGTTACCTCGCATCCGCTGAATATGACCTGCACAACGATAGGGGCCACGTGCGCGATTTCGGGATTGACAAATGGGATGCCCTACGAGTTCACGGTAGTAGCCGACAATAAGGCGGGCGGCAGTTCAATCTCCAAGTCTTCCAATGTCGTGACTCCCAAAGTGCCCACCACTATTCCAACACCTCCTCCCAGTAATCCGGTCGCACCTTCAACACCGACCACTACCACCACTACAATCCCCGCACCAAGCGGTGGCGGCGGTGGTGGTGGTGGTGGTACTGCTCCCAGCTCATATGTCGTAACTTTCAATGCCAATGGATCTGGAGGATCGATGCCGAGCGAGACATCAAGCTCGGCGGCGGCGCTTACGACGAACGTGCTAACGCGCACCGGTTACACGTTCTCAGGTTGGAACACGGCGGCCAACGGCAGTGGTACTGCCTACGCAGACGGCGCCAACTACGGGTTTGGCGCTTCGGTGACCCTGTACGCACAGTGGAGCGCTGACTTCTTTGCTGTCACCTTCAACGCTAACGGGGGCTCAGGGTCAATGACCGCCCAGTCTGAGAACAGCATGACTGCGCTGAGTGCTAACAGTTTTGCGTACGCTGGCTACATCTTTTCTGGTTGGAATACGCAAGCCAATGGCAGCGGCACGTCCTACGGCGATGGGTCCAGTTATTCCTTCAGTGCGGCACTGGCTCTTTACGCACAGTGGACTGCCGTGTCGGTCGTGGCTAATACCTACACCGTCTCTTTTAACGCTAACGGTGGTGCGGGTTCAATGTCACCGGAGTCGTCCAATACGGGGGCATCACTTAGCGCTAATGCATTTGGTCGATCGGGCTACACATTCTCCGGCTGGAACACGCAGGCCAATGGCAGCGGTACTGGCTACGCCGACCGAGCCAGCTACGGGTTTGGCGCCAACGTAACGCTCTACGCCCAATGGGCCGTCGATGTCTTCACGGTAACTTTTAACGCCAATGGTGGAACCGGCTCGATGGCGGGTGAATCGTCAAGTTCAACCCGGGCGCTCAGCGTCGACACGTTTAGTGACAGCGGCTTCACATTCTCAGGCTGGAACACCCAGGCCAGTGGCGGCGGTACGGCGTACGCTGGCGGGGCCAACTACGGGTTTGGCGCCAACGTAACGCTCTACGCACAGTGGAGCGCGAACTTTTTCGCCGTCACCTTCAACGCCAATGGGGGCTCGGGGTCAATGACGACTCAGTCTGAAAACACCACGACGGCGCTGATTGCTAACAGTTTTACGCACTCCGGCTTCACATTCTCAGGCTGGAACACCCAGGCCAATGGCGGCGGCACGGCGTACGCTGGCGGGGCCAACTACGGGTTTGGCGCCAACGTAACGCTCTACGCGCAATGGGCGGCGGCATCCGTCCCAGTAGTTACGTTGTCGCCCACAAGCCAGGTCGTCGGCAACGGCAACACCGCCACCTTTAGTGCGAGCGCGTCGGGTAATCCGGCCCCGAGCGTTCAATGGGAGGTTTCTTCTAACGGAGGGAGCTCGTGGTCAGTCATTAACGGGGCCACGTCGGCGTCATACTCACTTACTTCGACTCCGTTTGTCAACGGCTACGAATACGAAGCAGTGTTCACAAATAGTGACGGAACCGCCACCAGCGCAGTCGCGCAGCTGACGGTCCCTACGGTTTCAAATAACTGGGCCGGTTACGTTGATACTGGTGGGACCTTCAGCGCAGTTAGCGCCAAGTGGGTAGTTCCTAAGGTGACGTGCTCGGGGACTGGCACGCTGTTGGCCGTGCAATGGGTCGGTATTGACGGAGCTGGTAGCTCTACTGTCGAGCAAGACGGCACCATGACCAGCTGTGACGGATCGACCCCGGGGTACAGTGCGTGGTACGAAATGTACGGCGACGCGAGCGTCAACAATGGATATATGGTTGGGCTTTCGACGTCGCAGTATCACGTGTCTCCTGGCAACTCAATGACGGCGTCAGTGTCATTGACGGGTGATCAGTGGACACTGAAGATCGTAGACACTACGGCCGGCTGGACGTTCTCTACCGTTATTACGAGCTCGGCGCCAGCGGCGGTGAGCGCTGAGGTTATTACTGAGAACCCTGGTGTATGCACCGGGAGCTGCTCGGAGGGCTCGCTGGCTGACTTCGGGTTGGTTACGTATACGAACATATCGGTTACCTCTAGTACCACCGGAACCGGAAGCATCACCTCGAGCACCGTGATGGCCGTTGAATGCAACGACAGCAGCAACGTGACGATGATGTCGCCTGGAATTCTGAGCGGCGGAGGGACTTCATTTACTGACACGTGGATCGCCAGTTCGTAATCGGGCGTGACTGTGGCGCCGCTACGGGCCAAGTTGGATTTTGATCCAGTCAAGCACGTGGTACACGCGCGAAGAAAATCGGCGCGGTCCGCTGTAAATTTATGGCGGGGTGTGTATTTATGTCCACCGAGATGACCCTTGGCAAACTCGAGACCAAATGTGGCGCAATCAGCAAGCTCACTCTGAGTGCCACCGCCCGCCGAGATGTTCGCATGGTGGGTCGATCGAGAGCTAACAAAATTGTGGCTGTGTCATCCCCCTAGGACTGCTCAGGATGGGACGTTCGGGAGGTCAACGGACCACCGCGAAGTTTGCTAAGAGCCGGTGAGCAAATGGACTGTGGCACTCTCTGGCCAATAGCGGCACACGAACGGGAAGTCCGCAAGTCACGTACTCCGGATGTCATCCAGAAGCCGCCTCCAGAGAGCACGTTGTTCGTGGGTATTTTCCGATGGCTAGATCAACATTTCGTTCACCAGGCCACGATTGATATATATCGTGCGCGTGAAGCTGACCGCCTCAAGCAATCGCCGGTCGTGCGACACCAACATCAGCGTTCCGGCGTAACCCTTCAGTGCGCTCTCGAGTTGATCGATTGCCGGAAGGTCGAGGTGATTTGTCGGTTCATCCAACACTAAGAGGTTCACACCGAGGGCCTGAAAACTGGCCAGCTCCGCGCGCGTTCGTTCGCCGGGCGACAGCAGTCGCGATGCCCGAGTGACGTGCACGGCGGTCAGGCCGAATTTCGCCAACAACGTGCGCGTCTCCGACGTCGTCAGTCCACAGCGTGCGCCGAAGTAATGAACCAAGTTGTTCTCTCCGCTCAGGGCATGGCGATCTTGACCGAGTATGCCGACCACGACGCTCGGCCCCATCCACCGCTCGCCGCTCGTCAAGTCCAGCGTTCCGAGTAGGGCCTCGACGAGGGTTGACTTTCCAGAGCCGTTGCTCCCGGTGATCGCGATCCGATCGCCCCAGCGGATCTCGAAGTCCACTGGACCCAGTTGAAAGGATGGTCGCTCGATGACGCCTTCGCGCACGCGCAGTACCACGTCGCCCGACCGCTTGGTCTCGTTGATGGAGAACCGCAGGTCCCAACCTTCGAAGGGCTTCTCAACGACCTCGAGATTCTCCAAGGTACGCTCAAGTTGGCGAGCTCGGTGCGCTCGGTTTTCCGTCCGGTTGATCCGGAAATCGCGTTGCGCCTTGTCGTGGTCCCGGGGATTCTTGACCTCCTTGCGCACGCCGTCGTCGGCCCATTGACGTTGGCGAACCGCGCGATTCTTGAGTTGGAGTTTTTGTTCCTCGTAGTGAGCAAATGCTTCTCGAGCGAGTCGTAACTCGTTGGCGCGCTCGCTCTGAAAGCCCGACCAACCACCGTGGTATTCGCGTGCGCCGCGTGAGCGCGCGTCGAGTTCCAACACCGTGTCTACGGTCACTTCCAGCAACGCTCGGTCGTGAGAAACAATGACGGTGCCGCCCTCGCGCGACGTGATCCAGCGTTCCAGCCGGCGCAGTCCGTCGAAGTCGAGGTTGTTCGTTGGTTCGTCGAGCAAGACGATGTCGAAGTTGGAAAGCTCAATACTCGCCAGCGCAACCTTGGCCTCTTCACCGCCCGACAGCGTCGACGCGTCGCGTTCGCTCAGGTGTTCTACCTCAAGTTGTTTGAGCAATGACTGCAGTCGCGACTCGAACGTGCCAGCGCCAAGTGATTCGAATCTCGCAAGAGCTCGTTCGTAGTCGTCGACGCCATCCGCGGCGCCGGTCGACAAGTTGTTGGCGGCGCCGGCGAGGTCGAATTCTGCCACCGACACTCCCGTGAGTCGCGCCAGTCGGTCCCGCACGGTTTCGCCCACATGAGACTCATGTTCTTGCGCCAAATAGCCAACGGTCGAAGCCGGGGGAGAGAGCGTGATGACGCCTTCGTCTGGCTGCATCGAGCCGGCGAGCAGTTGCAGCAGTGTAGATTTTCCCACGCCGTTGGGGCCAATGACGCCCACGCAGCTACGTGGACCCACGCTGAGTGAGACGTCGCGTAACACGGTGGCACCGTCGCGGTCGTGATGGAGATTGCGAGCGGTGAGTACCGCGTTGGTGGAGGGAGAAGCACTATGCGAGGGTGAGGTTGGCAACTGAAATCTCCAGGAACGTAGAAGTACGGACAAAGTTCGTGTAGAAACTTCAGTTATTAACGCATGTGGTGATCGTAGCGCTCGCAATGATTACGGATGCATTACGGATGTTGCTCGCCAGTCACGCGAC
>JBEKQN010000146.1:0-5784 GCA_049519675.1 Acidimicrobiales bacterium | reverse complement strand
CGTACGCTTTGACGCTCAGCCACTTCTCACGATGCAGCGGCGCCGCGCCGCTCGGGGACGACGGGTCCACGAGACGGGGTGAGTTGACGAGCGTCAACTCCTCCGTGGTCGGTTCTTCGCGACTAAGCACTTCGCACCCGCGGATCCACTACCGGATAGAGAAGGTCGGCGACCAGGTTGCCGAAGACGGTCGCCAGTCCCACCACTACGGTGAAGCCCATCAGCAGGGGGTAGTCGTGACTAACTGCGGCCTTCCAGAGCACGAGTCCCATCCCGGGATAGTTGAAGACCTCCTCCACCACGATGGCGCCGCCGATCACGAAGGGCAGGCTGACGCCCAACAACGTGACCATGGGGCCGAGCGTGTTGCGCAGTAGATGTTTGCGGATGAGGCGGTACGGAGAGATTCCCTTTCCCCGCGCACTTCGGATGTAGTCCTGGGTCAACACCGTGGTGGCCGACGAGCGGACGAACCGGCTGAACATCGCAACCGACACCAGGGTCAAACTGGCGACCGGCAAAATCATGCCGCGCGGGTCATGCAGCGCAGCACCGATGGTGGCGCCCTGGGGACCCTGCGAAGGAAAAATGTGCAACGAGACCGAGAACCAGAGAATCAACAGCGTCGAGAGCCAGAAGGTCGGCATTGAGTACGCGACGAAGGAGCTTCCGGTTAGTACGTGGTCAACGACAGTGTTTGCCCGAACCGCCTGCACGATGCCGATCGGAACGGCGATCAACATGGTGAATACGTACGAGAGTCCAACGAGATACGCCGTCTTTGGAATGTTCTGTGCTAGCAGGGAACCAACGGATTGGTTGTAGGTGTACGAGAACCCAAGGTTCCCGTGAACGAGTCCGACGAGATAGTCCCAGTACTGCACGAACACGGGACGGTTCCAGCCGTTCTGCGCGGTGAAGACGCGAATCGCACGCGGCGTCGCGTTGTAGCCGAGCAGCGCACGCGCGGGGCCGCCGGGCAGCAGGTGGATCAGGATGAACACGATCAAGGTGACGCAGAACATGACCACGATGGACTGTCCAAGTCGCCGCACGATGAACCCGGTCACGGCGTCTCCTCCGCGAGACGAACGTCGACCGCGGGCGTCGATTGGTCACGCGACCGTCGGCGACGACCTACACGGCTGGAAGTCGTCCAGCCGTGTAGGTCGTTCCGATATCGGTCATGCGATCGCACTACGAGAAGTTCCACGCCGTGGTGTTCTCGAACCCACTCCCAGCAAAGACCAC
This sequence comes from Acidimicrobiales bacterium, assembly GCA_049519675.1. Taxonomy (GTDB): domain Bacteria; phylum Actinomycetota; class Acidimicrobiia; order Acidimicrobiales; family RAAP-2; genus RAAP-2. The sequence continues at coordinate 4,533 of JBEKQN010000146.1, read as the reverse complement.
ACCTTTCAGGTTCTTACTGATGACCTGGAGTCCATAGGTGGTCAGCGTCCAGAGCACCGGCAGGTTTTTCGTGACGTAGGCATCCCACGCCTTGATCGCCGCCAAGCCGTTCGACGAGGTGTAGGTCGCGTTGGCCAGTTTGGTGAGCTCCGGGGATGTGTAGTTCGTGCTCTCATTGACCCAGTTGGCCGCCGGGTACGGCGACTCGTCGCTACCCGAGTACCCTTCCGCATTCCAGGTGCCCATTTGCCAACCACTCGCCGGACCGAAGAAGGTTCCAACGACGGTCTGGAACGGCGCCGACGAGACGTTAAAGATGACCCCGGCCTCCGCCGCGTCGCTCTTGAAGTTCGCCACCTCGCTCGTGAGGAAGGACTGGCCGGTGTCGTAGAGGAAATTGAACTCGAGTTTGGCACCTGAAGCAATGCCGGCGCCGCACTCGTTCGCTGCCGTACCGGGCTTCGTGCACGTCGCGGGGCCGCTACTCGGGATAGTCCAACCGTGCGAGGTGAGGAGCGTTCGCGCTGCGCTCACACTGAACGGGTAAGGATCCTTGGACTGCACCGAGGACACGTACGCTGGCGTGGGCTTGGGCGGGATCGGTCCCCAACTGGGGTACCCGGCCTTCTCGTTGTCGAGGTACGTATTGGCCTGTCCGGTCAGGTCCTCTAGGTGTTGGAGCGCCTGGCGGACGTAGAGCTGACTCACGATCGGGCCAGTCGTTGGGTTTTTGTAGTTCAGATTGTCGAACCCGATGTGCCATAAGGGCGCCTCATTAAAGGTGTAGTTGCTCTCGAGTCGCGACAACTGCGGCAGGTCTTCAGCGGGGATGGTCCCAATGTTGATCTCGTTGCCCGCGAGCAGCGCGTTGAACTCCGACGTGTCCGTCGCGTAGATCGTCTCGATGAACTCTTTGATCTTCGGCTTGTTCGGGTAGTACGGGTTCGGGACGAAGACGTCCGGACCAGTCGTGGGCTGGAAGGACTTGATCTCCCAGGGACCGTCGACCACCTTCCACAGCGGACTCGTGGCGTACGTAGACGTGATCGACGACTGCGCGGTCAAGAACTTGTAGACCGACAGGGCTCCGGCCGTCGTCTCGTCGTAGTTGCCGATCTTTCCGGTCAAGGACGTTTTGTCCCAGGCGTGCTGCGGCAGCGCCACCCATAGGGAGAGCTCGTTGTCGGTGTACCAGATCGGGTTGTAGGCCTTGTTGAGATGCGCGACGATGGTGGTCGAGTTCGGTGCCGTGAGGCTCGTGACGTTGTCGGGGAACTGACCCTCCACGTAGCCGGACCATTGGGACTTGTTCGCCTTGGCCAGGTTGTAGAAGAACTCGATGTCGCGGGCGGTGACCGGCGTACCGTCGGACCACTTGAAGCTCTTGAGGTGAATGGTGACCACCGTGTTGCCGTCGCTGTACACCGGAGGGTCAGCGAGGCTGTTGGCGGGGTCGATCCCCGAGTTGGTGAACTGGTAGAGCTGAAGATACATGATCCAGTTGAAACGCTCTGAGTTCGTGCCCGACGTCGGGGCGCTGAGAGGTGCCACTGGGAAAACGTAGGCGGGCGCGACGCCCACGATGCCCTGGGTGACCGTCGTGTCCGACGCCACTTTGCTGGACGCGCCGGAGGCTATTGGTAGCACGCCCGCCGATAGTGCCAAAACCGAGAGCACTAACGCTCCGCGCTTGCCCAGGCGCCCACGTGAGGCCACTCTTTGCTTACCCTTACGATGTTGCATGCAACGTCTCCTTCTATTGGTTGTTGGTTTGAACTGTCAACGTCATGACGTTGACAAGCTGTTATGTAAGAACTGAAGAATCTCGGTCCAGGAATCGGCGCTGGCGTGCGCGTTCCCGGCGAGGGAGCCGCCATAGGCGTAGTACTGGTGGGACAACGGGTGAACCGCGGCACGGGCGATGGGAAAACCGGCGGGCGTTGTGAAGGTGTGCCCGGCATCGCCGTAGCGAAGATGTCGTATCTCTCGTGTTGCGCCCGCGGCAACGCCGCGCTCGACAATGATTTCTGAGAGCGCGACCGAAGGCCACATCGCATCATCCTCAGCTGACAACAGGAGGACCGGCCCGCCACAGCGCTCGATCGGAATGGTGGCCTCGGCCAAGTCGGCTGGCGACGCGGCGGCGAGGCGCGCCTCGAAGGAAGGAGTCAGCTCGATCGCACCGTCGCGCAGTGGTAGATCGTCCCGTTCAGCGTCGTCACCCGAGAGTGGAGCGATCGGACGACCGTCGAGCGTCCAGGCCGGCGCGTCGGGTATCGGCTCGGTGCCGATCCCACCCCAGATCACACCGCTCGGTACCTTGGCCACGACCGCCGCTATTTCATCGGGGTAGGTCGAACCGAGCAAGAGCGCCAGCTCGCCTCCGCGCGACGCGCCCACGACCGCGACACGATCACCGAGGACAGTCACCTGCGACTTCAGCCACGCAATCCCCTCGGCGAAGTACTCGAGCGGTATCTCCACCAGATCGGCGGGCAGATCCTCATACCTGAAGTACGCCAGCGCGAGCGCCGCGAATCCGTGGCTGGCGAAAAGGGCAGCGCTCGACTGGACACCGCCCACTCCCCCCAGTCCGCCACCAGAACCGGAGAACACGATGACCGAGGGAAGCGGTCCTGCGCGGTCGGGGAGAAAGGCAATCCCTCGTAGTCGGCCCGCGCGCACGGGCACCCGACGCACCGCCGAGTCCACCTTGGCCCGTGTCAGCGACGCGGTGCTCTCCCACTCCCCCGCCGTTGCGGTGACCACGACGTGCCACGGCGCCAGGACATCGGACTCCTCGAAGGGGTCTTGGCAATCGAGTGACCACCACAGCCCATGGGGCTCGACCCCCACGTAGGTGCCGCCGACACTCTCGTCGTGCGCCGGATGCACGACGCCGTCGCGGGATGCGACAAAGCGCCCCTCGGTTCGCACCGTTTCGTCGCCGATCTTCCACGTCGCGCTCACCGTGACCAACTCTCCGGGCACGCAGCCGCGAACGCTGAAGAGCACGGGATCGTCAACCAGTACCACGTCCCGCTCGAGCACCACGGTGCCGCTCATCGTGCTGCGCCCGTCACGAGTGCCGAGTCGCGGTCCTCGGTGAAGCGATTGCGTGGCGTGGCGAGGCTGAGGTGGTCCCGGAACGTTGTACCCCTGTACTCATTTCGGAACAGGCCACGTCGCTGAAGCTCGGGAATCACGAGTTCGGCGAACGCCTCGACCGCACCCGGGACGTAATTGGGGAAGACGTTGAAGCCGTCACAAGCCTCCTCCACGAACCACTGCTCGATATAATCGGCGACTTCGGTCGGATTGCCGACCAGGCCCCGCGGGGTTGCGCCGGGCGTGCTGACCCGCTCGCTCTGACCAAGCGCACCCATACGAGCCTTCTGTCCCGCCACGGGGGCGGCGAGCTGCGGGCGAAGGTCTTCGAGTCGATCGAAAATCCGATTCGCCTCCGCCGTCGTCTCGGCGACGGTCACTTGCAGCGCGGGAAGGATCTGGATCTCGCCGGGCGAGCGTCCGTAAGTAGCCGCGCGCGTCTTGATGTCGGCGTAGTACTCCTTGGCCGACTCGATGTTCGGTCCCGCCGCGAAGATGACGTCCGCCTCTCGGCCACCGAGTTCGCGTGAACGATCGGAGGTTCCCGCGTGCATCAGTATCACCTGACCTTGAGGGGGACGAGCGACGGTGAGCGGCCCCGCCACGTCGAAGTAGCGCCCGTGGTGGTCAATCGCGTGGACCTTCGACGGATCGATGAATCGTCCCGACTCCTTGTCGCGGACCAGCGCGTCGTCCTCCCAGCTGTCCCAGAGGTCACGAACGGTGTCGACGAACTCGTCAGCCCAGTCGTAGCGTTTTTCTGTCTCCCAGTGTTCGTCACGACTGAAGTTCAACGCCGCTATTGCATCAGCGCCGGTGACAAGATTCCACGACGCTCGTCCCTTGCTCAGATGATCGAGCGAGGCCAGGAGTCGCGCGAGTGTGAAGGGGTCGTAGTAGGTGGGATTCGCGGTGATCGCGATACCGATGTGGGATGTCGCGGCCGCGATCGCCGCGCCCGCGACGAACGGCTCGAGCCGAGACATCTGCGCGGGATTCGTTGTCGCCAGAGCCGGATCCGTCGCTAGGCGGTCGCCGAGGAAGAGGAAGTCGAACTTTGCCCGCTCGACCACTTTGGTCATGTCTTGAATGAACTCAATGTCGTAGGCGCCGTCCGCTCGTGATCCGGGGTAGCGCCACCCCGCAGGATGCGTGCCCGTGGCCCAGAACATCAAGCCGAAATGCAACTGTCGATTCGGGTCGTCATCGGAGAACCTCGTCACGAGGACACCTCGACGAGCTGGTCGAGCGTAAACCTGCTTGACGGGCGCGAGAGGCCGAGGTGCTCACGAAGGGTCGAACCCTCGTACTCCGTTCGGAAAAGTCCTCGACGACGAAGTTCCGGCACTACGAGATCAACGAAGGCTCCGAACTGTCGATCGAGGAATGCGGAGTGAAGGTTGAATCCGTCCGCCGCCCCCGCCA
>JBEKQN010000145.1:0-5788 GCA_049519675.1 Acidimicrobiales bacterium | reverse complement strand
GCCGCCATGGCGGCGTTGCCCCGGTTGTATTCGCCCGGGATGTTCAAGCTGAGCGCCACGTGCTCGCCCGCAACGGTGAGTTCACCATTGAGCGACGTCGTGACGACCTCGGGTGTGGCCAGTCCGCACGTGCAGCGCGGACAGGACTGCGAGTCAAGCGTCCAGTTCGTGGGCACGTCGCACCACCGCACGCTGCGCGCGTCGAGAGCCGCGTAGACCACCAGAGGATCATTCGCGTTGGCAATGACGACCGCATCGCCACCGCGCGTGCCAAGGGCCACACGCCAGCGCTCGGACATTTGGCGAACCTCATTGGCTCGGTCCAACTGGTCGCGCGAGAGGTTGAGCAGGATAACGACCTTTGGTTTCACTGCGTCAAGGACTTCGGGCAACCAGGCCTCGTCGACCTCTAAGACCACGTGGCGACTGTTGGAACCGGCGAGCGCCGCGACGTGTCCGGCCGGCATGTTGGCGCCGGTGGCGTTGGTCGTGACGTCACCGCCCCATCCGGCGACGCACAACGCCGTCGTCGTGGTCTTGCCGTTCGTACCGCTCACCACAATGACGGTGCGCTCACGGGCCAGAGCCGTCAGTAAATGAGGGGCAATCCGCAGCCCCACCCGTCCCCCGGCGACGGTGCCGGCGCCGCGTCCGGTGACTCTCGAGACCCAGTTCACGCTACGAAGTGCACTCACCGCCAGGGTTTCGCGCGCGGTCAGACGGGTTGCCATGGACCAACGCTAACCACCAGGAAAACACAAAAGGACCAACCTGGGGGAAGGTTGGTCCTTTTGCAAAACCTACATATGACTAGATCGGGGGGAAATAGTTAAATAAGTATCCAGACAGTATGGCGGTCGATTCTTCATCTCGCAACAGGATTTCATCGATACTTTCCATCTATAGAATGGATAGATGGAAATCCGTCAACTCGAGGCGTTGGTGGGCATCGCCGACCACGGAACCTTCTCCGCCGCGGCCGAAGTATTGGGCACCGTGCAGTCAAATATCTCCACCAGAATTGCGCGACTCGAGAGCGAACTCGGCACCGAATTGGTCAACCGAGCGACCGGTTCGCTCACCGAATCCGGCGAGATCGTCGTGCATCGAGCGCGACGAATCTTGGGCGAGATTGGCGCAATTGGCTCGGACGTCTCCGAACTGAGCGCCGACATCCACGGCAAAGTCTCGCTCGGCATGATTGGCACGGCCGGTCGCTGGATCGTGCCGTTGTTGCTCGAAGCCCAGCGCACGAACTACCCACATATCGCGCTGCGCATCACGGAAGGCTCCAACTCCACGATCGAACCCCAGTTGGTGCACGGCCAATTGGACATCGCGGTGCTCGCCTGGCCGGTGCTCGCCGACGAACTCTCCGAGGTGGACCTCTTCAGTGAGGACTTGGTGGTCATCGTCGACCGAGAGCACGAGATAGCCCAGAGCGACCAGTCCATTTCCCTAGCCGAACTGGCCGACTACGAGTTGCTCCTGCCCCTGGGCGGCACGCCGATCCGCCGCGAGATCGATGAAGCCTGTCTAGAGCAGGGTGTTGTGCTGCATCCGCTCATTGAGGTCGACGGGCTGCGCACGATTGCGTCAATGACCTTTGACGGACACGGTCCGTCGATCCTGCCCGCGACGATGCTGTCCAAGCACCTGCGCGACAAATTCGTAGCGGTGCACATCTCTAATCTGCGCCGGCGCCGTGTCGTGCTCGCGAGCCGGCGATTCGGTTTCCCGTCCGCTCCGGTGCGCGCCATCCAGGCGCTGTTGCTCGAAGTGGTGCGCACCACCGCCAACGTGCCCGACAGCGTCTACATACCCAATAGCTGAATTCTGTCAGGCTAAGGATATGCCCGCCCCGCTCTCTCGCGCCGAGACCGCGGCCTACATTGCCAAACGCGATCGAGCATTCACACCAATCATCGAACTCGCCGGTCTGCCGCCGCGACGTCGCAATGGACCCGTTGACGAACGCTTCGGCTCACTCGTGCGCTCGATCACCTTCCAATTGCTCACCACCAAGGCGGCCGGCACCATCCACGGACGAGTCCACGAACTCTGCGACAACTCCGTCAGCGTCGAGAACATCCTCGGCGTCGGTGTCGATCAACTTCGCAGCGCGGGGCTCTCGCGCACGAAGGCCCAGGCAATGGTCGACCTCGCGAAAAAGGTCCGAGACCAGCAGGTCCAATTAGCGCGCCACGGCCGCATGAGCGATCTCGAAATCCTGCGCGAGGTCACGACCGTGCGCGGCATTGGGCCGTGGACCGGACAGATGTATCTCATGAACACGCTCGCGCGCACCGACGTGTGGCCGGTCGGTGACTTCGGCGTGCGCAGTGGCTGGAGCCTGCTGCACGGCGACGAGGAGATCATCACCGAAAACGAATTGCGGGTGGCCGGAGAAAAGTTCAAGGGCGTGCGCACGGCCGTTGCCTGGTACTGCTGGGAGGCCGTCCACTTCCAACGTCGTGCCCGGTAACCTCGAATCGTGCCCGCCCTCTCCCTGATCGATTTCGAACGCGACGCGCTCGACACCCTCACCACCTACGCGACAATCCCCTGTCTCTCGCCGGACTACGACCATCAATGGTCCCAGCACGGCTACATCGAACTGGCCACCGAATTGCTGGCCGAGTGGGCGCGCCAACGACACTTCGCGAACGCCGATGTGTCGATCCACCGCCTGGACGGGCGCACGCCGGTGCTGGTCGTCACCATTGCCGCAACGACGCCGGGCAACGCGACGGCCGTTGTCTACGGGCACCTCGACAAGCAGCCGCCGCTCGGTGACTGGTCCGAGGGCCTCGAACCCTACAGCCCGGTGCGGCGGGGTGACCGGTTGTTCGCCCGCGGTGTCGCCGACGACGGCTACTCGACATTTTCGGCGTTGCTCGCCATTGAGAACATGGAAGCCAATAACATTGCCCACTCGCGGATCGTGGTGCTGATTGAGGCCAGCGAAGAGAGCGGCAGCCCCGACCTCGAGGCCTACCTCGACGAGTTGGCCGAACACTTGGACAACGTGGAATTGATGATCTGCCTCGACTCCGGGGCCCTCACCTACGACCGACTGTGGGTGACGACATCACTGCGCGGCATGCTGCACGTGGCGCTCACGATCAAGGTCCTCACCCTGGGCCAGCACAGCGGTTCGGCCAGCGGCGTCGTGCCGTCGTCCTTTCGCATCCTGCGTCAATTGCTGGACCGCGTTGAGGATGCCGACACCGGCGACATCCTGCTCGACGCACTGAAGTGCGAGATCCCGGCGAACTACGTGGACGACGCGGCAGCCCTCGCCCAAGAATTCGGCGACGTCATCGCCCACGAACTGCCAACACTGGACGGGCTTGAACTCATGGGCGACTCGGCCGAGGACCGCATCCTGCGCCGGACCTGGTTCCCCACGTTGTCGATCGTGGGCATGGGCGGAATACCCGAGCCCGAGATCGCCGGCAACGTCCTGCGTCCGTTTACTACCGCGGTACTCTCCTTTCGACTGCCGCCCACTGTCGACGCCCAGCGCGCCGCCAGCGCGGTCGTGTCGGCGCTCACCACTGACGTCCCCTCGTGCGCCGAAGTCACGGTTGAGGTCGTCACGGCCGACGGCTGGATGACGCCGCCGCTCGAACCATGGCTGCGCGATGCGCTCGACGTCGCGTCGCGTGAGGCGTTTGGTCGCGCGCCGGGATACACCGGCGAGGGCGGGTCCATCCCCTTCCTCGCGTCACTGGCCAAGCGCTACCCGGCGGTGCAGTTTGTCGCCACCGGCGTGCTCGGCCCCCAGTCCAACGCCCACGCCATCGACGAGATGCTGGACCTACCCATGGCGGTAGGCGTGACCAATTGTGTCAGTACGGTATTAGGTGCCTTCGCCGCCCAGAAAGAGAGTTGACGATGACCCAGCAAGTTGATCTGTGGGTTGACCCCGCGTGCCCGTGGGCCTGGATTACCTCGCGCTGGATTTTAGAGGCGGCGAGTGTGCGCGACCTTGACGTGCACTTCCACGTCATGAGTCTGGCCGTCTTGAACGAGGGACGCGATCTCTCCGAGCAGTACGTGGAGTTCCTTGAGAAAGCGTGGAAGCCGGTGCGCGTCCTGATCGCCGCCCAGCAACGCTACGGCGACAAGGTCGTCGAGCCGCTGTACTCGGCGATGGGAACTCGATACCACGTTGGGGGCAACAAGAACGTGGACGACATGATTGCCGGTGCGCTCGCCGACGCCGGACTCGACGCCGACCTGGCGCTCGCCGCCGACGACACGAGTTACGACGAGGCCTTGCGCGCCAGTCACCACGCGGGCATGGACCCCGTCGGCTACGAGGTCGGCACGCCGGTCATTCGCATCGGCGACGTCTCGATCTTTGGACCCGTGGTGACGCCGGCGCCCAAGGGTGAGGCCGCGGGTGTGCTCTTCGACGGCGTGTGCGCGGTAGCCAGCACGCCCGGCTTTTACGAACTGAAGCGCTCGCGCACCGACGATCCAATATTCACCTAGCGATGCTGGTTACAACTTGCGGTTAGCTGCGAGGAACGTCCTTCCACGCGACGCCCTTGTCACTTCGTGGCTCTCCCGGTAGTCCTAGGACCCGTTCGCCAATGATGTTGCGCATCACTTCGCTGGTGCCGCCCTCAATGGAGTTCGCGCGCATGCGAATGAAGGCCTTGCGCATGTCGCCGCCCGTCATCGCTGATTCCTTGGGTCGCACCAACGGATAGTTGGAGCCGTAGAGCATGCCTTCGGCCCCGAGCAGGTCGACGCACAGCTCACTGGTGCGCTGATTCTCCTCGGCGAAGGCGAGCTTGGCGACGGAACCCTCCGGTCCGGGCGTGCCCGCTTTACGAAGGTCGCTCGCTCGCCAGTTGGTGAGGCGAAAGGTTTCGTTGCGCACCCAGGATTGGAGCAGCTCACTGCGCACGGCCATGGCGTGGGCGTCACTGCGCCCAGACCAACGCTGCTGCCAGATCTTCAGGGCTTCGCCGATGAGGCCCGACCCACGAGGTGGCACCGTGCCGCCAATGGAGACGCGCTCATTCATCAATGTCGTGATCGAGACGGGCCAGCCCTCGCCCACGCCGCCCAACCGGTACGTGTCGGGTATGCGCACCTCGTGAAAGAAGCATTCGTTGAACTCGGCCTCGCCGGTGGCCTGATAGAGCGGACGAACGTCCACGCCCGAGGCGTGCATGTCGACGAGGAATGCGGTGAGTCCCTTGTGCTTGCTCACGTCGGGATTCGTGCGCGCCACGATCAACCCGAACGCCGCCTCGTGGGCCAACGTTGTCCACACCTTCTGGCCGGTGACAATCCACTCGTCACCGTCGAGTTGCGCCCGGGTGGCGAGCGCCGCGAAGTCCGAACCGGCACCGGGCTCGGAGAAGAGTTGGCACCAAATCTCCTCGCCGGTGAACAGCGGACGCAGGAATCGCTGCTTCTGTTCGGTCGTGCCGTGCGCGACAATCGTGGGCGCAATCATCCCGTAGCCCAGGACGTTGCGCGCAAAGGCCGTCGGCGCGTGCACCGTGGCCAAGCGTTGGAGCACGTGGAGATGATCTGCCGGGCTCAACCCCAGCCCACCCTCGCCCAGCGGAAAGTGAGCCCACGCCAGCCCGCGATCGAACTGCGCGCCCATGAATTCAATCGGATTGGACGTCGCTGGTGGGTAGTCCACGATGAGTGCGTCGAGCAGGTCATCAATAGTTGCTTCAACCGTTGCCACGTGCACCCCCGCTCGGACCACGCAAAGTGGCCACGAATCTTCTTCACGCGAATTCTATGCATC
>JBEKQN010000144.1:0-5799 GCA_049519675.1 Acidimicrobiales bacterium | reverse complement strand
TCAGTGAAGTTCGCTACTGACGTCATACGAGTCCCTCCGTCGACGGCCTCGAAGCTTACGCTGCTCGGCATCGGATCGACGTCGGGTATTGGCTCGCCGTCGTCTCCCGCGAGACCGTTGTCAAATTCAATTCGGTGTGGCTTGTCAATGGTTCGTATCCGCCACCAGCCGTGAGGCTGCTCACCGTTCGGTCCCGACATGTAATAACGGGACTGGCCGTCAACGACGAATTCGTGGCGAACGAAGGTCGCAGGGAAAGTCGGCGGCCCCCACCATCGTTCGAGCTTGCGAGCGTCTTCCCAGACGTCCCACACCTGTTCTGGCGTCGCGTCGAACTGTGACACGACGACGAGGGTCATGGCCACGGGGTCCTTGATGGAGCTGATAACGGTCATATGTTGCTTCCTTTCTCGCCGAGGATGTCGGCGATCTGTTGGTCTCGTTGAATCCAGGTCCGTTCGTACACGTCGAGGAGTGCCGAGGCCCTTTGCAGTGTGGGTATGTTGCCGTGCACGATCTGCTCACGGCCATGGCGCTGCTTGGTGACCAATGACGCCCGTTGAAGGACCCCCACGTGCTTCTGCACTGCGGCGAAACTCATGTCGTAGTCGCCTGCGAGCGTTGAGACCGACAGTCCCTTCACTATGACGCGCTCGAAAATGTCACGACGAGTCCTGTCAGCCAACGCACGAAAAATGCGGTCGACGTCTTGGTCCGTGAGTTCATCTACAACCATATGGTTGTATGTTAACTGTTCCGTCGCCCTCGCGCAAGTGGTTCCGTTGGTGGCGGGCACCATTTGGGGGAGTCCCGTCTACGCCCTGGCCTGATCCGAACGATCGTGGCCCTCGTCACGATCACCGCGAGGACGTCACGTACTGGTGCGAGGGTCCTCGTCGAGCACGTCGGCCTTCGTGGGTACTTGGCGCACGACTTTCTTTCGCCCGGTGAGGACTGACAGTGAGTTGAAGAGCCCGGTGTTCATCTCCCCAGCTAAACCCCACGATCGAGCGATCCCGATCAGCAGTGATGACGCCATGGCGTATTGAAGGTCGTCCATGGCATCTCCATTGCGGCTACTGGCGATGAGCCAGATGCCGAAGACGATCTCGCAACCGAACGTCAAGATCAGGATGATCATCAGGCTTGACTGTCGCCGCAACTGGCGGTCACTCGAGCTGTCGCGAATCGAACGGGCACCGGCCGCCACGAAGGAGACCCCGATGACGCCGATAATGAGAGCAGGGTAGCCAACGTTGACATTCCTGATCAATGCGTACAGAGAGATCGCCAGCACACTGGTGAAGGTGAAGAGCGCGGCGGCTGCACGAACCTGGCGAACCACGATGAGCTCTGGTGGCGTGCGTTCTCGCGAGACCGACAGCGCCACGAAGAGGAGCCCGGTCAATCCGGCCGATGCTTGGGCGACCGTTACGAAAAACTCTCTCGAGGCGTTGCTGACCATTCCAGTCGACCCTAACGGTTTCGTAGGTTCAACCGGTGTGGCTCAATGGCGGGTTCTTGACGCCAGATGAACTCGTCGGCGTCGAGTGACACCCGCCAACTACTGTTCGCCACATTCGCATCAGTACACCGGATAAGGAGCAGTGCGCTATGGATCTCACCTTGAAAATCACCGGCGTTGCGCTGGACTGTGGCGACGTCGACGAACTCATTGGTTTTTACGCCCGAATCACGGGCACGACGGTCTATTACCAAACTGAGGAGTTCGCCTGTCTGAACATGGCCACCTATTGGCTGACCGCCCAGAGGGTTGACTCGTACGTCGCCCCCACGTGGCCCGAGTCAACGACGCCGAAACAGTTTCACTTCGAGATTTCTGCCATCGACCTTGACGAGGCCGAAGCGTTCGTACTCGAGTGCGGAGCGCGCAAGACGCAACACCAGTCGAGTACCGACGGTTCCTGGCGCGTCTACCTCGATCCGGCGGGACACCCCTTCTGTCTGACGTCCAACGTTCCTGACCCGGCGACGACGTAACAGCGACCTCGCGAACGTAGGAATCGCTGGCCCAGAAGCCCTCGTGATTGGGCGTTCTGGCCTGGTTCAACGCCGCACTTCAAGTAGCGGGCGAACTTTCAATCTCTGGAGCCGGCTGTCGCGTAGTACCGGCAAGTGAATAACGAGGAGAACTACATGCCCAAAGAGTCATTTCGCCACGAGGAATCGTTGCACCGTCGTCGAATGGGTCGCATCGCGGCCGTCGCGTGCGCCGCGGGTGTCATCGCCTCCTCGGCCTTCACGCTGAGCGCCTTCGCAGGAAGTTCCGTCAAGGTCGCGACAGCATCGAGTGCAAAACTCGGCACCTATTTGGTCAGCGGTAAGACGTTGTACACGCTCAATAAGCCTGCGTGCACGGGCAAGTGTCTGACCTACTGGCCGGCACTGCTGCTCCCGAAAGGTGTTACGAAGGCCGTCGCCGGAGCCGGAGTGAGCGCATCGATGCTCGGCACCAAAAAGGTGACCGGTGGACTGCAGGTCACCTACGGCGGCAAGCCGCTGTACTGGTTCTCCAAGGACACCGGTCCAGGAAAGGTAACCGGCAACAAGGTGAAAGACCAGTGGGGCGTATGGTCAATCGTCGTGACCGTGAAGCCCAAGTCCAGTGGCGGAAGCTCGACGACGACCACGACAGCGCCAAGTGGCGGCGGCGTCTCGTTCTAACCCACGTCTCCGGGAGGTCCTGCTGTGTCACTCACTCTTGAGCCACGATTCAAGATCACGGGTTCCACCACGCGCGTCAAGGCGGTAACGACCCCACGACGCTGGCTCGTGACCCGGGTCTACCTCCCGGCGTTGGCGATCACGGCGGCGGGAGCTGCCCTGATCGCCATCGGTTGGATCAGCAAATGGGGCGGCGCAGATTTCGCGGGTACGTTGACGAGTCTTCGCGTCGTTGCCATCGGCCCCGTTTCGCTCGTCATCGTCGGGCTGTTCATGATTGGCGAACGAGTATGGCCGGCACAGCAGGGCCGATCTCTGTTCGCTCGGGGTCACCGCCAAGACGTACTGTTCACCGTCCTCAACGCGACACTGACGCTGCCGTTCGTCGCTGCGCTCTCGCTCTCGTTCGCGGCGGTGGTGCGAGCGCGGATGCCCTGGCTCACGTTCCCGCGTTTCGGAGCACTTCCCCACGGGCTGGTGATTGCGATCATCTTCGTCGCGATGGATGGTTGCAACTGGGCGGCCCACTTGGCCAATCACCGCGTCCGAGCGCTCTGGCGCTTTCACGAGTTGCATCACTCCCAGGAGGACATGAGTGTGCTCACCGTCTTTCGCACGCACCCGTTCGTTCACTTCGTGTACCTCGTGGCGCTGATTCCCGGCATCGTGTTGATCGCCAACGGTGGAATCTCTACGGCGCTACTGATTGCGTACGCCGGAGCGGTCGGTCTCGCCCATTCCAACATCCGACTGGGCTTTGGACCACTCGGTCGAATATTCGTCAGCCCCAATTTCCACCGAATCCACCACCGACTCGAGGGTCGTCAGGATGTGAACCTCGGCTTCGCCCTGTCAATCTGGGACCACATGTTCAAGACCGCCGTGAACCCGACGAAGGAGACCGTGGGCATCGCCACCGGTCTCCCTGGTCGTCCCCTCATCGTCGAGCACGGGACCGCGCGGCCACATCACCTCAAGGTATTCGCGGCGCAGCTGGCCGCTCCATTTCGTCCACTGAATCGAGAGAACATGGTCAATCACTACGACGTATCGGACAACGCATCGGTTCCTCTGCGATGACGAGTCAACAGAGCCAGCTCAATCGTTGGATCAGGACCGCGGACTCTCCCGAGTTCCGTCAAACGAGCCTCGACATTGCGATGGTGATCGTTCGGCTCGCGCTGGCGTGGATCTTCATCTACTACGGTGCCGGAAAACTCTTCGGCTGGTTCCACGGAGGCGGGCTCAGCGCCACGGCGACGTTCTTCGCCACGACGGCGCATCTGCACCCGGGGAAGCTCTTCGCTGTCCTGAGTGGCGTGACCGAGTTCGGAGGCGGCATCGCACTCGCACTCGGTCTCCTCGGCCGACTCGCGGCACTCGGGCTGTTCGTCGACATGGTGATGGCGATGGCGACCGTCACCTTCCAAAATGGGCTGATCGGCAACTCCTCGGGTGTTGGCTACGGACTGAACATCGCCCTCGCGGCACTCTGCGCGTCCGTCATCCTTCTGGGCACGGGTCGGTACTCACTGGGTGCGCAACTTCACCGGCGAATGTTGGCCTCGTAGGCAGTCGGCTCCCAGTTGTTGGACTCCGTCTCACACAGAGGTGCGACGAGCTCACCCGGGCGCACACGCTCACGGTCGTCGTCGCGCATTGGACTGGAATTAACATCACGAACCATGACGCACCACGAGATGGCCGGCATTGTCGCTCGTACCTCAACGCTGTCTCGTCTCGTCATCGCGCTCTTTGCACTCTCACTCGCCACAATGCCGACTGCGGCCTTTGGCGCTTCATCGATGAAACAGTTCGGTGGCCAGACCAGCCAAGCGACGGTGCTTCACGCGTTTCGCATAACAATGAATGTCAGCGCAACCAGTGTGAGCGATCTCGAGATTGGAGCGCAGGTCTTGAAAGGCCCCTCTGCGTGCACCCTGAACAGTCAAGATGGCTCGTCGTTCGACTTCACCGTGGGATCGCTCGCGATTGCGAATCACCGAATTGCGGGCACGCTCAAAGATGGACTTGGCGACTCCGTTGCGGTGCGCGGCCACGTGTCGAGGTCCTCGGTCACCGGCACGTTCGTCGTCTTCGCCGCTCGAGTACCTGCCAACTCCCAGCCCTGCACGTCGGGAGCCGTGCGATTTGATGCGCAGGCGGGCAGCACTCCTCCGGGCGGAACTGCCTACTCGGGCACCGTTGGACCGGGCTACCTGATCACGTTTGACGTCACTCCGCACGGGACAATGGTCCACGATTTGGTGGTGGCGTTTGACGAGACGTGTAACGGCACGCCGAGCGATGTCGCTCCAACGTTCCGATTCAATTCACTCGCCATCACGTCGGGCGAATTCACCGGCACCACCACCGAAACCTTCGGACCGACGGTCTCGGACACGGTGCACATCGATGGGACTTTCTCCGGTGGCGTGGCCGCCGGTCAAGTGAGCGACACGTCGAGAGTTTCGGGCTTCCCCACCTGCACCCAGAGGTCACCTTTCGTCGCGACCGCTACGTAGCGACGGCCACGAATGCTCGGATTCAATGACCGGCGATCGCATGACCACTAGGGAGTCAGCCCAGCGACCCCCTCGCCGATTTCGGTAGTCCGGCCACCACTTGTTCGTACGAGTGGTTGACCATCTCGCGGACTTCGTCATCGGGGATTGAACCGTCGAGGAGCACCGTGTTCCAGAGTCGTTTATTCAAGTGGTAGCCAGGAATGACGGCGTCGTAGCGCGCCCTCAACTCCAACGCGAGTCCCTGTTCGCACTTCAGCGAAATCGCCTCAGGAACGGCACCTGGCGCGAGGATGGCGAAGATCTTCCCGCCCACTTTCATCACGTCGACGTCGGGTCCAAAGGGTTGTTCTTCCACCGCCCCTGGCAGTTGCGACGCGAACTCTGACAACTCTTCCAGACTCATCACCTAGAAGTCATCTGACTTCGTTGTCGATCCTCCACGACGTCAGTCAACGTCGAACGCTTCGTAAAGGTCGTGGGAGATGAGTGTGGCCGGGAAGTCACCCGGGTGCGCTTCACGCCACTTCACCATCGAGTCACTCTTCCCGATTGACTCATTCAACGCGCCGTTGTCGGCGAGTCCCTT
>JBEKQN010000143.1:0-5873 GCA_049519675.1 Acidimicrobiales bacterium | reverse complement strand
GCGAATCTGCTGGACGGCTGACATTGTTGTGATCTTCATGAAGAAGATGAGGCATTGGTCGCTTCTGACCAACAGTTGCAGTTCGCATCAATTGATGTGAGAGCGGTATCAAAAGTGAGAGACAGTGCTTATAAGCATCTGAGCAAGGCTGTACGAACGCTCAGTTCATCGGGGAGTCTGGAATGAACGCATTCTTGTCTGATGTTCGCCAAACTCTGATCCCAGGAGTTGATCCGCGACACGGGCCGTTGCCCCCGATGCTGGTGTGCATGACTATGGTGACCGGGCTCGTCGACTCCTTCAGCTTCTTGAGACTGGGACACGTTTTTGTCGCGAACTCGACGGGCAACATTCTCTTCATCGGATTTGCACTGGCGCACGTGCCAGGATTTTCGATTGCTGAGTCGTTGGTGTCACTCGGCGCATTTGTTATTGGCGCGACTATCGGCGGCAAACTCAATTTCGTCTTTGAAATTCATCGGGGCAGAATTCTCGCCGTGTCGACGTCCCTTCAAGCGTTGCTTATTGCTGGTGCGGTCGTCCTGTCACTGGTCTGCACCCTTCCGGTGCAGAGTGGTTATCGCACTGCGTTCATCGCGGTCCTCGCGATTGCCATGGGTATTCAGAACGCCGCCGTGAGAAAAATCGCCGTTCCTGATCTCACGACGACGGTCCTGACGCTCACCATTACCGGTCTGGGGGCCGACAGTGTGCTCGTAGGAGGCACCGGGTCGCGAGCGGGCCGTCGTCTCGTGGCCATCGCCTCGATGTTGATCGGAGCCGTCATTGGAGCGATTCTGGTCTTACACGCAGC
The DNA here is from genome assembly GCA_049519675.1 of Acidimicrobiales bacterium. GTDB lineage: Bacteria > Actinomycetota > Acidimicrobiia > Acidimicrobiales > RAAP-2 > RAAP-2. The sequence continues at coordinate 5,059 of JBEKQN010000143.1, read as the reverse complement.
CCTTTGCTATCCGCTCGTCGCGTCACTGCTCTTGATCATCTTCGTCGCCATCTGGGTCATGCGGGCAGGTAAGTCAAATGAATCGTGGACCCAGGCATAAGGAGTTACGTTCACGTTGATCTTGGCCTGAGCGGACGCTTCAACGTGCGGTAGATTGACGTCACCTCGGCTGAAGGGGTGCACGGGTGGGGGACAGTGAATCAGACATCGTGGGGACGGTCGACGACCCTCTCGTTGAAGCCCGGCGACTGGCCGAAGGCGCATCCCAAGCTGGCATCCCATTGCGACTTCTCGGAGGTTTGGCGGTTCGAGTGCTGTGCCCCGACTTTCCGCCGCGGCTGCGGCGCGATCAGGACATCGACTTTGGCTGTCTTTCTAAAGGTCGACAAAAGGTCGCGGCCTACCTCGAAGAGGCGGGATGTGAGCCCGATCGCCGGTTCAACTCACTCAACGGAGACCGTCAGATGTACTTCAGTGCGCCCAGCGGTCGGCCAATCGACGTCATGGTTGATCGACTCACGATGTGTCACACGCTGGACTTTCGACCTAAATTCAGCACCTTGCCGCTCACCTTGGACGTCGCAGATCTCCTACTCACAAAGCTGCAGATCGTTGAGCTCAACGAGAAGGACGCTCGAGACATCGTGCAACTTCTCGCTGCTTTTCCCGTCACTGGTGACAGTCCAGGTGAGGGGACTCTCGAGATCGACCGAGATCGATTCTGCAAGGTCCTCGCTTCCGATTGGGGGTGGTGGCGCACCGTCACGGATAATCTCAACAAGTTGCCGTTGCTCGTCAGTGAGAATCCGCACTTGTTGCCCACGCCCTCGCCGCATGACCCACTGCGAACCGCAGCGCGCTTAGCCGAGGTCGCTGACGCGACGCCCAAATCGATGCAGTGGAAGATGCGTTCGAAGGTCGGCGATCGCGTGCGCTGGTACGAATTGCCCGAAGAGGTCGCGCACTAGCGATGCTGCTTGACGAGGTTGTCCGCTTGTGATAGTTATGGCACCACGTTTGGCGGTGTGGCTCGGGTTCCCGGATCAGGTTGTTCGGAGGTTCTTGTCATGACTGGCCGCAGGAAGGTGGAGCAGCCGCGGTGAGGATTTTCTTTGCGACCGACATCCATGGCTCCGAGACGTGCTGGAAGAAATTTCTCAACTCTGCCGCCTTCTACAAGGCCGATCTCGTCGTTCTCGGTGGCGACGTCACCGGCAAGGTCATGGTTCCCGTGATCGTCGGGCCTGGATACTTTGAAGTGACGCTCTCGGGCGAGACGCACCATCTTGAGACGGAGGATGAGGTTCGTCGCATTGAAGAACAGATCCGCAATCGCGGGTTCTACCCCACGAGGATTGCGCGCGACGAACTCGCGCAACTCAACGAAGAGGACGGTTCGATCGACCGGCGCTTTACGACCGAGATGATAAGCACACTCGATCGGTGGCTCGACATGGCGGACTCCAAACTTCGCGGCGGAGAGATTCCTTGCTTCGTGAATGGTGGCAACGATGACACCTTCGAGATAGACAGCGTCATTGAGTCGTCGCCGTGTGTGACCTTCACTGAGGGTAAAGCCGTCGAGTTCGACGGCTTTTACATGGCCTCCATGGGCTACACGAATCCGACCCCGTGGGATACATTCCGCGAGGAGTCCGAGGCGGATCTCGCCCGCCGGATTGACAACGCGGTGAGCCAGATCCCTGACATGGGTCGAGCGATCTTTAACTTTCACGCCCCGCCCTACAACTCCGGCCTTGACGAAGCTCCCGCGCTCGACGAGACGCTTCGACCGATCCATGGGGGCGCGGTGATGAAGCCAGTTGGTTCAACGGCGGTGCGAGACGCCATCACGGCCCACCAGCCGATGCTGTCCGTGCACGGTCATATCCATGAGAGTCGTGGCGTCACAAAAATGGGGCGGACGTTAGCGATCAATCCAGGCAGCGTCTACACCGACGGTGTCCTGCAGGGTGCGGTCATCGACCTGAACGAAAAGAAGGGCAAGGTGACGAGGTACATCCTCGTCAACGGATAAGTCGCATCACACAAGCAAAAGGGGGGGACGTGTCAATAAAAGAGGATTCCGGGGGTGTGGGCGGAAGGGAGGCCGGTGCGGAAGCGCCGACTCTATTCTTGCGAAAAGCGACCGGGCTGGTTCGAGGTTGGTCCGTTCGCGACGCGATCATTTACGCCTGCCTTTCGACGAACATCATCACGCTGGGCATCTATGAGTTCTCGTTCAACTCATTCATTCCCAAGGGCCAACTGCTGACGGCAGTCTTGATCTCGGCGGTGTGGGTCTCGTTTCTCGTTGTTGCCTACACCGGCCTGATCGTCACCATCCCGCGGGCCGGTGGCGACTACGTCTGGCAAAGCCGGATCCTGGGCGGACCGGTGGGATTCGTCTTCGCCGCGACGGGATGGTGGTTCATCCTGTGGCTGTGGGCGCCGATCTACGGCACCGTGTTGAACGTGGAGTTGATCCAGCCCGTGCTGTACACGCTCGGGGCCAAGGGTGCGGCGGCGTACTTCGGAACCCACAACGGCACGTTCACGATTTGCATCATCACCATCGCGCTGGCCGGGGTTCTCGTCTCGATCGGTATGAGCAGCTACGCGCGGGTCCAGAAGTGGTGCTTCGCCGGCGGCATGGTCGGCTTCTTGGTGCTGGTCGTGCTGTTGCTGGTCAACTCGCACGGAAGTTTCGTCAGTTCGCTCAACTTGGAGGCCCACAAGATATTCGGTGTCTCCCACGCGTACTCCGCCACCCAGACGGCCGCGAAGAGCATTGGCTACTCCACTCCGGCGTTCGGTCTCAATGCCTTCGGCGCGAGCATGCTGCTCGTGCCGATGCTGATGTTCTACTTGCTGTGGCCGAACTGGGGCTCGACGCTCTACGGAGAGGTCCGCGGCGCGAGTGACTTCAAGCGCGTTTTCACCGGCATGTTCACCGGACTGTGGTTGACGGTTCTTCTCTCCGTGATCTTCTTGGTCCTCATGGATAAGACGATTGGATGGTCGTTCTACAACAACGCGAATGCCGTGTTCTGGGCCGGTAAGTCGGCGATACCCATTTGGCCCTACCCGATCATGATGGCCTCGTGGCTGGTGCACAACACCGCATTCCAAGTCATCCTCATGCTCGTCATGAGCCTGTGGTTCTTTGGATGGGTGGGAACCCTGTTCCTCTCCTCAACTCGGGTGATCTTCGCCGCCGCGTTCGACCGTGTCTTGCCCGACGCCGCGGCCAGCGTCTCGGAGAAGCGCAAAGTGCCAATTGCGTCGCTGCTGCTCATGCTGCTGCCCGCCGTGGCGCTCAGTGCGGTGTACTCCTATTCACTGAAGTTCCAGACCTATACGCTCGACGCGACGTTGGTCATCGCGGTCACGTACCTCGTGAGCGCATTCGCTGTAGTCATATTGCCGTGGCGCAAGCCGGAACTCTGGGCCGCGTCAGCGGCGAGTAAGTTCAAGATCTTTGGCGTGCCAATCGTGCCCGTCGCGGGTCTGGTGACCATGAGCCTCATCATCTACAACCTCTGGGAGTGGCTGACCAACAGCGCCTACGGAGTCAACAATCACGGTTCGTTGGTGTTCATGGGCTTGCTGTACTTGCTGGCGATCGTCGTCTACGTGATCGCGCGACTGGTACGAAAGCGACAGGGTATTGACCTCGGCCTTATCAACAAGGAGATCCCGGTCGAGTAAGCCGACTCCACTCTTCACGAACCGTACGTGGCTTGTCGCGTGGGGGAAAGGAGCCGTCCCGTCGTCCGTCTTCAGTCTGACTACTCGCGGCTGAAAGGTATGCCGTCTGCGGCGGGCGGGCGTATCCTTCCGACGAGTCCCGCCACCGCCGCGATCGTGATCACGTAGGGCAGCATGCTGATGAACTGTTGGGGGATGACCAACTGGCTCAGGTAGATGTTGAGGTTCGCGCTGAGCGCGATGGTGAAGCCGAACAGGAGCGACGCCATGAGGGCCCCGTAGGGGCGCCAGCGGCCGAAGATCATGATGGCCAGCGCGATGTAGCCGTAGCCGTTCGTCATGCCGAAGGTGAAGTTCGTTCCGGGACCGATCGTGAAGGCGGCGCCACCGAGTCCAGCCACGAATCCCCCGAGGATGACGGCCCCGTAGCGCATCCGCGTGACGCTGACGCCCACGGTTTCTGAGGCGAGAGGCTTCTCGCCGACCGAGCGCACCCTCAGACCCCAACGGGTGCGAAAGAGCGCGATGTTGGCGATGATGACCCCGAGGATTGCAACGTAGACCAGGACGTTCTGATCGAACAGGACTGGTCCGATGATTGGAATGTGTGAGAAGAAGGGGATGGCCCATACGGGCAGCGGAAAGGCGCCGTTGAGGTTCTCGTGGGTGTCGAGCACTTGGAACATGAGGAACTGGGTCACGGCCGTGCAGAAGGCGACGATCACGATGCCCACGATGATCTGGTTCGCCTGGTAACGCAGCGACATCACCGCCAGGACCCAGCCGAGCAGGGCCCCGAGGAGCCCCGCGACGATGACACCGAGCAACTTGGAGATTCCTGAGCCGTTCAAGGCGCTCACGACCATCACCGAGGAGATCGCCCCGGTCATGAACTGGCCCTCAATTGCGATGTTGACGACACCGGACCTCTCGCACAGTGTTCCCGATAGGGACCCGAAGATGAGGAACGTGGCGGCCGCCACGGCCGCGGCGAGAATCCCGGTGAGCTGAAGGTGCAGGCCCGATACGTTGGAACCGCGGGCGACCCAGACGAGGAATCCGAGCATGAAGATCACCAGGCCCGTGTAGAGCAGGGGCGAGGCGCTTCGGTCGAAGCGTCGCCACGCGAGCAGGACTCCCGCCACGATGGTGAGGACCCCGACGGCGTAGCCGGTCGTGGAGACCGGGATGGTCATGGTGCGCAGTGCCCCGTCGCTGTTGACGCCGAGCCACAGCACGACCGGCCAGAGGACGAGGTAACCCCCGACGATGATGAGCAGGTTGCGCACGCCCTTGGTGAACTTGATGCGCTCGGGGACGTACTGACGCGCCCGGTGATAGACCACGG
>JBEKQN010000142.1:0-5994 GCA_049519675.1 Acidimicrobiales bacterium | reverse complement strand
CGACGCTGCTCGTGTTTCTTCTTGTCAGTGTGTACGTCCCGGTCGTCAGCTCGACCATGATTGTCGGCGCCGCCAATATCGACGCGATCGCCACCGACCTGCCCCCGCTGGTCATACCCCAGCTCCCCCAGTACTCGACATTGCTGGGCGCCAACGGTGCGGTGCTCGCTCGGTTCAGTTCGGAGAACCGGGTGCCGGTGTCGCTGTCGGAGGTGAACCCGATCGTCATCAAGACGCTCATCTCCTCCGAAGACCGCACCTTCTACACCAACAACGGCGTGGATCCTCGCGGCATTGCCCGGGCCGTGATCGCTGACGTCGAGGGGCGCCCGACGCAGGGTGGTTCCACGCTCACGGAGCAGTACGTGAAGAACATCCTGGAACTCCAGCAGGGTGACAATGCGCAACTCGACACGATCCAGCGCAAGGTGAATGAAATCGTCTACGCGCAACAGCTCACCCGCCAACTCACCAAGGACCAGATCCTCGAGGGCTACCTCAACACCGTCTACTTCGGTTCCCAGGCCTACGGCATTGAGGCCGCGGCCCGGCGCTACTACTCCGTGCACGCCAGCCAGCTCAACCTGGCCCAGGCCGCGATGCTGGTCGCGTTGGTCGAATCCCCGACCAACTACGACCCGATGAGTCACCCGGCCCTCGCGCGTCGCATCCGCAACCAGGTGCTGCACGTCACCTTCGTCAACCACCAGATCGGCCGCGCGGCCGAACTCGCGGCGATGGCGTCGCCCCTGGCGCTCAAGCCTTCCGAGCCGTCGACCGGGTGCCAGGTGAGCCGGGTGCCCTACTTCTGTGATTGGGTCTCGAGTGAACTGTTGACGTTGCCGGCCCTAGGGGCGACCCGGGCGTTGCGACTGGCGACCCTGCAACACGGCGGGCTCATCATCCGCACGACCCTGGTGCCCCACGACCAGGCCGCCGCGCAAGCGGCGGCCGTTTCCATCGTGGGCGACACCAACCGGGTCGGCGACGCCATCGTCGTCGAGACGCCCGGCACCGGCGCGATCACCGCGATGGCCCAGAACCGCGTCTACGGACTGGACACGGCCAAGAACCAGACCACGCTGAACTACGCGAACTCCCCTTCGCCGGTGGGCTCCACCTTCAAGGCCTTCACGCTGTCGACTGCACTCACCGAGGGCGTGCCGCTCTCGACCATCCTGCCCGCCGGGGCCACGTACCACTCGACCACCATGGACAACCCGCCGGGGGGCTTCTTCACTAACGCCGAGCCCAGCGACGGTTCCAACCTCACCATTGCCCAGGCGACCGACGGATCGGTGAACACGGCCTTCGTCCAGCTCGAACAGATGGTCGGCGTGCTACCCATTGCCATGACCGCGCGGGCCATGGGCCTCTCCTCACTGCCCCTTTCCGGCCCGAACGCGGTCACCGCCAGGGAGGGCAGCCTCACGCTCGGCGCCCGAGGCTTCACCGCCATCCAGATGGCGGGCGCCTACGCCACCTTGGCCGCGCACGGACTGCACTGCACGCCCAATGCGGTCGCGAGCGTCACGTTGTCGAGCGGCCACAAGGTCTCAGTGGCCCCGCGCTGCTCCCAGGTGCTGGCCCCGGCGGTCGCCGACACCGTCACGTCACTGCTCGCGGGTGTCGTTACTTCGGGTACCGGCATCGCCGCGCAGATCCCCGGCCACACGCTCGCCGGCAAGACGGGCACCACCGGCAACTTCGGTTCCGCCTGGTTCGACGGCTACACCGCCACGACCGCAATGGCCGTATGGATGGGTGACCCAAGAGGTATCACCTACCCCCTGTACAACGTCGCCGGGGTCGCGGCGGTCTACGGTGGCACGCTGCCCGCCGCCATGTTCAAGACCGCAATGACGCCCATACTGGCCGGCCAACCGGACGTGCCAATCTCCCCACCCACGGAGATCTATCTCGCCAAGTCAACCGAGGTCGTGCCCAACGTGGCGGACCTCACCATGAGCAACGCCCGCGCCCTGCTGGACTCGTTCGGCCTCGTGGTCACTGGCCCCGACTCCGGCACGGCGGGCCTCACGTCGCCCCCGGCTGGAAGTGCGGTCGAGCCCGGCGCGACGATCACCGTGATGCCCTACTCGGAACCCACGTCGTGAGTGAACCGACGTCCCGGCTACGCGCGGTGCGCCACCGGTTCGTCAACTACACGCTCACGGCCGCTGTCTCGTTGCTGGTCGTCGTTGTCGTCGTGCTCGTCACGCTGGCCGTTTCGGGACTGTTACTGTCCCCCGTGGCTCCAGATCCCGCGAGTCCGACGACCACCACGACGCTGACGCCCGTCAGACCCGCGCCGCACGACGCAGCTCCCTCGGCCTCGATGGTCACGGCGCTGCTGGGCGACCTCAAGCACGAAAGCGGATTCAGTGCGCAGGATCCCTCCTTCGCAGCCACGAATCCCCTGCTCAACGGCTGCTCATCCCAAGCGATACCGGTGGCCCAGGAGTCGCGGACCTTGACCCTCTCGTCCACGACGCTGTCGGTCGTCGCCGACGTGGACGTCTTCGGACCCGGGCTGGGGGCGCTCGTGCTGGCACGCACCCTGACGGGCGTCGCGGCCTGCGCCGGCGACTACGTGTTGACCACGTCGCCCACGGGCCTCGACGGCTTCGTCGCCAGCGGGCCCGACGTGTCGGGCTCGTCCATCCTCGAGGTGACCTGGCGCCGCGGCGACGTGCTCGTCTCGCTCTACGCCTTCCCGACGGGCTACCAGAGCGCTACCAGCGCCACGCTCGCCCTCGCCGCTGCCATCGACGTGCAGTTCGCGGGCTTAATGCAGTCGGTCTGTGTCAATGAGGTCGCACCCGTGGCGGCCGCGCGACGCAACCCCACCCAGACGGACTACACCCCCTACGCGACCCGCAGCGTGGTCAGTCCTCCGGCGTCGGTCCCCCGCCCGAACCTCGCCCTACTGAACGGTCCCGCGCCCGCGGTGATTGCTCCGCCTGCCGGTTCGATCACCACGGCCCCGGTAGCACCGGTCGTGCCCACTATTGCGCTGTCCGCCTCGGTGCTGGTGCCCGCGAGCGACGTCGTGGGCCCGGGCTGCGGCTGGGCCTTCACCCAGAGCGTGCCCCCGACCCCGCCGGTCAGTGAACCACTTAGTGAGCTCGACGCCACGGCCATCGCGCAACTCGAAGCCAAATGGTCCTCGTGGCCAACGACGGTGGCGTCCTACCTGCAGGCCAAGGCCGTGTACGTGAAGGACCTCGCCAGCTACAACGCCACGACGACGACCACGACGACCACGACCGTGCCCGTGACGACCACCACAACCACGCCGGTGACGACCACCACAACCGCGCCACCGGCGTAATTGCCAGCAAGTGCACGTTGCAACCACCTTGCTCTCTCACGGCCCCTACGCCCAGGACGAGACGATTTCGAAGGCGGGCAGCGATGAATGAGTACGGATGCAGCACTCCAACGCCGAAGACATTCGGTCCAGTGGTGAAATGGCTTTGTCAACTCATTGCCACATGACGGGCGGAGCCTTACGAACAGACCCCTGATACATCAAATCTTTGCGAGACAAATTCTTGGTCGTTATGTGCTTCGCTCACCTTGTCGACGTCGATCACTAATTCGTGAATTTAGGTAATCGATTTAGGACCAGGAGACAGACCAGGAAGACCGTCCCGCCCACCGCCGGAATCGCACTCGTGAGAACTTCGTCCCTTCCCGACAGGAATGCGAATTGTGCCAACTCGGCAACGAACGCCCCAAAATGAGCGGCCTACGTGAAACGAGTGGCGCTCGAAACCGCTGCGCAAGGGGCAACGACTATCGAGGGCGCACGGAAAGAACTTCTTTTCTCGTGCGCCCTCGTGCACCGGGCGACTGGCTCGCCTACCGCAGCTCTACGCGTGACTTACAAGCACTCGGTGAGGTTCCTTGACGCCAACTTCGCCGCTCGACTGCAGACGCACCTCAAGGATGCCATCCTTGTACGTTGCCTCGACTTTGGACTCGTCGACGTCATCGGGAATTGGAATGCTTCTCATAAACGAACCGTAACGGAACTCACTATGGTATACGTGATCGCTCTCGCTCCGATGGGTCTCGGCGCGCTGGGCCCTGATAACCAACTCATCTTCGACTACCTCAACGGTGACATCCTTGTCCGGATCAATCCCGGGCAGTTCGGCTCGAATCACCATTGACTCGCCATCTTTGGTTTCTTCAATCTTGAAGGACCGACGCCCTTCGCCATCGCGAAACAGCTCATCTACCCACACCCACGGGGGCCCGAAACGTACTAGTAGGTCCCTTTCCATTGGGGAAGACTTTGACAGCATTTCTTCGCCTGCTCTCTGAAAGGCAACCGGCCCATCGTGAGCCTTAGTGGCCCTCCATAAAATGAAAATAGCGAGTGCCGGACCGGGGTTGTAGGGTCGAAAGTCCTAATTTGGATCGAGACCAAACTGATCGTCTACCAGCCGTAGTTCCGTTCGAAGTAGCACGTGACTGCTCGCTGGTGCCACGCGATATTTCGTCTCGTGCACAAAGCCGTCCGTCGTTGCGTTGGCGCTGGACCGCTTTTGGGCCACGCTCGCTAGACCTGCCTTGGTGTCGCAACTCAAGAATGATTCGATTGCCGTCACTCCTCGCAAGGGATCGAACTCGCTTCGGAATCGTTGGGGAGTGTGCCACGGTTGGGCAGCATCACCGCGATAACGAGGGCGGCTACACCCACCACCACGGTGGCGATCAGCAACGCCTCATCCATGCCCGACACGAAGGCGTGACGTGCCACCAACGCGAGTTGTTCGCCCAGACTCTTTGGCGCTCGGTGGGCCACGGCGAGTGCCGCGCCGAGGGAGCTTTCGATCAGCTTCTGAATCGATGCCGGCACATCTACCCGTGCGGCCGCGTGGGCCATGAGATGCTGGTAGCGCAGGTCGAGCACGGAGCCCAGTACGCCTACGCCCAACGCGCCGCCGAGTTGCATGGCGGTGTCGTTGGTCGCCGATCCCACGCCCGCTTCGGACCTGGGCAGCGATCCCATAACCGACTCCGTGCACGGTGCGAGGGACAACGCCACCCCGACACCGATAATGATGAAGGGCACGAGGCAGTCTCGATAGGTGCCCGTGACGCTCGTGCGCGACAGGAGGCCAAAGGCCACGGCCACCAGGGCGAGGCCCGTGGCCACGACGGCCTTGGTCCCGACCGCGCGAGCGACGAGCACGGAGAGTGGCGCGATGACGAGCAGCGCCGCCGCGACGGGGATGATGCGAACCCCGGCGGCCAGCGGGCTGTAGCCCAAGTCGAACTGCAGGTACTGGGTGAAGAGGAAGAACATTCCGAGCAATCCGAAGAGCACCAGGGCCAGGGCCGAAATCGCCACGCTGTAGCGGCGGCTGGCGAATAAGCGAAGGGGCAGCATCGCGTGATCAATCCGACGTTCCCAGACAATGAAGCCCACCACCAGTACCAGGGCGGCCGTCAAGGAACCCACGATGGCCGGCGATGTCCATCCCCGCCCCGGCGCCTCGATGATGCCCCATAGAAGTAGGCCAAGTCCGAGCATCGACAAGAACGCGCCGATCGCGTCAGGGCGCGATGAGAGCGGGTTCTTCGAATTCGGTACGAGCCAGATTGCCCCGATGACGCCCAGCGCCGCAATGGGCACGTTGACCAGGAACACCGAGCCCCACCAGAAGTGCGACAGCAGAAATCCTCCCAAGATCGGCCCCAGAGCGACGCCAATGCCCGTGGTCCCGGACCAGATCCCAATGGCTCGAACGCGGTCGCGCTCGGTCGTGAAGACATTGGTGAGGATCGAGAGCGTGCAGGGCATCAGTGCGGCCGCGCCCACGCCCATGCTCGCGCGCGCCACGGTCAAGACGTCCGGCGTCGGCGACCATGCCGCGAATGCCGAACCGCCGCCGAAGACCACGAGGCCGCCAATGAACACCCATTTTCGACCGGCCCGATCACCGAGCGCTCCGAGGGACAGGAGCAGGCCCGCGA
>JBEKQN010000141.1:0-6013 GCA_049519675.1 Acidimicrobiales bacterium | reverse complement strand
GCCAGTTGCGACGGCGTTTCGATGCCCTCGGCAGCCATGGTCATATCGAGCTTCTGACCGAGCATGACAATTGCTTCTAGCAGCGCGTCATTGCGCAGGCTCTCGACGGCGGGGCTCACGAACGACTGATCGATCTTGATGATCTTGGGGTGGGTGAGCGCCAAGTACGAGAGCGACGAATAGCCGGTGCCGAAATCGTCCAGGGCAAAACTCACGCCCATCGCGTTGAGGTCTTCCATGACGCTTAACGTCTCGGCCACGTAGAGCAAGGTCACGCTCTCGGTGATCTCGATCACGAGACGGTCCGGGGGTAGTTTGCTCTCGCGTAGCTCCACCTCGATCAACTTGGTGAGGTTGGGGTCGCGGAACTGATGGGCCGAAAGGTTGACCGTGACGTACGGTGCCGATCCGTTATCGGCGAGTAGGGGCCAGCAGCTCGCCGCGCCGAGCGCTTCGTGCAGAGCAAACGCGCCGAGCTCGAGAATCAGGTCACTCTGCTCGGCCAGGGGAATGAAGACGTCGGGCGCCACCGGCCCGCGGGTGGGGTGCTGCCAACGCATGAGCGCTTCAAAGCCAATGACCTTGGTGGTCGTGAGGTCGATGATGGGCTGGTAGTTCATCGTGATCTGCTTCGCGCTGAGTGCGTGGCGCAGGTCATTGATGAGCGCAAAACGATTGACGGACTGCTCGTGCATGCCCGGGGTGAAGACGACGTGGTGACCCTTGTCCTCGCGCTTGGCTTCGTAGAGCGCGAGGTCGGCCTCGTGGACGATTTCGTTATAGCCCAGACTCGTCTCGTCCCAGACAACGACGCCCACGCTGGCGTGCTGTTCGATGTGCAAGCCGTCAATGATGAACGGTTCCCTGAGGGCCGCGAGCAGGCGCACGGCGACGTGATCGGCCTCGATCTCGGATTTCACACTCTCAGCCAGGTAGATGAATTCGTCGCCCCCGAAACGACAAATGGTGTCCGTGGCCCGCGTCACCCCTTCTAATCGGCGGGCCACCGCCATCAACAATCGGTCGCCAACGAGGTGTCCGAACGAGTCGTTGACGCCCTTGAAGTCATCGAGGTCTACGAGCAGCACGGCTCCCTTGTCGCCCACCCGAATTGACCGCAGGTGCGCCTGGGTGAGCCGGTCTTCGAAGAGGGCGCGGTTCGCGAGGCCCGTGAGCGGATCGTGCAGCGCCTGGTGCGAGAGCTGGTCGGTCAGCATTCGCTCCTCGGTGATGTCACGTTGTGAGACCACGAAGTACAGCACGTTGTCCGCCACGTCGTACACCGGCGACTTCGAGACCTCGACAAAGATGACCCGCCCGTCCCTGCGCACGTAACGCTTCACGTAGCGCACCTCATCGACTTCACCCGACGTCAGTCGAAGTTGATTCTCTTCGGTAATGCCGATATCTTCGGGGAAGGTGTAATCGTCCGTAGTGAAGCCAATGAGCTCATCCTTGGTGCGCCCGACCATTTCACAGAAGGCTTCGTTCGCGGCCGTCACTCGATGCTCCAGGTCACTGGTGAGCATCGGGGCCATGTTGTTCTCGAACGCGAGACGGAAACGCTCTTCGGCTTCGGCCCGGGCCTTCTCGGTCGCGCGCAGCGCGTGAATGGCTTCGGTCGTCTCTTCAAGGGCAGCCTCAGTGCGCTGGACCGAGCGCACGTGAGAGATGCCGAACTCGGCTTCGCGCACGGTCTCCTCGAGACCCATGACCGTCATCTCGTCGAAATTGAAGAGGTTCCGGTCGTAGACGTTGAGCGTCGCACCGCGGTCGCCGAAGTTGAACGGTATGCAGGCGAGCGAGCCGAGTCCGTATTTTGCGGCGCGTAACCGGAACCGCTCGGTCCACCCGTGTTGGGCCAAATCGTTGACCACCTGGGTTTCGCCCGTGCGCAACGCAATCCCCGGCGGACCTTTCCCGCTCTCCGTCGAGCCCCACCACCCCTCAATGTCGTCAAAGAGATAGTCAGTCGCTCCCGCGGCGGTGGCGACGTTCACGCCACCCACTTCACCGCCGTCCTCGCCGTTAGAGACGATGGCAATCCACGCCAGGGCGTAGTCACCGTGCTCAACGAGTACGCGGCACAATTGCTCGAAGCAACTCGATTCGTCGTGAGCAAACATCATCACGCGGTTCACTTCAGTCAATAGCTTGAGTGAACGGTCCTTGCGGCGTTGGCTCGTGATGTCAACGAACGATGAAATTACCCCTGGTGGACCTTGCTCAAGGTCGACCTGGAACGTATTGATTGACACCCAGCGCCGAGATTGGCGCTGATTATTGGTGCCCATGACGACGTTCGAGCACGGTGCACCCGTGCGAAGCGTCACGTTGGCCGGCTGCTCATCGTGCGGGAACGCTGATCCGTCCTCGCGCACACAGTTCCATTCGGGGTCATCGGACACGCGACGCAAGAGCTCCTCGCGTGACGCGCCCAGGATGGCGGCCGCCAGATCGTTGCAGTCAACCAGACGGCCCTGGGCGTCTTGAAGGATGAGGCCCGCGGGCAGCGAATCGAGGAATTGATCCGAACTAATGAGCGAATCGAGGAGACTTTGATGGTCGTTGTCGGCACGCTTTTTGGTCGCCGCCAGATCCCCCAACACCCCCTGGGAATCAAGGGTAAGGGTATCCTGCCGCGAGGGCATTTCCTTTGAAATACGACTATCTAGGTCATCCATTAGCGCTGATCTCTTCACCGACTTTTGATGAGTTGCCGCCGTGCGGCGGTGGAGAAAAGGCTAGTCCCGGGCCTTCACAACGCCCAGACAACTTACGTCCAACCGGGACCGGCGACGTCTTTCACGTCAAGCGTTTTCGCGAGTTCGCTAACCTCGTTCATCAACGTTTGTGCCGCGACGATATTCGATTCGGCGCCCGAATGGTCGTTCAATTGTCCGTCATCGATGCCGTCGGCGACGCGACCCTTCGCACGGTCATAGACTGGTAGCCCCGCAGGATTGCGCCCACCAAACCAGTCACGCGCCTCAATGGCCAGCTCTTCATACTTTTTGTCGACACTGGCATCAGCGAGATGCCTCATGGCATCGTACGATGCCGCAACATCGTAGGGACTCGTTTGGAGGCGATCGAATCCCGAGCGTACGTGGCCGACGAAGAGCGCGTCCGCGCTTCGACACGCGACGTCGAGCAGTTCGGGCCGATTCAAGTACACGCTGGCGTCGGCGAGCGCGGCCTCTTGGTAGTGCGCCCACAAGTGGGGTTCGCCCTCTTCGAGGGAGTTGTTCATCAGCACGACGCCCACTGAGCAGGCCACCAATTCATCGCACCAGCTCGAGAGCACGCGACGCAGGTCATCGCGTTCATCGCGCGCCTGCAGTGCGAGCACCGTCAGCACGTGCAGGCAACGCACGTCAGGCGGCGCAGGGTTATCGGTCAAGTGGGGCAGCCCCCTCGCTAGCGCGTCACCAATACGTGGGTCGTCGAATACGAGCGCCGCTTTGGCGAGGGCCAGCATGGCCCGCGCCTGCCAAAACCCGCCGCCCGCCACGGACGTGCGGCCGACCCGATTTGGCGTGCCCTGCCAGTCACGGATGAAATTGACCCATCGTCCATCTTCGTCCTGCATCGCCAGCACGAAGTCGAGAAGGCCCTCGCACCAGGCGAGCGTCCAGTCAAGACGAGTGCGCGACCACAACTCGCAGTACAACTCCAGCGCGCGCGCGGCGTCGTCCACGCAGGCCACGCCTTCGAAGCCGGCTTCACGAGCGACGACCGTCTCGTCATCCGCGCTGGCGTAGACCGCGACCGCCCACGCGCGTGACGAGATCGACGGTACGGCGTGCCCCAGACGGGCGATCTGTCTCAGCACGGATGCAGTTGGTCCAGAATGTCGTCGACGTGAAAGTCCGCGGCCGCTATGGCACTGCCGGCCGCGCCGTAGTAGACGCGGATCGCGTCCGAGCCAGCATCGATTCCCACGTGTCCGCAGGCGAAGACGTTGTTCTTGAGGTTGCCCGTGGTCTCGTACGTGTCGGTCGGCACCAGGATGGGTTCGGACGAGCGCGCGAGCACTATCGACGGGTCGTCGGCGTCAAGCAACATTCCGCCCAACGCGTACTGGGAGTCGCGGTTGACGCCGTGATAGATCTCCAACCACCCTCCCGGCACGCGAATTGGTACGCAACCGGCACCGATGCGTAACTCATCCCACAGTCCCGGCCGAGGTCGCGCGACCGGACGGTGATCGCCCCAACTCACCAGGTCATCCGAAAATGCGATCCACGTGCCAACGGTGCGACCGAAGGATTGTGGCATGGGTCGCGTCAACGCGGCGTAGCGGCCCCCAATTTTCTCGGGGAAGAGCGCCACGTCCTTGTGATCGGGCAGGAACATGACGCCCTTGTGCTCGAAGGAAGTGAAATCGGTGGTGGTCAGACGACTCGTGGTGATCCCGATACGACCGACCGAGACGTACGTAATCTGCCAGGCGCCGTCAACGAAGGTGGCGCGCGGGTCTTCGCAGCCGTATTCGTCAAAGTGATTGACCGGCAGCACTGAGGGCTTCTCGTCGACCACGAAGTGCAGGCCGTCACGACTGCGCGCGACGCGCAGGTGTGACATCTGGGTGAGGAAGTCATTGAAGTCGTCAGTCGCAGCGCTGAACCCACCGGTCGGGTGGTGAAACCTAATGCGACGCGGATCACTGAGGTCCAGCCCCGGGAGCGCTCGCGGGAGATAAACGTCAACGACGCGCGACGGCGAACTGGACATGTCGAAGTAGGCAAAGGAGACAACGTCGTCACTGAGGTACCCCTCACCGAGTGACTGGACCCGTGGATCGGACACCGTGAGGTCGAGGGTCAACGCATTCTCGGGTGGATCGACCCCCGGCATCGGGCGCTCGCTCACTCGCAGCAACAACACCACTTCGTCGCCCACCTGGGCGGCCGCGGCGTTAGTCACCGACATGACTTCCATACCGGGACGTGACGGCGTCACTTCTAGAACACTGATGATTGGATTGTTCGCCACCCTTCGACCGAGATCCGACGACCGTTTGCGCTCGCCACCCTTCTGGCTGAGCGTGCGCGCCTTGTGGTCCGCCACCATCTCGGTGGCAATCGAAAGAAAGGCCTCGCCGACGCGCGGCCACGTGGCTTCGCGCGCGTACGCAAAGGTGGACTGTTCCATCTGTTGCTTCACCTCGGGATTACCCAGGATGGCATTTACCGCGTGGGCGAGTTGCTCGGAGTCCTTAAAGTCAACCAGCGTGCCGCGACCCTCATCGAGTGCCTCGACCGCGTGCAAGTACTTGGTCGAGACAATTGCCTTGCCGGCACCCAGCGCGTAGGACAGCGTGCCGCTCGTGATCTGGTTGGGGTCGAGGTAGGGCGTCACGTAGACGTCGGTCGCGAGCAGCAATTCAATGATGTCGTGCTGGGTCATGTACTGGTCAATGAAGGCCACGTGCTCATTCACACCGAGCGACTTGGTCAGCGCAATGAGGCTGTTGCGGTACTCCTCGCCTTGATCTCGAAGTAGGTCGGGGTGCGACCGGCCCGCGATGAGATAGAGCGCATCGGGGTGCTCGGCGACGATCTTGGGCATGGCCTCGATCATGAACTCGAGTCCCTTTCGAGGATCGACCAAGCCAAAGGTCGAAATCAAACTGCGACCTTTGACCCCCATCTTGGCCTTGAACGTGGCGCGACCGTGGGGCACGATCGAGGGCGTGCCGTGGGGAATCACTCGCGGGGGCGCGACGATGCCGTAGTCGGTATGCAGCAGCGTCACCGCGGTCTCGGCCATCACTATGAGCTCATCGCTGAGGTCACTGATCGAGCGGATGGTCTTGCGGATGGCGGCGTTGGGCTTGGGCAGCACCGTGTGCAAGGTGGTCACCACGGGTTTCTTAAGTTCCTGCAAGAACACCGAGAGGTAATCGTCGTAGGTGTACTCGCCGTCAGGCTCTCCGTTCTTGTCTAGCTGCGGTTTCCAGACGCCGTAAAGACCGAATTCGTGCTGCACGTTGACGCAATCGGCGTTG
>JBEKQN010000140.1:0-6100 GCA_049519675.1 Acidimicrobiales bacterium | reverse complement strand
GCTAACGAACCCGACAGCGCCCAGGTCAATCCGGACGCGGCGTTGTAACGCCCACGCAAGTGCTCGGGGGCCAGCTCGTTCACGAGCGCGGGGCCGATGGGCGACATCATGGTCTCGCCCACGGCAAAGATGGACATCGCGGCACAGATCGAGATGACGGCGAGCACCGCGGGCAAGTGCAGCGAGATGAAGAGGATCAACCAGAAGCTGGACCACAGCACGCCGGCGGTCGCCATGACCCGGGCGCGACTGCGACCCTGAATGCGATTGAGGATGTAGAGCTGGGCGCACACGATGGTCGAGGTGTTGAAGAAGAAAATCACGCCAATGATGTGCACCGACATGTGCAGGTTGTTCACAACGAAGAGGCTGAAGCCCGCCTCTTGCGAGCCGTAACCGCCGATCAGCATGACGAGCGAGGCGCCGATGAAGTACATCAGGCGCCGATCGTGCAGCACCTCGCGCCAGCCTTCGTCACGAGTCTTGGGGTCTTCGTGCTCTTCGATGACGCGGTGCCCGTAGCTCCACAGCGTGAGATAGAGCATGGCAATGCACGTGCACATGCCCGCGTTGAGCAGGTACAGCACCGTAAAGGTGAACGGGTGATGCAGGTCGACGATGGTTGCCGAAATGAGCCCGCCAAGCCCGATGCCGAGATTGACCAGCATGAAGTTGATGCCGAAGGCCCGCTGACGGTGCTCTTCGGGAACCAGGCGGCTCATGAGGGTGCTGCCCGGACCCCAGGTCCCGCCGCCAAAGAAGGTGAGCAGCAGCGCGGCCAGGATGATTTCTGACTTGTGGCTGGCGTAGGCCCAGAGTACCAGCGAACCCGCCTCACACAAGAACATCGGCACGATGATCGCGACCGGACCGAATCGGTCGACGAGCGTACCCAATATGGGGCTGACGGCGAGTCCGGCGACGGCGGTCGCGGCGAGCAGCAGCGTCGCGAAGGTTATGGAGACGTGGCGCACGTCGTGCAGGTACACCACGAAGAGTGAGAGGGTGAGCCCGCCGCCGACGCAGCTGAGCGTCGTGCAGAGGTAGAAACGCTTCAGCGGTTTGCTGAGCACCGCGCGGAAGTCCGCGGGAACTAGCGTGTCGAAAAGTTTCATAGATGATAAAGGCTACTGAGGCCCATGTTCACTCTTTCACAAGGTATGTAAATCAGGAACGATCACTTTCCTCTACAATTCGCACGGGGGTTACGCTTGGAGTTGCTGTAGCGCAGTTCGCGACCGGAAAGGTCCAGAAAAATTTGAAGCGTTTACCTAACAGTGATACTGATTTATTGACCGAGATTGCCCCCGACGTGGAGCGACTGTTCAATCGCCACCTAGAGGCCCCTCGCCTCTGGTTCCCCCACGAACAGATCGACTGGGGCCAGGGAGAGAATTTCGCCGATCATCCGTGGTCCGCGGAGAACTATCCCTTGGCGCCGGGGGTGCGCAGTTCGATTTACGTCAATCTGCTGACTGAGGACAACCTGCCGTACTACACCAGCGAATTGCTGGCCCACGCGCCCGCCGGCCACCCGATACTCGATTGGAATCATCAGTGGACAATGGAGGAGAACCGCCACGCCATGGTGATGCGCGACTGGGTTCACATTACGCGCTGTATTGATCCCGTCATGCTCGAAGAGGGTCGACGGGTCCAGATGTTCAAGGCGGACGTGCCGCATCCCGAAACGCTGGCCGACCTCATCTGCTACGTGTCCTTCCAGGAGCGCGCGACGCAGATCGCGCACCGCAACACCGGCGCCCACCTGCCCAAGTTCGACAAGATGGGACGCAACGTGCTGGCTCTCATCGCGGGCGACGAGACGAAGCACTATCTCTTCTACCGCGACTTGGCCTTGGCCGGATTTGCCATTGACCCCTCGGCGATGATGATCGCCGCGGCCAAACAGGCGAGCAACTTCGCGATGCCCGGATCGGGCATTCCTAATTTCACGCGCCACGCCGTGCGCATCGCGCGCGAGGGAATCTACGGACTCAGTCAGTTCCTCAAGGACGTGTTGGATCCCGTGTTGACGTTGTGGGACGTTGATCACTTGGCGAACCTGTCGCCCGAAGCCGAGCGCGCCCGCATTGACCTGGAGGCGGCCATCGCCAAACTTACGGCTTCGGTAGAACGAATGGCCCAACGACTCGCTGGCGCGAAGCCCGTTCTCACCTAAATTCGGTTCGACCCTGGTGGGTCCGTATTAGGTTGCCAGCAAATATGCCAGATGCGCCGATAGCGCTTCGTCATCGCCCTCGATGGTGATGGTCTTCGTGTGTGATTTCGTGGCGCGAACGCACGTGACCGAGCTCAGACGAACGCCAAACGCGCGGGCCACTACGACGAGAACTTCGCTCGTGGCGGCGCCGTCAATGGCTCGGGCGCGCACGTGTACGCGAAGCGCGCCGCCGTGTGAGCCGCCGGCGACACTGGTGCGCGAACCGGGATGCACGTGCACCTCGAAGCGAATCACGCCGTCACACCTCTTGAATCAACGTTGGACACGCCACCGGTCTAGCAATGAATCCTTGACGTAGGCCTCTCTGTCTAGGATTTGTTTACCGGAAGGGGACCCGTGCCACTCAGTATCAAGGAAGCGATCGCGACGATCTCCGCGCCCGGTCAACCCTTTGAAATCATTGAGACCGAGTCCCACGGCGTGACGAATCGCGTCTTTAAGAACGCGCCCGACACCGTTCGCGACTTTTTTGCGTCGTCGCGAGGTCTCGACACGACGTTCCTCGTGTACGAAGACGAAGAGTGGACCTTTGGCGAGGTGATGTCCGACGTCGACGCCCTGGGATACGCCTTGGTGCACCATTACGGAATCAAAGTGGGCGACCGCGTGGGTATTGCCATGCGCAACCTACCCGAATGGGTGATTTCCTTCGCGGCCATCCTCTCGGTCGGCGCCATCTCGGTGTCACTCAACGCCTGGTGGACCGAAGACGAACTGGAGTACGCCATCAACGATTCGGGGCTGTCACTGCTCGTGGCGGACACCGAACGAATCTTCCGCGCCCAGGAGGTCTGCCAGCGCGCGGGCGTACCGATCCTGGGTGTGCGCTTGGACGAACTCCAACCCGTGGCTCACGGCGTCGAGTTGTGGAATGACGTGCTAGTTCGCGGCGAATCGATGCCCGTGGTGGAAATAGGACCCGACACCGATGCGACAATTCTCTACACCTCGGGCACCACCGGCTTTCCCAAGGGCGCGGTGTCCACGCACGGCGCCATTTGCCAGACCATCATGGCGTTCCTCTCGTCGTCGACGATCAACGGCGCTCGACGCGGACCAGCGGAATCCGGTTCGGGGGTTCAACCAAGCTTCATCCTCATCGTGCCGCTCTTTCACGTCACGGGGTGCATTGCGGTGATGATGGGATGTTTTTCGTGGCACCTCAAATTGGTGATGATGTATCGCTGGGAACCGGAACGAGCTTTGGAACTCATCGAACGCCACAGGGTCTCCAATTTCATCGGCGTGCCGACTCAGTCGTGGGACTTGCTCGAGAGCCCCAACTTCGCCAAGTACGACACGAGTTCGCTCACCGCCGTGGGCGGCGGTGGGGCGCCATCCCCACCGGCATTGGTGGCGCGGGTGGAGAACGCCTTCTCCCAGGGTCGGCCCTCCTTGGCCTACGGCATGACCGAAACGAACGCCTTCGGCATCGGCATCTACGGCGACGACTACGTGAGTCATCCCACCTCCACGGGCAACACGACCAACATCGTCGTGGACGTCGAGATTCGTGACGAACAGGGCGAGACGCTAGGGCGCAACGAGCACGGCGAACTCTGGCTCAAGTCACCCACGCTGATTCGCGGCTATTGGAATCGGCCCCAGGACACCGCCGCCACGATCGTGAACGGTTGGTTACGCACCGGTGACCTCGGTCGTATCGACGACGATGGGTACCTCTACATAGAAGACCGCGTGAAGGACATGATTCTGCGCGCGGGCGAGAATGTCTACTCGGCGGAAGTCGAAGCCGCCATCTACGAACTGCCCGCGGTCTACGAAGCAGCGGTCTTTGGCGTCAGTGACGAGCGGCTCGGTGAAGAAGTGGCCTGCGCCGTGATGTTAAAGCCCGGAGCGTCGCTCAACGAAGACGAGCTGCGCCGCTACTTGCAAACTCGACTGGCGAATTTCAAGGTGCCTACGCGCGTTGCTTTCACCAACGAGCCTTTGCCGAGAAACCCAGCCGGCAAGTTCTTAAAGCGAGAGATGCAGCAGCGTTATTTCGCCAACGCTGAGTGAATCGCGTCAAGCGCGTACTCGGCCACATTGATCGTTGGGAGCGCCGAGAGCGCGAACCACGCGGCGTGATCGGTCGTGCCGTGCACCTCGTGGCTGAGTTCGCCGCCCGCTAGCTCCACCGTGAAGAGTATGCGCACCGTGTGGACCCGGTCGCCGTTGTCGCGGTGGCGCACATCGCTCGTGACGTCGAGTAACTGCGGACCGCGCACCACCAGCCCTGTCTCTTCGAAGAACTCGCGGACCAGGGTGTCTTCGGGTGCCTCGCCGAAGTCAATGCCGCCGCCCGGCAGCCACCATAGCGGCGGGTCGTGGCGGGGGTTACTCGAACGCACGAGTGCCACTTGACCTTCGTTCACCAGTACGCCGTAGGACCGCACGCTGGTGTGTTGCTTGCTCATGATGACTACCTCGTTTAGCGGCGGTGGTGCGACGCGGGGCTCGCGAGAAACTCCGTGCGGCACCCTTCACCACAGAAATAGTAGGTCGCGGCGTCGGGACCGATGGCGTTGAGGGCGGTGCGCGAGTCAACCGTCATCAAACAGACCGGGTCGATGCGGTCGAACGTTGATGATTCGCTCGGCGTGCCGGTAAGGATCTGGCTGTCGAACTTCTCGGCGCAGCGCTGGGAACAGAAGTAGTACTGGTGAGCATCGTGATGACGAGTGGCGACGAGCGCGCTGATGTCAACCGTCATTCCGCAGATGGGATCTCGCGCTGTGTTCTCGCCGCGCCGACTGGCGAGCCACAGAAACACGAGCAGTAGTGCCGCGGCGATGTTGAGGTACAGCGTGATGCCCATGGAGAACTGTCCGCTCATGGCCGCGGTGTGACGATTGTGCGCCAGCAGGTGCACGGCGCTGAAGAGCAAGTCAATGAGCAGACCGCCGCCGCTCATGACCAGCCACAACAGGAAGAAGAGTCGCCTTGTCGAGGACGTGCCGTAGAAGCGGCGATAGATCAGCAACAGCGGCAGCGTGATCAGGTCCGCGAAAATGAAACTGATGACGCCGCCAAAGGCGACGCCGTGAAACCACAACGCCGCGGCCAACGGAATATTGCCAACGGAACAGACAAACGAGACGACGGCCAGTAGCGGGGCCACCGCGACGTTTTCGACCACGGTCAGCCAACCGTGTCCCGAGAAGAACAAGTGTGACCACCACGAGGTGGGAACGTGCACGGTGATGAAGCCGGCCACCAAGAACCCGGCGAGCAGTTCCTTGCGCAACATGGTGATGTCACCGATCGTATAGTGGGCCGCGCGTTCATAGTTATGGCGTTCACTAAATCGTTGGCGCCAGCTCTGCGTCGAAGAGATCGACGGGGGCGGTGAATCCTCCAGCACTCGTTGGCGCAGCGCCTCCTGTCGGGAGCGCGAGAAGAAAAGATGAGCGAGCAGGGCCAGCGCACCAATCATCACGACGCCGCCAACGATTTGGGCCACCACGAACTGCCATCCCAACAAGAGATACAGCACGATGCCTAGTTCAATGACCAGGTTGGTGGAGGCCACCATGAAGATCACGGAATTGGTCCACGAGGCCCCGCGAGCGAAGAGGGCGCGGGCCATGGCGCTCGCGGCGTAGCTACACGAGGAGGAGATGATACCTAGGAGCGACGCCTTGGTCACCGATGTCGCGTTCGTCGTTCCGAGTTGGTGGCGCAGCCCGTCGCGCGGAAGAAAACTTTGCACCAGGCCCGACAACGTGAAGCCAAAGACGAGCGGCCACCACGTCATCCAGACCATGGCCCCGGCTTCTTTGAGCCCTACGTAGAACCAGTGCGCGGCGTGATTCATCGCGCGCGCCGCTCGCTAGCGCGTGGTGGGAAAAC
>JBEKQN010000139.1:0-8736 GCA_049519675.1 Acidimicrobiales bacterium | reverse complement strand
TGCGGCGAATGGCACGCTCACGGTGACGTTGACCAATGACGCATCGATGACCGCGAGTGCACCGGCGGCGTGTGAGAACACTTACTTTTCAATGCCAGCGTTGACGGGCGTCGCTGCGACCGGTGGCGCCGCGACGCCGACTTCGAGCCCGACGACGGACGGCTGGACCAGCTAGATCGCCGCGTCCGGTGCGATACTGAGGCGGTGGCCCTGCTACCAGATGAACTGATCGCCGGGGCCCTCCAGCTTCGCAGGTCACGCCGTAATTTCGTTGACGAGATCATGGATGCGGTAACGGCAAGTTTCGACGAACTCCATCGGTGGATGGTTTGGTGTCAGACCATGCCCACTCGTGAGGCAATGCTCACGTTCTTGATCGAAGATGAGTCGGCGTTCGACGCGGACGAAAGGTGGGGTTACTCACTCTTTGAGTGCGCGTCGGGCGAACTCGTGGGCAGTGCCGGGCTCAGAAGAACCTTCGCCTCCGACACCGGTGCCTTGGAAATCGGTTATTGGGTGCGCTCGGACCGCACGAGGCGGGGCTACGCGTCGGCGGCTGCACGGGCACTCGTCGACGCGGGCTTTGCGAACATTTCGATCATTACAAAAATTCGAATCAGTATGGACGCGACCAATGAGGCCAGTGCCGCCGTGCCACGAAAACTAGGTTTCAGATCCCTCGGTCAAGTGCAGCGCGAGATCGCAGCCGAAGGACACAGCGGGTCGAGCGCGCTCTGGGAAATGGATCGACGTACGCACGACACGCAGCGTGCCGCAACATGAAGCCGCCATATTGGCGCCGATAGAATTCAGCGGTGGCCCAAGACGATGGTAGTGAGGGTCTCGACGGCCCAGAGCCCAGTGACTCGATTGACCATGGTGCGGTGTCGTCGTCCCGGGCCGAACGTCGCCGCTCAAAGGGCGGGAACCACCGAAAGTCACACACGCGTCGATTCATCTGGATTCGCCGCAGCATCATCGCCGTTGTGCTCGTGGTGGTGTTGGTTGCCGGCGGCCTTGTCGCCGACTATTACTACCTCGGTTCACTGGTGAAACGGACTGTCGTGCATCACGTGCAGCCGCCGCCCAAGCCCGGGGCGAACGAGAACATCCTGCTCGTTGGTTCGACCACCCGGTGCGGACTGAAGGTACAGAGCGTGGCCTACGGACTGTGTTCCCAAGGCGTCACCGGCGTTAACAGTGACATCGACATGATCGTGCATCTCGACCCGGCCACGGGTGCGGTCTCGCTGCTCTCGATTCCGCGAGACCTCTTCATCCCGAATGCCCGCACTCTCGGCGCGAACAAGATTGACGCCGCACTCTACGAGGGACCGGGCCAGTTGGTCGCGGCCATTGAAGAGGACTTTGGCATCCCCATCAATCACTACGTGGAACTCAACTTTGATACCTTTGCCGACGTGGTCAATGCGCTCGGTGGCGTGCGCATGTACTTTCCTGTGCCGATCTTCGACGCGGACTCCGGCCTTAACATTGAGCGGCCCGGTTGCTACTTGCTCAATGGCGTTCGCGCCCTCCAGGTCGTACGGGCCCGGCACTTGCAGATTCAGCCCGTCTCGACTAATCACGATCCCCGAAGCTGGCCCCAGGAGGGGCTTTCGGACCTCGCACGGATCCGGCGCACGCACGAATTCCTGCGGGTGCTCGCGGCCAAGGTGGCGGCGAGAGGACTCGGCAACCCGCTGGTCGACCAGAATCTCGCGACGGCGGTGTTACCCGATCTCACTGTGGACACCGGATTCAGCGAAGGCGAAATGGTCAGTCTGGCCAAGACGTTTGCCCACACCAACATCGCCAGCGTTCCTCAACTCACCTATCCCACGCTCGAGGTGCAAGTGGGCAGCTACCCGTACCAGGGCTACCTCTACGGTGACGTCGAGTTTCCGATTGAGCCAACGGGCGTTAACACCATCAATCAGATTTTCGGGGTCGCGAGCGACAACAACATCTTCACTGGCAAACTCCTGCCGTTGCCGGCGAACGTGACCATTTCGGTCCAAGACGGCACCGGGGTCGCCAGTCAGGCAGCCCTCATCTCGAGCCAACTCGCCGCCAAGGGCTTTGACGTACTCTCGACCGGCGCCGACGTGCCCGTCGGTTCGGTCAGCGAAACTGTTGTCTGGTACGGGGGTCCGCCGCCACCGCCCAACGGCGCCTGGAACAGTCCGGCGCTCGCGGACGCCCAAGCGGTACTCGACCAATTACAGGGCCCCGCAATTTTGGGCTACGACCCGGCGATGGTCACCAAGGGCGTGTCCGTCACGGTAGAAACGGGAACTGATCTGTCAGTGAGGGCCACCGTCAGGCCGACCACGACGACCACGCTCAAATCGTCGACCACGACCACGTCAAAGAAAAAGTCAAACAAAAAGTCAACGACAACAAGCTCCGTCACCCCGACCACGACGAGTACCACGACGACGACAATCTACGATCCGCCCGGCGTGAGTACCAACACCGACTTCAGTGCTCCCAACCCGACGAGTCAAGC
Source organism: Acidimicrobiales bacterium (assembly GCA_049519675.1). Lineage (GTDB taxonomy): Bacteria > Actinomycetota > Acidimicrobiia > Acidimicrobiales > RAAP-2 > RAAP-2. Next base: position 6,224 of record JBEKQN010000139.1, on the reverse strand, counting down.
GCTCGAGCCCTATGATCCGCGGGCATGCAACGCGGCCGGCACCGGGCCGTGATCGTGGTTCATTGCGTTGACGTATGACGAGTTCAGCGCTGCCGCGCGGGTGTAGCGGGGAGGACTAGCCAAGTCGCCGTGTCAGTTCGGCGACGCCGTCACCCGAAAGGTCCTCCAGCACCGCAGTTCTACCGACCATCGCGAGCACGAGTGCCTTTCCCGGGCCTTCGACCTTGGGACCCGAACCGTGGGACCACGCGAGGTCGTTGGGACTGATGGTGAGTCCGGCCACTCGCTTCTTCGAACCCAGGGGGAACCCGGTATTGACGAACGCTTGGAGGGTCGCAATTAAAGCCTCGTCGGCAACGCCGCTATTGACGCCCAGTGGTCGACAGATGTCTTCGGCGTGAGCAACAACTTCGCCCAGCATCGCCGCAATGGGGGCGGGCGGGTGATTCGTCGTGGTGACGGTGGCGCGCAGCCTCGTCACGAGCTCGCCGGGCGACAGCTTCGCGTTACGTACAACGTCGTTCTGTGTCATCACGTTAAAGCGGAATCCACTGGCGGCCAGTCTCGTCAGGAAACCGCCCGTGGTCTGTTCGGCTCCCGCGAGAACGTGTCCGGCGACTGAATGCACGTTCCAGCCCTTGCACAATGTGAAGTGCTCCCACTGTTCGGGGGAGAATGAAGCGAGCGTGTCACACAGTCGCGCACGCTCGGTGTGAATGAGACTCCACATCGTTGTTTCGTTCATTACTGACTTCCTTTCGAAGAGGTTGCGGCAACGAAGTGACGTGATCCCCAGTCACGTGCCGGAGTAATTGTCGAGAGCAAAACGCTGCCGTTGTCGATTCGCGCCCTAGGTTGTCACCCTACATGGTGCGCGTCGCGAAGTCGTTGGCGACATTGGTGGTCGTGTTCAGTTAATCGCGACGACCGCGAGCGAAGCGTCCCAGAGTTGGGCGGCCAACATCGGGTTCTGGGCCTGTGGGCTGGCCCGACAGATCTTCCTATCCTTGTAGTACCCACCGGACTGCCAGTCATTGTCTGGTGTGGTCGTTGCCAGCCACACCAGCGTTTCGGCACCCTTCTCGGGCGAGCGCAACATGTATTTGAGAAACGACGTGTAGAAGAGCGCGAAACTGCCGCCAAATTCACTGGAAAAATTTGTGCGCACCACACCCGGTTGGTATGACACTGCCGACAGGCCCTGCTTGTGGTAGCGCCGGTTGAGCTCTTGGGAAAAGAGAATATTCATCAATTTTGCCTTGCAATACGCATCCTGGGCGCTGTAGCCGTGGGCGAGGGTGAGATCGTCGGGATCGATTGTGCCCGCACGTCGGTTGGCCAGACTGGAAGTCGCGATAACGGTGGCCTTGGAGGCAACGAGGGTATCGAGCAGCAGGTGTGTCAATAAGAAAGGGGCCAGGTAGTTCACCTGGATGGTGAGTTCAAACCCATCAACGGTGAGCAGTCGCCCGCCCATCACGCCGCCGGCATTGTTGGCCAGCACGTCAATGCGAGCTAGGTCGGCGTTGAGCCGTTGCGCGAGTTTTCGTACGTCGTCGAGATTTGAAAAGTCTGCGAGGTAGTAGGGGGCGTCAAGTTCGACGGCGATGCGCTGGGTCTTTTCTTCAGAGCGGCCCACGACGATCACCCGGTCACCGCGTGCCGTCAGGCTCCTGGCCGCAGCGGCACCGATGCCGTCGCTCGCTCCAGTGATAACGACCACTCGATCGCTCACACGTCCCCCCGCATCCGCGTCGCCGTCGTCTCGCCAAGGTTGTGAAGGCTAATGGGACGGGACATCGCCACCCTTGACATTGAAGTTGCCTAGGACGTCTCGTTGGCGCTCACGGGATCGCGCGCGACGGCCACATCGTCGTCGAGTCCCGGGGCCAGGTAGTTGATGACGTCAACAGCGCCGTAGCCGGCGTGGCCGTTGGCCACGAGACGGATCTCGTTGACGTAATCCCCACTCGTCACCAGCGGTAACTCCGCACGGCCGTCGTCGCGCACCTGGGCCAGGCCACAGGTGGCCATGAGCCCATTGCACAAACAAATCGAACCGACGGTGTCTTCGACGAGTCCGCCTTTGCGTACGTAGGCGTCAACCGGCTCGGCGGCGCAGCGATAGCCCAGGCTTCCGTTCTCGCGCACGTAGGCCTCGCGCAAATAGCCCAAGTCGCACTTACGCTCTCGCTGCTCGTAGAGCGATTCATCCGAAATCGTTCCGGCGACCGCCGCGACCTTGAAGGGATAGCCCGTGGATGAGGCGACCATGGACGTGTGCACCGAGAGAGCACCGCGCTGTGCGCTCGCGATGATCTTTTTTCGAAGGCCGCTCTCCATACCTGACTCGCGACAGTAGGCAAACAGCGTGCCCACCTGCACGCCGGTGGCGCCCAGCGCTCGCGCCGCGCGCACGCCATCGGGCGACGTGACGCCGCCGCCAATCCAGAACGGGATGTTCAGTTGACGCATCACCTCAAAGTTGACTTCGTCACGTTCACCGTATTCGGGGCTGCCTGACGCGTCCAGCGTGATCGAGCCTCTCGGCGGCGCGTTGTGCCCGCCGGCCGTTGGCCGTTCGACGACGAATCCGTCGACCGGACCGTTGCTGCGCTTGGCGAGCGCCGTCGCCAACACGTGCGACGAGACGATGGCGATGAACTTCGGACGGCGAAGAGAACCACTCGTGTGGTAACGCGAGGGATCGAAGCTGAGTATGGGTGGTGTCGTGGGAACGCCGTCGCCCAGGGTGGCGAGCGTGAGGTCGACGGTCTGACCGTTCGCCAGTTGTTCGAGAAGACCGGGAATGTGCGTGGGAACGCCGGCGCCCATGAGCACGTAGTCAACGTTGGCCAGCATCGCACCGTAGAGAGTCGCCACTGTTGGTATCTGCACCTTCGTGAGCAAGTTGATGCCCACAACGCCATCGTGTCCCAATTTGGCGAGCGCCACTTCGACGAACGACGCCAGCACCAGCACGTCCTGAGAAAGTTGCACGTTGCGATGCGTCAGCATGGTCAGCGTGCGGTAGGGCTCGGTGGGCAGGCGCTTGGAGCGGGCGAATCGTTCCACCACGTGCTCAACCACGGAGGGCAGGGGAAAACTATCCAAGACGCGTTGCAGATCCTCGTCAATGCCGTCGTCTTGCAAGCGACGTACAAAAACATTGTCGATGGCCGTGCCCGAGACCACGCCCAACTGGCCGACGCGCGCCACGGCACGCGCGAGCGGCCACCCGGAAATGGCGATGCCCATGCCCCCTTGAATAAGCCAGGGCTGCTCCCGAGTGCTACGGGGATGTGCTTCGCTCATGTCGACCCGTTCCTAGATATTTAATCGTATATTCAAGTGTTGTCGACCTCGATGGGCGCGACTAGGGTCGTTGGTCCCATTGAAGCGGTGTGACAATTCACGTACGCACAAGGCGGGCGATTCGTTTGCTTCAGATGCGGTGGGGATCGACAATCTCGAGCGCGAGCAGGGGAGCGGGAGAGGGTGCGAATGGTGATGGCAAAGTCGGCGTCACCGGAAAGCGAGAAATACCCGACCGCGCCGCCATAGGGACCGCGGTGCACCGGTTCGAATTCGTCGATGAGTTCCATCGCGCGCACCTTGGGCGCACCACTCAGCGTGCCCGCGGGAAAAAGAGCGTTAAAGGCATCGAACGCGTCGAGGCCCTCGGCCAACTGGCCCGACACTTGGGACACGAGGTGCATGAGGTGCGAAAAACGTTCAACGTGCGCCAGTCGCTCGACGCGCACGGTGCCCGGTGCGGCGACTCGTCCCACGTCGTTGCGACCCAGGTCGACCAGCATGACGTGCTCGGCAATCTCCTTATCGTCGTGCAGGATCTCCTCTTCTAACGTCGCGTCTTCGTCCGGCGTGTGCCCGCGTGGTCTGGTGCCCGCGATGGGACGGGTGCTCACGACTCTGCCGTGCACGCGCACCAGCATCTCGGGTGACGCGCCGACAATCTGACTTGAACCCGTGTCGAGCAGGTACATGTAGGGAGACGGGTTGAGCGCTCGCAGCACGCGATAGAGCGTGAGCGGGTCGACCGAGGTGGGCCGGCGGAACTGCTGGCTGGGCACGACTTGGAAAACGTCGCCCGCGTAGATGTACTGCTTGGCCCGTACCACGACGTGCTCGTAGTCGGCCTGGGAGAAATTTGAAAGGTTGGCGGCAATCGAACGAATGTCAATCGAGGTTTTGGCGCTGGGTGCCGTCGCGACCAGGCGTTCGGTGGCGTCGTCGGCACGTGGCGGCGGTGAAATCAGCACGTCAATGATGTCGCGCAGTTGCGCCGACGCCGTCGCGTAGACGTCGCGGTTGTCATCGCCCGACTCGACGACGGCGTTGACGACCACGGTGGTCGAGTGACGCAGGTGATCACAAATCAACACGGCACCGGGAAAAGAGAAGTCGACGTCCGGCCACATGCCTTCGACGCCGACCCGGGGCAGTCGCTCCAAGCGGCGCACGTAGTCGTAGGTGACGAACCCCACGGTCCCGCCGAAGAAATCTGGCAGATCCGCGGGAATGTAGGTCCGATAGTGGCTGAGCAACGCACGCAAGACTTCCAGCGGACCTTGGCCACCAATGTCGCCGGGATCGACTCCTTGGACCACCGTCGTCGCGCCCTCGGTGGTCACTCGCCACTTTCGATCGAGGCCAATGAATGAGTACCGTCCCGTTTCGTCACCGAGGGCCGCGCTCTCTAAGAGAAATATTGCTCGACCCTTATTGAATCGCTGATAGAGCGATACCGGCGTCTCTCGGTCGAGCTGCAACGTTTCGTGCAGCGGCACCACGTTGTAGTCGGACTGGGTCAGGCGAAGAAATTCCTGCAGGTCGATGACGGCCATCAAGAAAGGTTAGTGAATGGGGCCAACCATCATAGAATCCTTGAATGGCGACGAGCCCTCACATCCTGGTGGTCGACAACTACGACTCCTTTGTCTATAACCTCGTGCAGTACCTCGGTGAGCTCGGTGCGAGCGTAACTGTCGCACGCAACGACGAGGTCGGTGCCGACGATGTGGCGGCCATGGATCTGAACGGCGTGCTCATCTCGCCCGGACCGGGTTATCCCAGCACGGCCGGCAATTGCATCGAGATCGTGATGCACTGCTTCACGTCCTCGTTGCCGATGCTCGGCGTCTGTCTCGGACACCAAGCGCTCGGTGAGGCCTTCGGCGCACGCATCGTTCCGGCACCGGAACTGATCCACGGTCGTTCCAGCCTGGTCGAGCACAACGGCACCGGCGTTTTTGCCGGCGTACCGTCGCCGCTCGTCGCGGGTCGCTACCACTCGCTCGTGGTCTCGCCGGAGTCACTGCCTGATGTGTTCGCGGTCACGGCGCGCTGCGGCGATCTGATCATGGGCATGCGCCATCGCGACGCGCCGCTCGAAGGCGTGCAGTTCCATCCCGAATCAGTCCTGACCCAGGACGGTTACTCGCTGCTCGCCAACTGGCTCACGACGTGCGGATCTTCAGAAGCACTGGCCCGCTCGGAGCCACTCAATGAACGCAGCGCTGAGATTCGCCGGTCACTGCCCGGACCGGCACTGACGTCCTCTAGCTGAAATTTCGCCCCACTCCGACGCGGGTCTCGACGACGTCACCATCGATCAACTCCACGCGGTACGCGGCTGCCCCCGCATCTGGGTCAATCGCCATGTCGGCGACGACCGACGTCGGCTGGGTGCCCTCGTACCAGATGCCCACATGGTCGTCGGTCGCGTGGGCCCGTGGTGGCAACACATCTTCGCGCATCAGTGTGTGTAGTAGTGGTCGCCGCTGGGCCTCGGAGTCGTAGTGCACGCCATTGGCGTACGGCAAGAATCCGAGACCGTTGGTGACGGGCTGCAGGGTTGGACCAAATGAGTCGGTGGTGCCGCCCACGTGCCAGCAGACACTGCCCGCAGAGACCCCGCCGAGGATGACACCCTGTTCCCACGCCGCGCGCATCGCGTGGTCGACACCGTGGAGTCGCCACAGCGCGAGCAGATTGGCGACCGATCCTCCGCCCACCCAGACGAGGTCGCTGCCGCAGAGCCGCTCTTCGGGATCGGCCGATGGTTGGGGGAAGAGTTTCAGTTCGGTGACGTCGCACCCGGCAAAATTGAATGCCTCGTAGGACATGGCGTAGCGCCGACTCGAGTCGCCGTCGGCAGTTTCCATTAAGCACACTCGTGGGCGAATTTTTTCGGTCGTTGA
>JBEKQN010000138.1:0-6928 GCA_049519675.1 Acidimicrobiales bacterium | reverse complement strand
ATCTTCTATCACGGCACTGGTTGCAACTTTTGCAACGACACTGGTTACAAGGAACGCATCGGTGTCTACGAGCTACTCGTCATGACTCCCGAGATCAAGCGGCTCATCGTGGGCTGGGCGACTCAGGAAGAATTGCATAATTTGGCAATGAAACAAGGCATGAGAACGCTGCGACAAGAAGCAGTTAACCTTGTAGCACAGGGCATCACCACGGTGGCTGAAGTGATCCGGAGCGTCTATACCCTATGAACCTTCCTTTTTTCTCTGGTGGTAAGTCAGACCGGAGTCTCACAACGTACAAGTACAACGCGCTCGACGCAGACGGGAAAAAAGTTTCGGGAACCGAGTCAGCGGCGTCGCTTGGAGCCGTCCACCTCGCCTTGATTCAGCGCGGTCTGCAGCCGCTCGAACTCAAAGAGAAGTCCAGCATCCTTAATTTTGAGATCACTCAGAAGAAAGTGCCGCGTGCAGAAGTCATGAACTTCACGCGACAACTAGCGGTCTTTATGAAGGCGGGCGTTTCGATCATGGAAGCGCTTGAGGTAATAGTTGAAGAGACGCAGAACAAGATGCTGAGGAAAGTTATTTTCGATCTCATCGACAGTCTGCGCTCGGGTGACACCTTCGCTACCGCCTGTGCGGGGCACCCCGAGGCATTTCCGAATTTTTATGTGGGGATTCTAGAGTCAGCGGAGTTGACGGGAAACCTTGACCAGGTTTTGAACCAGCTCGCCGAATATATTGAGCGCGACCAAGCCGCTAGGACGAAGGTCACGTCGGCACTGATTTATCCAAAGTGGTGGTACGCCGAAGTCGGCCTGATCGTGCTGGTTGTCGGTGGATTTATTGCAATGCGACGGTCGGAGAAGGGGCCCGCACTTCTTGACGCAGCGATCTTGAAGCTTCCGGTAATTGGTGATATCACCCAAACAGCGGTCCTTGAGCGCGTATGCCGGATCCTTTCTTCCATGTTGCGTGCCGGCGTTGACCTTCCCCGATCCATGGCGGTCACCGCTGACTCGGCGAACAACGTGATATTTCACAACGCACTCGACGAAGTTCGCGACGCCATGATGCAGGGACAGGGTCTTGCGGGTCCAATCGCCCGCACGGGCCTCTTTCCGGGCGCAGCCCGTCAAATGTTTCGGGTCGGCGAAGAAACGGGAACCCTAGACCAACAACTCACCGTCGCGGCAGATTATTACAACCGCGAGTTGGAAACCAAGTTAGAACGCGCCACCGCCCTCTTTGAGCCCGCCATCATAGTTTTCATGGGAGTCATCGTCGGCTTCGTCGCCGTGGCCCTCATTTCAGCAATGTATGGCATCTACAACCAGGTGAAAGTTGGATGACGAGAATTCCTTCGTGTCGGCGAGGTTTAGGTATCGCGAAGCGCCGATCGGCGTGGCGCGGTTGGCGACGTCATGAATGTTCTGACATTTCTCGTGAGCGGGGATTTACTCTTGTTGAGTTGCTTATTGTGGTGACCGTCCTGCCTCTCGTTGTGGGAGCTCTTTCATATGGCTTATTGACCGTTTTGCAACTACAGACGGGCGTTGCGAACAGACTCGCGGACACGAGTGACAGTCAAGTGGTGCTATCGGACTTTTCGAGCGACGTTCAATCCGCGACTTATATCACCACTCAGAACGGCACGACGTCCCAGTGCGGTGCCGGGACCCAGATCCTTGGTCTCGAATGGGGCCAGAGTACAAGTGCTCCGTACAATTTCGAGGACGTCGTCTCCTACACTCTCCAGCAATTCAGCGGGAGTTCTACCACCTCGTTAGTGCGTCAGTACTGCACAACCACGGCGACTGGATCGGCGATTTCGAGTTCGACGACTTCCACCGCCAGCAATGGTGCAGTTCTCGCGAATTCGGTGATTCTTTCGAATAATTTTCCTTCGGGCTATGTACCCCTATTATCCCCGAGTGCAGAAGGGACCCTTGCTTCGTCAAGTTGGGTCCCCGCCACGAGCGTCTCGTCGGTATCCCTTACCGTCACGGAATCATTGACATCAGATTCGTATACCTACACCTTGGTAGGCGTACCCAATTCGACGTCGGCCGCGACATCCACCGGAACGCCTGACGTGGCGAGCAACAACACAACGTGTGGCTTTGCCACGGCCGGTACCGGTCCATTCGCGAACAATTTGTGTTTCATAGACTTCTCGTCGCTTACCGGTGCTCGTCTAGCTGCGGCGTACGGCTACAGCACGACCAACGGTGTCATCACGAACTGCGGCCTCGAGATGTCTTCGACGCTGCCTGGTAACTTCACCATGTATTTTTGCCTCGGTATCTCGGGGACGAACGACGTCGTACCCGTTTCGGTGCCCACATTCGGGCAGGCGGCTCTTGGTAACGATATTTTCAATGCTGCGGACCCGTTTTATATTGGAATTCCAGGGGAACCGGCGCTGGACCAGAATATGGACATCGCCAACAACAGCACGATTACCTTTAGCAACATCAATGTCGTCAATCAAGAGGGCCAGAGTGCGTCGGGTTGGCAGTGGTTCAGCGCGGACGCTGAGGCCACGGGAGGTGCTGGTTCCAACAACCAAGAGTCCATCACCTGGAGCTCAAATTCATCGCTTTCGACCCTGCCGAACGGATTTCCGTGGGATACGAGTAGCCAACCCGGCAATACCAACAACAGCATCTTCGGTAACGCGTGTTATGGGGGATTGATCAACACGAACATCGCGCCTTCGGGCCAATCAATCGAGTGTTTGGGGTTGAACCCACCGGCCCAACAGCCCGCATCATTAACGCTGTTTACCGGGACCGCAATGGTTTATGGCGGTGGCGCGAACTCGGAACTGCAGGCGAACCTGGTGAGCCCCGGAGGCGAAGAAGCCATCTCCTTCGGTGTCCTCACCTCGGGAGAAGGTGCGCGATGATACGGAATGTCGGCACTTCTTTCCTTGCCGAACTCAGCATCAGGCGATCGAGCGTGCTGAAACTGCGGATTACAAGCTTCAAGTTCTCCTTGATGGTTGAGAGTTTGCGGTCGCCATGAGTACCTTTGGGCCGGAAATGCGCAGAAGGAAGACGCGTCCTCGCATGGTGCCGATAATTCGCCAGCGCTCAGAAGAAGGGGACACCTTAATTGAGGTCCTGATGGCCCTGGTGGTGCTGGGTATTGCGTCGATCGCGCTTCTCGTAGGCTTCGGCACCGTGATCTCGGGGTCCTCCGTGCACCGCACCCTTAGTAACCAAAACCTCGCGCTTGAAGCGGGCGCTCAACAACTCGCCGGACTCATCCAAACGTCGACTAGTCCGAACTACTTGGCGGACGCCTGTGTAAACGGTTCGCCGACTTATACGGTGGCAAATTACCCCGATTATCTCGCCAATAATGGGTCGGGTTTGTTGGAAGTGGAGGGGGGTAACTCGTATTACGTCAACTACGCCACATCTCCCTATACCCCGATCCAGTACTGGAACGGCTCCGCGTACGCCAGTACGTGCACCTCGGCGTCCAACGGTTTTGCGCAGTTGATCACCATTGAGCTCGCGGGTTCAAGCAAAGTCCTCACTTTCGTTGTTGGCAATCCTTCAAGTACCTCAAGTAGTACTTCAGGCTTGGGCAACGGATCCCTCAAAATCCTGAACTACTCCTCGGCGCAAGGATCTCCCACCGCGGCGGGAAGTGCCGGGGCGTACTTGAGCCTGCAACCCTACGTAGAAGTTCTCGACAGTTCGGGCGTGAACGCCAGTTCAAACGACCTATCGCCGGTTGTACTCACGGTGACGCAAATTGTGGGTTCTGGCGGGGCACTTTCGGGCTGTTCAGGCCTGGAGGTAAATGGCTACGTCACTTTTTCGGAGTGTTCGATCAGCGTGGCGGGTACCTACTCGATTCAGGCCACGGACCTCAATTCGAACATCGGCTCATCAATTCCGTATTACATAACCGTGGGTGCCGCGGGCTATCACCTGTCCTTTACCAAGCCCGCCGCTACCTCGTCGGGCGCGTGCAGCCTCTCTGGCACCTCTGGTGAGCCAGTGGGCGGCGTTTCTGGGGCTGCCTTGGCGACCCAACCGGCGGTTTGGGTGGAGAATTCATCGAATCAACAACAATGTGGTTGGACAGGCACCATAGCGCTCGCTTCGTCGGGTGGGAATCTGTCGAACGACGCCGCAGCGAATTCGACCTGTTTGTCACTTTCAGCAACCAATGGTTTTGCACAGCCCGCGAGCGGAGGATGCGATTTTGCGGGCGCGTACACGTTGGCCTCGGAAGGGACGTATCTGGCAACGCAGTACGTGCTCATTGCGTCAGTGCCCAATCCACCCTCGTCCAGCGTCGCTCCCGCCGACAGCAACGCCTTTGGCGTTTCCTCCTATGGTGCCGCGACCCAATTGGTTTACTACCTCCAGCCCATAGGTGTGGCGTCGAGTTCGGCTTCAACGGTCTTTGCCTCACAGTCGGTCACGATTCCCTTCGTCACGACCTCGAGCGCCCAGGCCGTGGTGGCGGTGGAAGACTCGTTTGGCAACGTCGTCGCGACTGCCAAAAACGGCTCCAACACTATGGGCCTTAGTTTTTCGCTCACCGGCGGAGGAACCTTGTCGAGTTGCTCGCAGGGCACCCTTATGAGCGGGTACTACCTGATTTCGGGCTGTCACGGCAGCGCCTATTCCAGTAGCGTCACGCTCACTGCCACCAGTACCATCTCGGTCACCGTGAACGGGACATCGAGTATGCCCTCGACCACTAGTAGTTCTTTTGGCATCACTGGAGTTCCGGCTAATTTGATTTTCAGTACACCGCCAGTTGCGGGAGCGTCGGGATCAATCTTTACGACAATGCCCGTACTTGAGGTGGTGGACAGCAGCGGCACCCGTGTAGTTACCGCCGCCACCGGCGGAACGCTGACACTGACTGCATCGGGGGGTACTCTGGCGAACTGCACGAATCTCACCCTTGTCAGTGGCGTTGTCAGTCCGCAAAACTGCACTTTCGCCGGCTTGGAGTCCACCAATTACACGCTGACGGGTACAATAACGGTCAACGTAGGCGGAACGAATTACCCGTTGTCCGCCACCAGCGGTAACTTCTCGCCTTCACTGCCCGGTGCGGCCACGCAGTTGGTCTTTGTCACGTCACCCGTGGGTGGCGCCGCGGGATCGGTCTTCCCAACCCAGCCAGTTGTCTACGTCGAGGACAGTTCGGGTAACCTCGTTTCGTCGTCGAACGCCGTGATAACGCTGACTGCGTCGGGCGGGACGTTGGCAAACTGTGCTGATTTAGCTGCAACCGGTGGTGTCGTGAACGTCGCGGGCTGCACGTTTGGTGGATTGGTTGGTCCACCAACTGTCTATACGCTCACCGCGTCCTCTTCCGGTCTCACGTCGGGAGTCAGCGGTTCGTTCTTCGTGACGGCACCCGGTCCGGTCAGCCAAATCGTGCTAAATCTGAGCGTTTCCGGCTCGTCGTGCTCCCCGTCGATCGTCTACGGGGCGACCTGCACGGTAACGGCCACCTACGAGGACGCCTACGGCAACACCGAGACCACCGACAACTCGCCCATTGCCTTCCAAAACACTGGTTCTAATGGCGGAGCGGTCTCGGCGACCGCGCCCAGCCAGTCAAACGGCGTCGCAACCGAAACCCTCACCGGGACTGGCGTGGGTACGATCAGCGTGACCGCGACTGGTGGTGGCTACTCGTCGACGCAGGGAACGTTCTCGGTTACCAAGGCTCCCCAGACCGTCAGCTTCTACACGGCCCTTGGAGGAGGATCGGTCACCACGGGGAACACGGTGACCTACTCCAATGGCGGGACGTACCAGACGTACGCGCAAGGTAGTCAGGGTGGCGCGATAACCTTCGCGAGTACGACGCAAGCTGTCTGCACGGTCAACGCAACGGGACTAATCACGATTGTGACCGGGGGCAGCTGTGTGATCACGGCTGACGCAGCCGCGACCACGAATTACGCCGACAGCGGTACAACGAACTTCACCTTGACTATCAGCAAGGCCAACCAGACCATCAACTTCACGACAACCAATCCCGCAAGGGACAGGGTTGGCGGTCCGTCGTACACCCCATCGGCAACCAGTACGTCGGGCCTCACCGTCAGCATCACTTTGGATGCCGGTAGCACTGGTTGTGCGTTGAACGCGGGCACCGTGACCTTCACCGGCGCCGGGACGTGCGTGATCGACGCGAACCAGGCCGGCAATGCTAGTTACAACATGGCGACCCAAGTCCAGCAGACCATCGTCGTCGTCAACCTTGGTTTCGCGAGTTTGGTGACGGCCGGTGCCACAGGGACCACGGTGACGACCTCAAACGCATACTCCATCACGCCAGTAAGCGGCAGCAAGATCGTGATATTCATCAGCTTCACCTCCGGCTCGGCTACGGGTAATACCTGTGGCACGCCGACGAGCACCGCGTTTACTGGCGCGACAGAGATTGGCACGCCCTACCAGTTCTACGGCGTGGCTGGAGGACCTTGGGACTATCTGTGCGAGTACACCGCCATCTCTAATGGCACCAAGGCGGCCGTGACAGAAACTGATACGGCCACGGCGGCGAGCGGTGGTCCGCCTGCGGTCACCATTCAGGTCATGAACATCACCGGCGACAACGCTGCGGTAGTCACCAATTCGACGACGAACAACAGTGGCAATGTTTCCTCGACGACTCCGGTCTTCAATTTGGGCGCGACGCCCGGTACCACAAGCCTCGAGTTCGCGTTCGGGGCCGCGCAGTTCACCAACGGAGGTGCCGCTCCGACGTGGACGACGCCGACGAACTTCGCAGTTCTGAGCACTCAATCCACTTCGAACACCGGTTATCCGCCCATCACGGGCGAGATCTTTGACGGTCCGGCGACGGCTACGACGAACGACACGCTCTCAGCGGCTAGCCGATGGGGCACGATCGGGCTCGAGATCCA
>JBEKQN010000137.1:0-6266 GCA_049519675.1 Acidimicrobiales bacterium | reverse complement strand
TGGGCTCTCGTAGTCCCGAGATCTACGGCACGCAGACGTTGCCAGAACACGTGGATCGATTCAGTCGCGACGCGAAGGCGCGCGGATTCATCGTTCGCCACGTGCAATCGAATTTCGAAGGGGACCTTATTGAAGCGGTGCACGCGGCGCGCGACGATACCGCGGCGATCGTCATCAACGCGGGCGCGTTGACCCACACCTCGTGGGCGCTCGCGGACGCTCTCGCCATGTTCAGCGGCGTCAAGGTGGAAGTCCACTTGTCCAATCCCGCGGCGCGAGAGCCGTATCGTCACCGCAGCACTTTGGCGGGCGTCGTGAACGGCTCCATTGCGGGATTTGGCGCCGTGAGCTACGACCTCGCTTTGGATGCGGTCGCGCGGCTGCTGTCGTAGACCGAGAAGGTAGTCCCGTAGGCCATTGCCTAGAATGGGCAACGCTAGATTTGCGAAAGGTACGTGGCCCATGGCGGCAATTTCAACTTCGGACATTAAGAACGGCATCACGCTCAAAATCGACGACGGATTGTTTTCCGTCATTGAGTTTCAGCACGTCAAGCCCGGCAAAGGTGGAGCCTTCGTGCGCACCAAACTACGTAACGCCCGTTCCGGCGCCGTGATCGAACGGACCTACCGTGCGGACGAACGCCTGGAGCAAGCCATCATCGACAAGCGTGACACGCAGTATCTCTACCGCGACGGCGACGATTACATCTTCATGGATCAGTCCACCTACGAGCAGGTCGCGGTCTCGTCCAAGAACCTAGGGGACGCCACCAACTTCCTCAAGGAGACCGGTAAGGCCATGTTGATTCTCCACGACGACGAGATCATTGGGATCGAACTTCCCGCGTCAGTCGAACTCGCTATCACCGAGACCGAACCGGGCATTCAGGGTGACCGCGTGTCGGGCGCTCGTAAGCCCGCCACCCTTGAGACCGGCTTCATTGTCCAGGTACCCTTGTTCGTAGGTCCGGGCGAGATCATCAAGGTCGACACGCGCACGGGCGAATACATGACGCGGGCCTGATGAGCGAGTTGGGCCAGCAGCGTCACCGCGCACGCGAGCGGGCCCTCGAGATCCTCTACGAGGCCACCATCAAAGTGCGTCCGGTCCTCGAGATCGTGTCGGCCTTACCACTGGCGCCCGATCCCTACACGATTTCAATCGTCACGTCGGCCGAACGACACCAAGCTCGAGCCGAGGCACTCATCAGCGAATTCTCCGAGCAGTGGTCCCTCGAGCGCATGGCCATTGTTGATCGAATCATCATGATCATGGCGATCGGTGAGCTGCTGCTCGACGACCCGCCACCACGTGCGGTGGTGATGGACGAGGCGGTTGAGTTGGCGAAGGTCTTCTCGACCGACGGATCGGCGTCGTTCGTCAACGGTGTGCTATCTGCGTGCGTCGATCATTTGACGTAGCGCCGGTCGTCGTTTGACTTGACTGAGGCGTCGATCACGAACCTTAAAAGTAAATGAAAACTTATGGTTGAAGTGCGGGCGTCGTGACGCTGCGCCGCATCGAGAACGACCACTGAGCGTGACGTGGGCCGCCCAGACCGCCCCGGCACCATTGAGAGATGAGTCACCCCGAAAGGATGAACTCGACAGCCGCGGGCTTTTTCTTTCAAATATTTAGGTTTCGAGTCGATGAAGGACAACGGTTCTCGACGTCGGCGACCACTGACCAACACCATCGTGAACTCGCCGGTGGCGGTCGTCTTTTGACAAAATGTCAATACCGTTCACGACGATTCTGGGGGCTTGAGTTAGGAAGAAAACTCTTATGTAAGCAAGTCTTGAGTTCCCATCTGGCGCACGCCGCCCGATATCTTCGTTAAGGAGTCGTCGGTAAACAAAAGAGTCACAAGGAGCGGTGTATGTCAATAGCGGGAAGACTTGCCACGGTCGTCGTCGCCTTCCTGGTGGCGGTGGCCCTGGTTGTAGCCGCGGTCGCGGCGTTCCTCACACCGGGCACGCCTGGCGGCGTCGTCAACTTCACGAACGCCCAGGCCGCCGGTCAACCTGTGAACCTGACGGTCCAAACGGTTGGTTCAATAGGAACCGGGCCACACCCCACGTGGGTCTCGTACCTCGTAAAGGATCCGCAAGGCAAGTGGATCCACGACACCACGTGGGAACTCCCCGCACATACCTTGATCCACATGACGGTGTATCAATACGACTCGGGTAGCCCACTGCGCAACCAGGAATGGGGCCAGGTACAGGGCACCATTGGGGGCACCGCGACCTTGAACGGCAAGACCTATTCGCAGTACGACTCGTACACGGGTAATGGCGTGGGTCACACCTTCGCAATTCCAACGCTTGGACTGAGCGTGCCGCTGATTGGCGTGAGCCCGAATGCGACGAATGTCTGTGGCGTGGCGCCCTGTCATTTCAACTTGCCGCACAACGTCATTACCTTCAGCTTCATGACTCCCAGCGCGGGTAACTACCCGTGGCAATGCTTCGTGCCGTGCGGGCTCGGCTACTTGTACGGCAATGGAGGGCCGATGTCAACGCAGAACTACATGGGTGGATTCCTTGACGTGGTGGCTCAATGATGTCAGAACAGAACGCCATGCCAAAAGATTCGAATCACCTTCGCCGCATCCTCGTCCTCACGCTCGTACTCTCGGTGGCGGCGGACTTGCTCTACTGGTTCCTGGTCGGTCCGCACGTACCACCGGGAAGGATGACCTCAACGGCGAGCGATAACCAGTGGGACTTCAACATCCTCATGGTCATCGCCTTACCGGTGTTGATCGGTGTGTGGGTTTTTCTTGGTTACACGATCGCGACCTGGAGTTCTAAGCGAGCGAACGTGGCCGAACCCAAGGGTGGTGCCGAGGCACGGTCGAACATGAAGGCCCAGGCGTACTGGATTGTCATCACGACGGTCGTGGTCTTGTTCCTCGCTGGTTTTGGCACTTTCGAGTTGATCAAGGGTGACGGTTCGGGAGGCGGCGAAGGGCCGAACCCGGTGTGGGAACCCGTGGGGGCCGCACAAGCCGAGACCGCCGCGCTGACGTCGTCCGCGTCGTGGGCCCCGGGCAAGGTGTTGGTGGTTCAAGTTATCGCCCAGCAATGGAAGTTCACGTACCGGTACCCACAGTTCGGTGGCTTCGAGTCCCAAGAGTTGATCCTTCCGGATAACACGACGGTCGCCTTTAACGTCACCTCCCTAGACGTCATCCACAGTTTCTGGGCCTATCAACTCGAAGTGAAGGCTGACGCCAATCCGCAACAGAACAACGTGGCGTTCACGACGACCAAGCAACTAGGTAATTTCACGGTCCGTTGCAGCGAGCTCTGTGGTATTTGGCACGGCGCGATGTTCGACTACGGCAAGGTGGAGACCCAGGGCAACTTCTCGACGTGGGCGTCGACGACCGAAACCGCGAACGCCGCCAATACCGCTGACTTGCCGGCCTTTGCGTGGACGTACGTGCCCGACGCCAATGGCGCCGCCGGTGGCTACTACCCCGACGGCACCGTGACGCCGTACAGCTCTGTTGAGATCTATGGCGCAAAGCAGGCGGCGTCGTGAGCCAGCATGAAGTGACGACCGAACCAATGACGAAGAAATTAGAAACGGAGACAGCGCGATGACCATTAGCGCCGAACGACCGACGCAGAGCGTGGCCACGAGTACCTCGCCACCTTCGCCCCATAAAGGGGTGAGCTGGACCCAGCGGCCGGGTTGGCTGAGCCAGCACCTTGGTACCGCGATCATCGCCGCAGTCTTGGGTTACATATTCGGGCATTGGCTCGGCAACATGATCACCAGTGGCTACCCTTACATCGCCAATAGTGGACAGAACGCCTCGGCCAACGCCCTCGCACTTATCTTTGGCGTGGTGGGCTGGTTGCTCGGAATCGGGGCGCTGAACTACCCACTGGCGAAAATGGTCGGTAAGGAGCCAGTGCACGAACAATCAGTCGAAGGTTGGTCGAAGTACTTCCGTTACACCCTCGACCACAAGGTCGTTGGTTTGCAGTACGTCGTCGGCGTGTTGTTGTTCTTGTTCACCGGTGGCCTGCTCGCAATGGCCATTCGTACCGAACTCCTGAGCCCGACCACGCACGTGTTCGGACCCGGAACGTACATCGAGATCGTGAGCGAGCACGGCACGATCATGATGATGATGGCGACATCGATCATCGTGGGTCCTCTAGGGAACTACTTCGTCCCGTTGATGATCGGTTCGCGTCGTATGGCGTTCCCGCGTATCGAGGCGTTCAGCTTCTGGATCTTCATCGCCGGTTACGGCGTCATCTTCTCGGCGCTGCCGTACGGTGGTTTCCCAACTGGTTGGACAGGGTACGCGCCCCTGCAGACGCAGGCGGGACCGGGAATGATTTCCTATCTGTTGGGCTTCGCGGTGATTGGCCTCGGCATGATGGCGGCGGGCTTTAACATCGCCGTCACCATAATTAATTATCGGGCACCGGGAATGACCTGGAGTCGGGTACCAATCTTTGTCTGGGCGATTTTGTCGACGGCCGCGCTCTTAACCCTCGCCACGCCGGTACTCTTCGCGGCGGGACTGTTTGGGGTGCTGGACAAGACGGTACAAACCGCCTTCTACGTGACCGAACACGGTGGTAGTTCCTACCTGTGGGAGAACCTCTTCTGGTTCTTCGGTCACCCCGAGGTGTACATAATGGCGCTACCGGGATTTGGCATCGTCGCCGAGATCCTGCCAGTGTTCACCCGAAAACCGCTGTTCGCGTACAAGGTCGCCGCGGCGGGCATGATAGGGGTCGCGTTGCTCTCGTTCTTCGTGTGGCAGCACCACCTCTTTCAGAGCGGCATAAACCCGGACATGCGCCCACTGTTCATGCTCACGACCGAGCTCATCTCAATTCCTACGGGATTCATCTTTCTCGTAGGTATGGGCACGTTGTATAGAGCGAAGGTCAGATTCGAAGTGCCGATGCTCTTCGCCATGGCGGTCTTCTTCAACTTCTTGATTGGCGGCGTGACGGGCGTGTTCCTTTCGGACGTGCCGGTCAACGTGACCGTCCACGGCGGGTTCTTCGTCTTGTCGCACTTCCACTACACGATCATGGGTGGTTTGCTGTTCGCGTTCATGGCGGGACTGTACTACTGGCTGCCCAAGATGACGGGGCGGATGATGAACAAGAAGCTCGGCATGTGGCACTTCTGGACGATGTTCGTCTTCTTTAACTTGACCTTCTTTCCGATGTTCATCATCGGACTGCTCGGTCAACCTCGTCGTGTCTTCACCTACGCGAAGAACCTCACCGTGTTGAATGACTTCTCGTCGATCAGTGCCTTTCTTCTCGGATTCTCGTTCCTGATCTTCTTCGCGAACCTGATGTGGTCGATGTACATCAAGCCCCAGAAGGCTCCCGCAAACCCGTGGGACTCGCTGGGCTTGGAATGGCAGACCGCAAATCCGATTCCTGAGTACAACTTTGAGCGAATCCCGGTAATCATGACTGACCCGTACCACTACAGCGAGGTCGGCGCACCGGCATTGGCCGACATGGGAGTAAGCGGGTCGGGTGCACATGGCTCATCGTCTGGAACGTCAAGAAGTAGTTAGTGGAGAGATCACGATGACTGATACGACAAACAACAAACAAACTGTCCACGAGACACCCGAGGAGATCGAGTACGAACTTCGAGGCCAGATTGGTTCGATCTGGTCCGGGGGGCGCCTGTTCATCGGGATGTACACGTTCCTCCTGGCGTCGGTAGCGTTCTCGTACTTCTACCTACGTGCGGCGAACAACGGTCTTCTGTGGCGTCCGCACAACGTCACCGCGCCGACGACGTACGGCTGGACCATCTGGTCATTGAGTCTCGTTACCGCCGTGCTCGTACTGGTCGGTCAGCGCCGACTGCGATCGGGCAACGTCCTGGACTGGCAGGTGGCTGGTTGGGCGGGTGTGGCGTGCGGACTGGGTGCCCTCATCGCCCAGGTCTACGAGTTCACCGACGTGCCGTTCTACCCAGGTTCGAGCGGGTACGCGTCAACGTTCATCGGCTGGTCGGTGATCAACATCATCACGTTGGCCGGCGCCACGTACTGGCTCGAGACGACGCTCGCGCGTGCATACCGGATGCGCAAAGAATCCGGGGAAGCCAGTCCGGAGTTGTC
Source organism: Acidimicrobiales bacterium (assembly GCA_049519675.1). Taxonomy (GTDB): domain Bacteria; phylum Actinomycetota; class Acidimicrobiia; order Acidimicrobiales; family RAAP-2; genus RAAP-2. The sequence continues at coordinate 127 of JBEKQN010000137.1, read as the reverse complement.
CAACGCGGCGACGGCGAGGCTGTTTCGGGCCAACGTGTCGTCCATGAGCTACTTCTGGGGATTCGTCGCGCTCAGTGGCGCGCTCTTCCTGGCGATGTTCTATCTGTTGTAAAGGTTTTTGCTCACG
>JBEKQN010000136.1:0-6344 GCA_049519675.1 Acidimicrobiales bacterium | reverse complement strand
CAATCGAATCGACCCGAACTTGTAGCCTAAGTAGGTGAATTCAACGTGGGATCGATTGGTGACCTCCTATCGACGATTGCCCCCCTCGTTAGTCCCCATACTGCTCATCGTGCTGGGCGTCGTGCTCGGCAATTTCATCTTCCTCTCCGGGCTGGAAATCGATAACCCCATCACCTGGACGGCCGGAATCTCGCACTTCTTGTGTCACGTGACGTGCGGTCGGCCAATGATCGACCCCAACGTTGGCTACATCACTCAGGCCATGGGCCACCGTTCCGCCGTCGATCTGCTGCACGGCCACCTGCCGTGGTGGAACTACTTCGAAGGTCTCGGACAACCACTCGCCGGCGAGATGCAGGCGGCGTCGCTCTTTCCCCTGACGCTGCTCTTTGCCTTCTCCAGCGGACTGCTGTGGTTCCACATCTGCCTCGAGATCATCGCGGGCCTCTCGACCTACTTCCTCGCCCGTCGTCTGTCGATCCCGATCATGTTCGCCACCGCCGCCGGGATCCTCTTCTCGCTGAACGGCACGTTTGCCTGGCTCGGCAACGCGGTGCTCAATCCCGTGTGTTTCTTGCCCATGTTGCTGCTCGGGATCGAAATGATCTACGACTCGTCGAAAACCAAGACCAACAAGGGCTGGTACGTCGCGGCGATTGCCATCGCACTCTCGCTCTACGCGGGATTTCCCGAAGTGGCCTATTTGGACGGCATCTTCTGTCTTGGCTGGGCCATCGTGCGGTTCTTCTCGATACCGAACGAATTTCGCCTCACGGCCGCGCGGCGCGTGGGTTTGGCCGGTGTCGTCGGCGGCCTCATTTCGCTACCCGGTCTCATCCCGTTCTACGACTTTTACAAAGTCGCCAACGTGGGCAGCCACAACAGCGCGGGACAGGCCATCGAGAGCTTGCCGGTGCACGCGTTACCAATGTTCTTCGACCCCTACGTCTACGGGACGATCTTCTCTAATCCCAACGTGGGCAATATCTGGGGCGGCATTGGCGGCTACTTCACCATCAGCGTCAGCGCGTTGGCGTTGCTCGGGCTCTTTGGTTCGACCCACCGACCCCTGCGCATCTTCCTCGCCGTCTGGACGTTCTTCGGCGTACTCGGCGCCTTCAACATCCTGAAGGTCCGCCTGCTGTGGAACGTGATCCCACTGCTAAAGAACGCCGGATTTGCCCGATACATCATGCCCAGTGCGGAGATCGCCCTCATCATGCTGGCCGTCTTTGGCATCATGGACTTCGCCACCAACAAGCGCGCGCAGCGCCTCTTCACCGTGACCACACTGGTGGCGGCGCTCATCCTCGTGTGGAGCGCCTTAGAAGCCCGGGCGCTCAACCGCGGCGTGCCGCTCAGTCACAAGGCCCACATCATCTTCATCGGCCTTGACCTACTGCCCTTCCTCGCCGTCTTCTTCCTGCTCATCGCGGGACGACTCACTAAATACAAAATCGCGCCGTTCCTCGTGGCACTCGTGGTGGTGGGCGAATCGCTGCTCATGTTCTTCGTGCCGACCGCCGAATCGCCCAAACAGATCACCATCGACCAGACACCGATCACCTACCTGCAAACCAATGAGGGCCAGTACCGATTCCTCGACTTCGCGGTGCTCTATCCCAACTGGGGTTCGCAGTACGGGCTCAATGAGCTGAGCGCCGTGGACCTGCCGTTCCCGGAGGCCTTCACCAAACTGTTGGAATCCCAGCTCTATCCCGGGCTCACCCCGGGCAACCAATTCACCATCCACCACGGGCTCACCGGCATTGAACTGCTCGAGCGCGAGGTGCTCAAACACTTCAAGGCCTATGAGGGTGCGTCAGTGAAGTACCTCTTGATGCCGAGCTCCGTCGTGATACTGCCCCAGCTGACCAAATTGGGCGTGAAGCAGGTGTACAAGGACAGCCTCGCCGAGATCTTCGAGATGCCCAGTCCCCGTCCGTTCTACTCGGTCAAGTCAAATACGTGTTTGGTGGGCAGCGGCGGCGCCAGTGTGGTGAACGTGGCCAAGGTCGTCTGCACCGGTGGCGGGACGACACTCATCCGCACCGAACTGGACATGGCCGGATGGAAGGCCTTCGTCAACGGCAAGCCAGTGCCCATCACGGTGTCCGACGGCGTCTACCAGGCTGTCTCGGTGCCTAACGGCACCTCAATCGTGACCTACAGCTTCCTGCCGCCGCACGAGAAGTACGCGGTCATCGCCGGACTCTTGGGCCTGTTCTTCCTCATCGGCGTCTGGATCCGGGACCGGCGCAAGACTCGAATATGGAACGAAGAGAACCGTCCGACGTCGCACCCGTGGCTCTTCGACGACGAGGATGACAGCACTGAGTTACCAAGTGACGTGACCGAACTTGTAATCGAGACAGTCGAACCAGTCGAGATAATCGAGATAGTCGAGCCAATGCCGTGACCGGGCGCCTTGACGAGATCGACCTCTCCCAGTCGCTCACGATCGAAGAATCCGAAAAGCGCATTCTGGCGGCCCAGCGTCGTCTGAGCCACCTTCGCCTCTTTACCGCCGGGCTGCTCGATTCACCCCAGGTCGGCCCCGGGCTGCTCGTGCTCTTCGAGGGCTTCGACGCGGCGGGCAAGGGCGGGGCCATCAGGAACATGACCGGCGGCCTCGACCCGCGCCACGTACGCGTGGTGCCCATTGGGCCACCGACCGCGGAAGAGTTACGCCACCATTTCCTCTGGCGCTTCCAGCACGCCATGCCCGGTCGTGGCTCCATGACCGTCTTTGACCGTTCGTGGTACGGACGACTGCTCGTTGAACGCGTCGAAGGTCTCATCGACACGCCGACCGCCGAGCGCTCGGCCGAAGAAATTGTGGAGTTTGAGCGCACGACCGTCGACGGTGACGTGACGCTCGTCAAATTCTGGCTCCAGATATCGGCAAAGGAGCAACTACGTCGATTTAAGGACCGCGAGAGCGACCCGCTCAAGAGCTGGAAACTCACCCCTGACGACTGGAAGAACCGAGAGAAGCGCCCGCAGTACGTGAAGGCCATCGAGTACATGATTTCTTCGACCGATCAGCCGCACGCCCGCTGGAATCTCATAGGCGCTGAGGACAAGCGCTACGCCCGGGTGGCCGTGCTCGAGACGCTCGTCGACCGCTGGGTCCGCGACCTCGAACGACGAGGTTTCAAGGTGCCCAAATCCCGCGGCGGCGACTACCTCAAATAATCCGACGGCCACCGCGCCTGACTGAACGCAATGACAAATAATTGATGCGTCGGTGTTGACTCGCCAACGGGCCAAGCCCGTACAATAGATATAGAAACTGGCTTGGCACTGTGGTTGGCCGGGCTCGGACCTTGGTCCTGGAGCTTGCGTTAGAAGTGATCGTGGCGTAGCCGCTTATTGAATGAAGTATCCCCTCGCGTCAATGCGAGACAGAAAGGTGGGTTGTCGGTGAGCAGGAACTCTACGACCGTCGCCGCGGCCCCAGGTGGCGGAGCGAACGACCTGATAGATCCCTACAAGGGCAAGTGGTCGACGCTGTCGAACACCACGCTCGGCATGTTGATGGCGACCATCGACGCATCGATCGTGCTCATTTCGTTGCCCGACATCTTTCGCGGCATCAAGATCAATCCATTGACGCCGAGCAACACGGGCTACTTCCTCTGGCTCATGATGGGCTACATGCTCGTGACCGCGGTCCTCGTCGTGAGCTTCGGGCGACTGGGCGACATGTTCGGGCGCGTGCGCATGTACAACATGGGCTTTGCCATCTTCACGTTCTTTTCCATCATGCTGTCGATCACGTGGATGCACGGACCCAGTGCCGCGATCTTCATGATCATCATGCGCGGCTTTCAAGGAGTCGGTGGCGCATTCTTGATGGCGAACTCCGCCGCGATCCTGGTCGACGCCTTCCCGCCCAACCAACGCGGTCTCGCGCTCGGCACCAACATGGTCGCGGCCATCGCTGGTTCCTTCATCGGACTCATACTGGGCGGACTACTAGGCCCCATTAACTGGCGTCTCGTGTTCCTCATCTCGGTACCGGTGGGTGTCATCGGGACGATCTGGGGCATCATCAACTTGAAGGAAAAGGGTGTACGCACTCCGGCCAAGATCGACTGGCTGGGCAATGCGCTCTTCGCCGGGGGTCTGGTGTCACTCTTGACCGGGATCATCTACGGTATCGAGCCTTACGACGGACACACGATGGGCTGGACCAGTCCGTTGGTCCGCGCGGCCCTCGTGGGCAGCGTGCTGATTCTCGCGCTGTTTGTCTGGGTCGAGACCAAGGTCAAGGCACCGATGTTCCACGTGCAGCTGTTCAAGATCCGTTCCTTCGCCTCGGGTACCCTGGCGAGTTTGATGTCGTCGCTCGGACGCGGTGGGCTGATGTTCATCCTCGTCATCTGGCTCCAAGGCATATGGCTGCCCGAGCACGGTTACAGCTTTGCGCGCACGCCCCTGTGGGCCGGCATCTTTATGGTGCCCCTGACCCTGGGTTTCCTGATCTCGGGTCCGGTGTCGGGCTACTTGTCGGACCGATTTGGTTCACGGCCGTTCGCCGTCACCGGCATGCTCATGGCCGCCACGAGTTTCCTGCTCATGGAACTGCTGCCCATCAATTTCTCCTACAAGTGGTTCGCGCTCCTGCTGCTCGCCAACGGGCTCGCCATGGGTCTCTTCGCGTCGCCCAACCGTGCGGCGGTGATGAACTCACTGCCGCCCGATCAACGCGGCCAGGGATCAGGCATGGGCGCAACGACCATGAACGCCGCGATGGTGCTCTCCATGGGCATCTTCTTCACCCTCATCATCGTGGGCATTGCGGGCTCACTGCCGAGCGCGCTCTATAACGGCCTCACCGCAAACGGTGTGCCCGCGGCCGCGGCCCGCCAGGTGTCGAACCTACCGCCCACGTCGTCGGTCTTCGCGGCCTTTTTGGGCTACAACCCGATCAAGAACCTGCTGGGCCCCTCGGGCGTGCTCGCCCACCTGCCGCACGCCCGAGTAGCGTTCCTGACCGGCCGGTCCTTCTTCCCGAGCCTCATCACCGGACCCTTCAAGCACGGCCTGCACGAGGCGCTCGACTTCGCCGCGACCTGCTGCCTGCTGGCGGCGCTCGCGGCGTCGACCATGGGCAAGCAGTATTTCTACAAGGCCCCCGAGGCGGTAGTGGCGGCTAACGTACCCCCGTCACCGCCACTGAAGGAAGCCATGACCATTGAGGGTGAGGAATCACACCGTGATGACGACGTCACCCCGGTGGACGTGAATCTCTGATTCACTGTTTTCATGACTTCGCGATACGGCATCACCATCCCCCTCGACGGCATCACACTGGGAGCCCACAAGGAGTGGTTCCACCGACTGGCCGACCTGGGTTACACCGACGTGTGGTCGGCCGAGGTCGACGGCGCGGACGGCTTCACTCCCCTCACCCTTGCGGCCGTGTGGGAGCCGCGCCTTAACCTCGGCGTCGCGGTGACCCCGGTCTTCACCCGCGGCCCGGGCCTGCTCGCGATGAGCATTGCCTCGCTGGCCGAGGTCGCCGGCGGGCGATTCACGATGGGGCTGGGTTCGTCCAGTGAGCCGGTGGTGGAGCGCTGGAACGGGATCAAGTACGACAAGCCCTACGCGCGCACTCGCGACGTGCTCAATTTCGTCAAGCGCGCGCTCGACGGCGAGAAGATCGACGAGGTCTACGAGACATTCGAGGTCCACGGTTTCAAACTCTCGCGACCCGTCATTGAGCGCCCGCCGATATTGCTCGGCGCGTTGCGTCCCGGCATGCTGCGACTGGCCGGACGCGAGGCCGACGGCGCGATCCTCAACTGGCTCGCCGCCACCGACGTCGCCAAGTGCCGGGCCGAGGTCGGGGAGGGAAAGACCATCGCCGCGCGTCTGTTCGTCGTGCCCACCCCCGACAAGGACGTGGCGCGCTCCATTGGACGCCGGATGATCTCGTCGTATATGACGGTCAACGCCTACGCCGAATTCCATCGCTGGCTCGGCCGCGGCGACGCGCTGGAACCCATGTGGGACGCGTGGGCGCTGGGCGACCGCAAGCTCGCCAACCAGGTCATACCCGACGCGGTCGTGGACGAGCTCATCATCCACGGCTCCTACGACGAGTGTCGCGAGCACGTGGCGCGCTACGTGGAAGCGGGCGTGCAGATACCTTCGATCGCGATCGTGCCCTTCGGCATTGACCTAAAAGAGGCGGTCGAGGGCCTCAGCCCCCGATAACTCCCACATCAAACCTCCCTACACTGGGGGTGACGTGGAACGGAGTTACGTGGCCCAGGAAAAGATCAAGATAGGTGTGGTCGACACCATGTTCGCGCGCTACAACATGGGCGCCG
>JBEKQN010000135.1:0-6668 GCA_049519675.1 Acidimicrobiales bacterium | reverse complement strand
TTCCACGTTGCCGTAACCGTAATCGTCGTACTGCATTTCAACCAGCGCCGCCTTGGCGTCTCCGGTGAGTCGAGGAATCCCGAAAGCGTGGGGGTCAGCCTCTCGCAAGTGATATGCGGATCGATGTACGCAGAGTTCGCGAAACTGGTCCAGCGTTCCGTCGTCATTGAGATAGTCCGACAGCGAAAGTCCGGAGCATTGTTGAATCAGCTCCTCCAACGCGATGCCAACGCTCAACGCCGCGCCGGGGGTGACCCAACCCACCTCATCACGCAGACGACCTTCAAAAACGAGTTCCATCTCACGTCTAAAGCGCAACAGGTCCGGATCCCACTCCCATTCGGCTTCGGACAGGTTTCGAAAGTGCAACTCGTAACAGAGATACAGGGCCAGTCCGAAATCGTCGCTCGAGAGCGCATCGACCTGAGACAGAGAGGGGGACGGCCCGAGCGTGCCGGGTTCACGCTGAAGCGCTGACAAGACAAAATCACTCAACGGTCCCCTCGACCATGGGAGCAATGGCCAGTCAAATACCTGTGCCGGCTGCGTGACCGCAGCCCCCTCATGCCCGTCACTGACCTGAGTCGTGACCGCCGCAGTTGCGTTGGCAGCGTACGACCGATTCCTCTCGAGACCCGCACGTCTCACAGTCGTTCCGTATCGATGGTCGATGTCGCTGTCGCACCCTCGAACCCGATCGTGACCACCGGTCCAAGATGGGCGACCCTTCCGGAGTCGCTGAGGTCGGACTTTAATTGCGCGGCCCCCGACATCCACTTCAACCGACGCTCCTCCTTCGCCTGGCGCAGCATTTTCCGTCTTATGATTAGTACCCTCCCTCAGCCCTAATTATTGGCGTACCTCTTGAAAACGCTCCCCGAGAGACTCGGCTACGTCATTCACTTCGGCTCCCCGACTGGTAGTTCGGAAACCAGGAGAATTAATACGTTTCGCCATATTCGGCAACGTCCATCTCACCTTCACCGTCGAGAGGGACCGAAAGGGGGGGTTATGCAGCCCCCTTCGACGGTGAGCGTGAGATGGACGCGCCGGAGTCAGCTACTCCTTGAAGGCATCCTTAACTTTCTCGCCGGCTTGCGAGAGGTTGCCTCTCATTTGGTCCTCCTTTCCGTGTGCTTTCAATTTGTTGTTGCCAACGGCTTTGCCGGTCGCAACCTTGAGCTTGCCCTTGAAAATCTGGGCCAGATTCATGAACTTTGCTTTCTTTGTCATCGCGCAACCAGAAAGACGATCACGACGATGACGATCAAGAAAAGTGCTCCGCCTCCGATATACATGCTTAGCGTTCCTTTCGAGATGAAAAAGCAGTTGACGACTGGAGCGACGCTCGCACGTCGTTACTTGGAATCTTCATGCACCGAACTCGTTTTTCCCTCGGTGTCGACCACTTGACGATTCATTGTGTGGCTGGTCCCACCGACGGGATTTCGCGAGACGCCAAAGACGATCGCCGACACGACAAACCCAATTGCGCCGACAATCATGAGGATGAGCCCCACCGTCGACATGCGAAATCCGGTGCCTTGATAGGTGACGGCCCAATACATGATTGCGCCAGCCGTAGCTGCGATGGCGCTTAAGACCATTCCGGGGAGACCCACGGCACACCTTTTCTGCTGAACCCTGACTAGTTGTCAGGCGAGAAGGATGCGGGGTCTGGACGTCCTGATTCGAATCGTAACACCTAATCGAACAGTGCATTTGGAAGCTAAGGGATCTCTTACTTAAGTTCCCCGTAAGTGGGGTCCGATGGTCCTTTTGGGCCAGCCAAGCAACATTCCCCAGTAATCGCTGGTGGCACGCTGCGAGGTCCGGTAACGCCGTGTGAGTAGAACTTGAGGGTGGTGTTGAATCGTGAAGTGTCGCCCGCGTTTCTTGGCTCACAAGGTCGCGTCACGCGACGTCCGCAAGATCGTCAACTTGGTTCTGCTGGTGACTCAGAGGTCTTGTCGGCTTCTGCTCCGAGACGATCTACCGCGGCGTCTACCTCGGCGCCCATCAAGATAGCCAGACCGGTCAGATAGAGCCAGAAGATCAGGATGGCCACGCCGGCGAACGCCCCGTAGGTCTTGCCGTACGAACCGAAGCTGGTGGTGTAAAAGGAGAACCCCAGCGAAACGAGAGCCCACAGTGCAGTGGCGAGCAGCGCTCCCGGACTGACCCACCGCCACCTCGGTCGCTTTCTATTGGGCGCCACGAAATACAGCAGCGAGAACAGGAAGTTCATCAATATGAGTGCGATAACCCAACGTAGAAGTGTCCAGACCGCGCTGAAGGCCGGACCGCCCATAGGCGACGAATCCTTGATGAGACTGCCTAATTGAGGGCCAAAAATGACGAGTGCCGACGCGGCCCCGCCGAGCACCGCCGCTCCGACGAGCAACGGCAATGCCACCATGCGCTTCTTCAAGAACGATCGATCGGCTGGCAGGCCGTAGGCCATATCCAGCCCTTCTTCGACAATAACCATCCCCGATGTCGCACTCCACAGTCCCACGACACTCGCGATCACCGTCGCGGACAGGTCAGCACCAGGGTGTTTCGTGGCGTGCGTGAGCGCGACCGTGAAGACCTGGGCCGCTCCCGACGGCAGGGACTTGCTGACGCCGTGTATGAGGTTGATCACCACGTTGCTCGGAATGGTCACGAGCGCCGCGATCCCCAAGAGGGCGATGATGATTGGGAAGATCGCGAGAAACCAGCGGAAGGCAAATGCTCCTGCGGCTATGTTGACTCGATCAACTTTGAGATTGTCGAACGTGGAACGCAGTACGTCACGAATTCGTGCGACGTAGCCTCGGTCGTGATGCGCCACGTTGGTGACGGGCTCTTCATCCACCGTTCCTACCCACCGATCCGTCGCACCAACGAAATCGGAGAACGTGCCTTAAGCCCTACTCCGGTGCGGTACAGCATTATGGCCGAAAGCCCCATGTTGTGAAATCCTCGCGACGAGATGTGCGGTTCATCGACACCCGTGTGAACGTTAGTGGTCATTTGAAGTCGACCATAGCGAGTAGCACTGGGTCAGTCACGCCAACGCGATCGCCGCGTGATTCGCACATGAGGGCGGGCAACGTTAGAAAGAGATGCCGCCCGTCGCAAACAGTGCAATGGACGCACTCGCCATGACCACCACGGTGAGCCACCCCATTGTGCTCGCGACTTTGCCATTGACGTAGTTGCCCATTAGCGAGCGATTGGATGAGACGCGCATAACAATCACCAGCAGCGGTGCGGCGATCACGCCGTTCACCACTGCGACAAATACCAACAACTGAATCGGGTTGATGTTCAAGAGGCTCAGCGCGGTTCCCCCGATTGTGCCCAACGCCACGAGGCCGTAAAACAGCGGGGCTTTGCGAATGGATCTTGAGAATCCCCACTCCTTACCCAACAAGCCAGCCAAACCCACCGAACCCGAGCCGGCCAACACGGGCACCGCCAACAATCCGCTGCCAATGAAGCCCAGGGCGAATACCTGGCTGGAAAGGTGACCGACGAGCGGCTTGAGTGCCTGGGCGGCTTGCGCGGCGCTCTGAATATTCGTGATGTGGTGCGCGTGCAGCGTCGCGGCGGTCGTGGCGATGACGGCGAACATGACGATATTAGAAAAGGCCATACCACTGAAGACGTCAAGACGGCTCGTACGTTCCTTGAGCGCCGCGCGCGCTCGGCTCTTGTTCTTGAGCGGTTCCGGTTCGTCGCCACCCTCGGGCGCGTCACGCATCTCCTCGAGACGATGCGCACTCTGCCAGAAAAATAGATACGGCGAGATGGTGGTGCCCAGAATCGCCACCAAGAGTGCTATGTAACCCTTGTTGAATTGAACGTGCGGAATGATGGTGTGCTCTAACACTTGGCCCCACTGGTGCGTAACCTCAATGGCCACAACTATGTAGACCAGCAGTGATATGCACAGCAGCTTGAAAACCAGCGCGATGCGGTTAAACGAGCCCACCACCAACAGTGTTGAGATGGCCACGCCCGCGACGAGGGCCCACATCCAGGTCGGACCCGCATTCAGTAGATGCATTCCCGAGCCAACGGCGACCAGATCGGCGGCAATATTGAGCGAATTAGCCAAGATGAGAACGCCGAGCAGCACGGTCAGTATCGCGCGACCAGTGCGGCCAAAGTGCGTCTCGGCAAGTTCGCCAATGCCCTTACCGGTGGCCAGGGCCGTGCGATCACAGATCTCTTGAACCCCGGCCATCAGCGGGAAGGTCAGCAGTGCGGCCCAGAGGAACGACGGACCGTACTTCGCTCCTGCCTGCGCGTACGTTGCGATGCCCGACGGATCATCGTCAGAAGCGCCAGTGACCAGGCCGGGTCCTGTGGCGCGCAAGTACTGGCGCCACATCGGTCCGTCATCTGGCTTCTTTGCCAACGTACCCTTAAAAGTCGTCCTTCTCGATGTCTTGACCAATGTCATCGAAATGGGCCCACTCCCGCGTGACGCCCGGCAATGTGAGTAACGGCCAACCTCGATAATTCGAACTGCGAGAATTGTGGCCGCTTCATGTAGTCAAGGGTCAAGTTACTAACGACGATTGACTGAAGGTCCACGCACCAAGAAGAATGGCCGAATGTCCCCGTAACGAACTCACGTGGGAGCAGCGAAAGAAGGGCCCCGGATTGAGCTTGTATTTCTCACGTGTTGTCATTGGGGCCCATCTGCGATTGGCTACGGCGCGAAAACGACTGCAAATAACGCTTTCTCGCCACTTCGCCGTCGCTGGGCGTTCGGTCAACCCGACATCCGGTCATCGTGAGTGGCGACAATCCATCGTGGGAAAAGCCAACAACTAATTGATCGCCCCAGTCTGCGTGCGAATTAGTCCACGAAATCTTCACGTGCCCTCTCGCCGACTTCCTTGACCTTCTCCATCAGTTCATCGCCCTTATTTTCAATCGCGTGACTTCCCGCGTCCACCGCTCTGCCCGCGGCGGCTCTAACTTTGCCCTTCGCACCGTCGACGGACTTCTTCGTTGTTTTCTTTGCTCGATCGGTGGAACTCACGGCTTCATTCGCCGCGGCACGCTTGGCCTTTGCGGCCGTCTCCTTCGCTCGACTCTTCGCCTCATCCATGGTTTTCTTCGCTTTGCGTTTTGCCTTGTCGATCACGGCCTCTGCACGACTCTCTGCCTTACGCTTGGACTTCTGTACGACATCCTTCGCTCGGCGCTCCGCCTTCTCCGCAATTTCCCTTGCTCGGCGCTCCGCCTTCTCGACAGATCGCTTGGCCTTGTTGTTTGCCATTGTTTCTTTCTCCTCCTGCTATTGAGTGAGGCGCGCCCTGTTACGCACTTCGGAATTCATCGAAATGCATGTTCCTCAAGACGTCTTCGGCAACTCTTCAACTTTTTTTGATTGTACCGTCGACCCGCGTCATCGTCAATCGAGTAACGAGTGAAACCGCGGTGACTTCTTCGTTTTTCGGTAAGTGGAAAAATTCACTTTAACAATGTCTTCGATTGACGCGCACGTCAACGAAGAATATGGAAAAGCGTTTTTGCGAAATTATTTTTTGAATTGACCTGCGCGCGGTGCTCAAAACTTCCATCTCAAGTGCACCTCTTGATGCTTCAGGATTTGAGCCCGCGAACGCAGCACACTACAGTTCGATCAGTAGGCAGCGAACGTCGCTGGCGAAAACGTAGTTGCTGAATATGGAGGCACCGTGGTTGTTTTTGGTTTGGTACTTATGATCATTGGATTCGTGCTCGGCGTTCCTGTGCTCTGGTCAATCGGATCGTTGGTCCTTCTGATTGGCTTGGTGCTGTGGATTCTCGGATCAATCGGTCACGCCGTTGGCGGCCGACGGCACTACTACTAGACGAGCGTGACCCGCGCGCCATCACGAAGGGCTCACGCACCTGAACACTCGCGCTGGATGGGCCAACAAGAGCCATCGCGTCGCGCTACCTGACTGTCAGTTGGCGGGGAAACAATTCCCACGGGACTAATGACGATCGGTTCTCTGACCACGAATCAAGTAGATGGTCCCCGAATCGCTGTTCGAGCATCATGACGGCCTGAGCTCCGAAAAGCAGATCCGCTCCAAGTTCTGGTCCCGCGCCGAGAAGCCCGGTGACGACTTGACTTCGGGCAAGCAGCGGTCGTCGTGAGTCGACCAGAACATCGGTGTGACTAAATCGTCGGCCCACGGGGCCTAATCCGAAACGGAACAGGGCCCGACGATAACGCTCCATTGATTCCATTGACGTCAACTCGGCCACCGCGAGTTGTCCCACCAGTGCTGCGCGCCAGTGCGGATGCAGGGCAAACATCGTGGCTAAATTGGCCGTCGCGAGGGTGACACCCGGCAGTATCTCCACGTACGAGCCGTACGAGGGGTCCAGTCCGAGCGCGGCCATAGCCGCGGCGAGAATGTTCGCCCGAACCCTACCGGCTTCGAATGCTCCCAACTCGTCGAATTGGATCATCACCTTGGCCGCCTCGTTCTCGTCGCCACGTCGCGGCGGCACCTGCGTCTCGGCATCGAGTGAACGCTGTTGATGGGCCGATCGGTGCACGCAGAATTCCCGGAACTGATCTATCGTCCCCGATTCGCTCAAGTACGTCGCCAGCGTCGACGACAAAGAGTCACTCACTAGTTCTTCGAGGGCCGCCCCGACCTCCA
>JBEKQN010000134.1:0-6729 GCA_049519675.1 Acidimicrobiales bacterium | reverse complement strand
ACCGCGAAGTAGAGCAACACGATGGTAAAGAGCGCGCTGATGATGCGCATCACCAGTTTGAAGGGCCAGAAGATCACGTGATCGGTCTCGCGAGTGCGTCACGCAAAAGGACCAGTGTGCGATCACGTCCCAGTAGTTCGAGTGATTCAAAGAGCGGCGGTCCGACGAGTGAACCGGTGACGGCGCAGCGAATTGGAGCCTGCGCTTTACGCAGCGGCAGTTCCATCGACTCGCCCAATTCAATCGTCGCCTGGTGCAAGGTCGCGGCGTTCCAATCGAGACTGGCGAAGCACTCAATCGCGGCCACGAGCAGCGTGCGACCGAGTGGGTCGCCGCCAATGGCCTTTTCGAACGCCGCGTCGTCCATGTCGGGAGCATCGAGAAAGAAGAAGCCAATCATCGCCGGGACTTCTCCCAAGGTGGCCACGCGTTCTTGAATGAGCGGTGCCACCAACCTAAAGAGTGCCGGGTCGAACTGCTCTTCGCTCCACAGCGGCTCGCGATCCGTGGGGCGCCACTGCGTCGTCCACGGACAGACCCACGGCGCGCAGGCCTCGACAAACTCCTCAGCACTAAGGTCGCGAATATATTCGCCGTTCATGTGGGTCATCTTCTTCACGTCAAAGAACGCCGGGGAGTGCGACACGTTCTCCAAACGGAACTCTTCAATCAGCGTCGAACGCGGCACCTTCTCCTGGTCGCCGTGGGGACTCCAGCCCATCAACGCGAGATAGTTGACGAATGTCGCGGACAGGTAGCCCTGATCACGGAAGGACTCAGTAGAAACCGGGTCCTTGCGCTTGGAGAGTTTCTTGCGTTGCTCATTGACCAGCAACGGCAGGTGAGCGTAAATGGGCACGGGTAACTGTGTGTCCGACACCTCGTTCAGTGCCTCCCACAGCATCATCTGCTTGGGCGTATTTGATAGATGATCTTCGCCGCGAATGACGTGGGTGATGCGGTCGTTGCGGTCGTCGGTCACGTTGGCCAAGTGGTAGAGCACAACACCTGACGACCTCGCCACGACGAAGTCATCGATGTTGGCGTTATTGAACTCCACTGCCCCGCGCACCGCGTCGTGCACGATGGTCTCTCCCTCGTCGATCGTGCGAAATCGCAACGCGGTGTGAGGACCGCGGAGCAATCCCCTATCTCTACAGAAGCCGTCGTAGCCCGGCGTCTTGTCGTTGCCCTTGCGCGCCGCGACATCTTCAACCGTGCAGTCGCAGTAGTAGAGATACCCACCGGCCATGAGTTGCTCGAGTGACACGGCGTGGGCCATCACGTTGTCACTCTGACGAAACGGTCCCTCATCAACGTTGAGACCGAGCCACGCTAAGGCGTCAAGAATCCCGCCAACCCATTCCTCGCGGTTTCGGTCGGCATCGGTGTCCTCAATACGCAAGATGAAGACGCCGTCTGGCTGTTGACGAGCGATGAGCCAGTTAAAGAGTCCGGTGCGCGCGGAACCCACGTGAAAAAATCCCGTCGGTGACGGGGCAAAGCGGACCCGTAGTCCGGACATGAACTACTCCTCGATTGAAATGGCGCCGTTGGGGCAGCCGGCCACGGCCTCGCGGAGTCGGGCGTCAAACTCAGGACCGGGATTCTCGTTCAGGACGTACATGAAGCCGTCGTCACGAACTTCAAAGATCTCCGGAGCGATACTCATGCACACGGCGTTACTGGTGCACAGGTCGTAATCCACGCTGATTTTCATGACCACTCCTTGACGTTTCTTGCCCCCATGGTACTTGGACGCCAATGGGAGCTTCGTTGACGCAGAAAGGAGCGTTCAGGAGCTTTTGTACACTACGAAGAAAACCTAAAGGATGGCCATGCAAAAACGCACGATTGGCTCGCTCGAAGTCTCCGTCGTTGGAGTTGGTTGCAATAACTTCGGCGTTCGCTCCGACGCCGCTACATCGAGCACGATCGTGAACAGCGCGCTCGACGCGGGCATCAACTTCTTTGACACCGCCGACATCTATGGCGACACCAAGTCCGAGGTCATCTTGGGCGAGGCCCTGGGCGCTCGCCGCCGTGACGTCGTGGTCGCGACGAAATTCGGCATGCCAATCGATGACGACCACTTCGGAGCGGCGCCCGAGTACGTGCGTCAGGCCTGCGAAGATTCACTCAAGCGACTCGGGTCCGACTACATCGATCTCTACCAACTGCACGCCCCCGACGACAAGGTGCCCATTGCCGACACCCTCGGGGCGTTGCGCGAACTGGTGGACGCGGGCAAGGTTCGCGAGATCGGCTGCTCTAATCTGACGCCACCCCAACTGCGTGAGGCCCAGACCGCCGCGGGTCACGGCCCGGCCTTCGTCTCGGTCCAAAACCAATTCTCATTGCTCGCGCGAGACCCGGAACGAGACGGGGTGCTTGACGTCTGCAGCGAACTCGGACTCGGATTCCTTCCCTACTACCCACTCGCCAACGGACTACTGACCGGGAAGGTTCGCCCCGGTCAGCCAATCCCGGAGGGATCGCGTCTCGCCAAGATGCCACCGGAGCGAAGTGCGCACTGGCTGGGCAGTCCGCTGCGGGAGAAGGTGGACGCGCTCGTCCAGTACGCCGAGCAGATCGACGTGCCGTTGCTCAGCTTGGCCTTTTCGTGGTTGCTCAGTCACGCTCAAGTGAGTTCGGTCATCGCCGGCGCATCGAGCGCGACGCAGGTAACCGCCAACGCCGCCGCACCAATCGAGCTCACCGACGAGCAGCTGGCCGCGCTTGATCGATTGACGTCCTAGCGCGACACCGAGTCGACCTACAGAGCCGTGACTACGAGGCCTTCACGGTGGCGACCACCTTGGTGAGCGTGTCCTTGGCATCGCCAAAGACCAAAAGGGTCTTGGGGTTATAGAGCAGTTCGTTCTCGATGCCGGCAAACCCCGGGCGCATCGAACGCTTTAGGAAGATCACGTTCTCCGCCAGGTCGGCGCGAATGATGGGCATGCCGTAGATGGGCGACGTCTTGTCGTCCATGGCGGCGGGGTTGACGGTGTCGTTCGCGCCCACCACCAGCGCCACGTCGGCGGTCTGGAGCTCGGAGTTCGCTTCGTCCATTTCCTTGAGCTGCTCGTAGGGCACGTTGGCTTCGGCGAGCAACACGTTCATGTGACCGGGCATGCGTCCCGCCACGGGGTGGATCGCGTAGAAGACCTCGATGCCCTTGCCCTCAAGTACCTCGGCCAATTCACGCAGCACGTGCTGGCCCTGGGCAACGGCCAAACCGTAACCGGGGATGATGACCACACGACTGGAGTAGGAGAGCAGCACCGCAATGTCCTCGGGCGTGCCCGAACGCACGGAGCGGCCGTCTTCACGGGTCGTCGCGCCGCTCGCGGTGATGTTCGAGCCGAACGCGCTGAAGAGCACGTTCGAAAGGCTGCGTCCCATCGCGGCGCTCATCAAGCGGGTGAGCAAGATACCCGAGGCACCCACGAGTGTTCCCGCGACGATCAACAAGTTCGATCCGAGCGTGAAACCCGAGGCCGCCACGGCCAGACCGGTGAACGCGTTGAGCAGCGAGATGAGTACGGGCACGTCGGCGCCACCGATCGGCAGCACGAAGGCGATGCCCAGGACAAAGGCGAGGGCGAGCAAGATCCATAGCAGTGGCGTGGAGCCGTTGACGAGGATCGTGACGATCAACACCAGCGCCCCGGCGCCGACGACGCCGTTGATGATCTGCTGGCCGGGGTAGGTGACCGGTCGTCCCGTCATCAACTCCTGGAGTTTGGCGAAGGCAATGGCCGACCCCGAGAACGACACGGTGCCAATGAGCACACCGAGCAGCACTTCAAGGGTCACGTAGGTGGCCGGGTGCGTGGACTTAATGTGCACGAATTCGGTGATCGAGACCAACGCCGCCGCTCCGCCGCCGACGCCGTTGAAAATGGCCACCAACTGCGGCATCGCGGTCATCTTCACGAAGCGGGCCACCGGCACGGCGACGATGGCACCGATAAAGATGCCGAGCAGGATTAACCACACGTGGTGCAGCGCATGACCGTCAACGTATTTAAAGAACGTCGCCACGACCGCCAGCAACATCCCGGAGGCGGCCACCATATTGCCGCGCCGGGCGTGCTTGGGACTGCCCAATCCTTTCAGCGCAACCAGGAACGTCGTCGCCGAGATGAGATAGATGAGGTCAATCAGTGTTTCGCGACTCACTCAGCCACCTCGTCGGACTTGGGCTTGGGCGCCCGTGGCTTGGCCTTGAACATCTCGAGCATGCGGTCGGTGACCACAAAGCCACCAACCACGTTGAGGGTCCCGAGGATGACCGCGAGAAAACCGAGCACCATTTCGAGATTCGTGTTCGCGGCGCCGAGGATGAGTATGGAGCCCACCAGAATGACGCCGTGGATGGCGTTCGAACCACTCATGAGCGGCGTGTGCAGGATGCTCGGCACCTTGGCGATTATTTCGGTGCCCACGAAGATGGTAAGCACCAGCACGGTCGCGTACTGCAACAGGACGTTACCCATCAGGCGTTCTCCTTGACTTCGGGGGTGATCGCAACGTGGGCCACGCCCAGCGCCTCCGCGGTCGGTGCGTGATTCACTTCGCCGTTACGCGCCACGGTCACGCCAATGACCACTTCATCGTTCCAGTCGGGAGTCAGTTCGCCCTTGGCACCGAAGAGAGCAAAGAGTTTCAAGACGTTGTTGGCGTACATGAAGCTCGCCGAGGCGCCCATCTGCGCGGGCGGATTGGCCAGTCCCACAATTCGCACTCCCTGGTGCTCAACGACCTCGCCAACCTTGGTCAGTTCGCAGTTCCCGCCGCCGTCGGCCGCCATGTCAATGACCAGCGAACCCTCGCTCATCGCCTCGACCATCGCGACAGTCAGAAGAATGGGTGACTTTCGGCCCGGCACCGCGGCGGTCGTGATGACGACGTCCGCGTTGGCGACCTCACTGAGCAGTGCCGCCTGCTGTTGCTGGGTCTCTTCGGGCGTCAGCGCACGGGCGTATCCCCCGGCCGCGTCAGCGGTGACGCCGAGCTTGACGAACACGGCGCCGGCCGACTCGGCCTCTTCCTTGGCGGCCGAACGTACGTCGTAGGCGCGCACCTTGGCGCCGAGCCGCTTGGACGTCGCGATGGCCTGCAGACCAGCGACCCCCACTCCCATTACCAGCACCTTGGCCGGGCGAATGGTCCCGGCCGCCGTAGTGAGCAACGGATAGAAACGGTCGAAATTGGACGCGCCCGCCAGCGCGGCTCGATAACCCGAGACGGTGGACTGCGAAGAGAGTGCGTCCATGTACTGGGCACGCGAAATGCGCGGCAGCAGGTCGAAGGACAGGATGGTGATGCGACGATCGTTGAGCGCTTTTACGACGTCCGTGGCGAGCAGCGGCGACAGGAACGATAGGTGCAGCGAACCTTCGGGTAGTTGCTGGGCCTCTTCAACGCTCGGAGGGTTGACGCGCAGATTGACGTCGCCCGAAGGCGCATCTTCAATGGTGGCCCCGGCGGCCACAAACACCTCGTCGCTGAAGTGGGCCCGCTCGCCAGCACCACGCTGGACAACCACGGCCCAGCCATCGGCCACGAATGACTTGACGGCATCTGGAGTGAGCGCGACCCGTGTCTCTCCCGCGCGCGACTCTCGATAGAGAGCAATTTTTTGCATCACACCGTTCTAGCAGCCAAAAATAGGGTCTTTAGTCAGATGCCGTGTTCGCGGGGGCGCAGAAAGTTCAAAATCTCCCTCGAAACTTCGTGGGGAGCTTCCAGCGGCGTCCAGTGTCCGAACCCCTCCAGGCGAACGTAGGTGAAGCCGTTGTCGCAGTAATCCTCGGACCGTATCATTTGTTGCTCGGTCAGGCCGACGTCGCCACTGCTCCAGATCCCCAACACGGGCACGGCAATCGAAGGCAGTACTGGAGGGTCCACCACGAAGGCGTCCATTGCCACGTTGGCCCGATACCAGCGCAGGTGCGCGGACATTTGGCCGTCGCGCTCGAGTTCTTCAATGATGTCCGCCGCTCGCGGATGACCCGTCCAACGACGGATGAGCTCGTAGTCATTCTTTCGCAGGAAGGCTTCGCCAAGTCCGTCCTGGATAAAGACCATGATGTACCAGCTCTTCCTCTGCTGAGCGACGCCGGCGCCGTAAAAGGCCGTCGGGTGGCCCACGGACAAAGCAATGAGGTTCTCCACCTGCTCAGGCAGATACGCCGTCGCTGCCCACGCCAACGCCGCTCCCCAATCGTGGCCAATGAGTGTGACCCGCTCAACGCCCAGGGAGTTGATAATGCAGTGAACGTCACTGACGAGATGACGCATCCGGTAACTCGACGTCTCGTCTGGTTTCGAACTGAGTCCGCAACCGCGCAGGTCAGCCGCCGCCACCCGGTATCCGCCCGCCACGAGATCGGGAACCATTTCACTCCACAGGGCCCCGGTATCAGGCCAGCCGTGCAACAAGAGCAGCGTTGGACCTTCGCCGTCCACCCGCACGCGCAGATCGATCTCACCGTTGTGCGCCGCGATGTCTTCCACGGTCGCGACCGTACACCCGCTAGAACTGGCCCGTGGAACTGCATTGCTCGACCGTCACGACACCGGTGGGCGTGTGGGGAGTTGAGGGCGACGACAACGCGGTGACGCGCATCTATTTACCTCACGAGAAGTCTCAGGCAACAAAGGGGCATGCCCCGCACGCCGTCACCATTGCGTGCGAGCAACTTCGCGAATATTTTG
>JBEKQN010000133.1:0-6734 GCA_049519675.1 Acidimicrobiales bacterium | reverse complement strand
CAATTCTGTTGTCTACTCACTTGATTGACGAGGTCGCCGGGTTGCTCGACCGCGTGGTGGTGCTCGACAAAGGGCGACTGGTGCTTGACGCCGAGACTGACGATCTACGCGGCGCGGCAACCTCAGTGAGCGGTCCCATCGCCGCGGTCGAAGAGTTCTGCACCGGGCGCACCGTATGGAATCGCCAGCCGGTCGCCGCGCACGAAACAGCAGTGGTCGCCGGCGCCATGCGCGACGACGACCGCGCCCGGGCGGCCGCGCTGCACCTAACCCTCGAGCCACAAACCCTGCAACAGGTCGTGGTTCACGCGGCCCGTGCAAACGCAACCGACACCCTCGAAAGGACAAACGCATGACTACCTGGATCAAAGTCGCCCGCGCACACTTAGTTGGCGCATTCAATTTCTTCTTCTACCCGTGGCTTATTCTCGGGCTCAATTTCGTCATCGCCAACGTGATCAATGCCGCCACGGGTGGACCGAAGAATGGCCACTCGGGAGAAGTATTCGCGATCTACGCGGCCTTCCTGGCTATGGGCGTAGTCACCGTCGTTCGCTGGCTTCCGTTTCAGCTTTCCCTGGGCGTGAGCCGGCGCTCCTACTTCATGGGCGTCACCCTTCTGGCGCTCGCCATCTCAGTGATAGACGGTCTTGTCCTCACGTTGCTTCAGGGATTAGAAAGTGCCACCAACGGGTGGGGAGATGGCCTGCATTTCTTTCGGGTGCCATATCTTCTCAATGGTGCTTGGTACCTCACCTGGCTCACCTCGTTCGTGCTGCTCGCGGTGTGCTTCGTCTGGGGCATGTGGTTCGGCATTGTCTACAAGCGCTGGAACCTCTTTGGCCTGATGGCCTTCATCTTCGTCCAGATCGCTGCACTGATTGTCGGGACAACTATCGCGACAACGTCGCACGCCTGGACATCAATTGGTCACTTCTTCACCACCCTCAGCGTGACTGGTCTCACCGGACTCATCGCATTGCTCGGCCTATTCCTGTTTACGGGTGGGCTCGCAACCATTCGCCGAGTCACTGTGTAAACGTTGTCGCAGTGGTGGCCGCATTGACGACAACCAAAGTGATCTTCTGAGTACCAGCGAGAGATCCTGGTATTGCCCATCACGTTGACGCAAATGCGTCGCGCAATAGGGTTGACTCATGACCCAAAGAGATCGAAGAAGGCACACTCGCCTTCTCCGTGTTGCGTTCGTGATGTTGCTGCCGGTAGCGGCTTTCATAAATGCCGGCAGCGCCGCCGCTGAAAGTTCTTCGCCAGGAATCACCACAATTACGTCGACATCGGTGAGTTCTACCACCGTCACGATCAACTGGACAGTGTCGCCAACCAGTGATCCGATCTCGGAATTCCAGATCACGGCGGGGCCTGGCGACACGCTGGGCATTTTTTATCCACCCGCCGAAACGGGAACAATTAGCGGGCTCAGTCCATCAACCACGTACAACTTCACGTTCACGACGATCTACCTTGAGCCGGTGCCTCAAGGTGCGTTCATTATGAACAACTTCACGCTGACCACATTGGCGCCGGGGACCGCGGCACCCACGACGACGCTGCCGCCAAAGCGGTCGACAATTACGACCATCAAATCAGTCACGACAACGCTGACCGCGGCGACCATTCGGTGGATTCCCGCTACGTATCCCACGAGGCCCACCATGTTCGTTATCGACTTATTCCTTAAGGGAAACCTGGCGCGCACTCAGAGGCTGAGAGCATCGGTTCGAGTTACAACAATTGGTCACCTCCGACCCCTCACTACCTACTCAATCATTCTCTTTACATATTTAGGTTCGGGCGGCATCAAGACGGACGGCCGCCTTTACACGAAGTAGCACCGCTCTCAGAGAACCTTCGGGCTCGCTTCACCAACGGGGAATCCGCCATGATTCTCCATCTCGAATTCAATACTTGACTATTTCTATAATTTAAATAGAATAAGTAGAAATAGGGAATCTGGGGAGGGCGCAGCGAGTGGCTCGGCCAAGACTCTCGCGATGAAGGAGACGGGATGACTCGTAGAGCGTATTTCTGGCCAATTTTGGTGATCGGAGTGATCCTCGTTATCGCTCCATTCGCCATCTCGTTGCCCAGTAAAGCAAGTGCCGGACAAACGATGTTGAATAACTTCCATCCCATCATGCAGCCCGCCAATGTCCAAGAGACCGTCAAGTTTTTCGGCGCCTTCCAGGACCTGCGGCCCGTCGCAACCGGAGGGATCGCCGCCGCAAGTGAGATCCCCCAATTGGTCTCAGGTCTTGCAAAAGCGCTGCACATGTCCCCCGCCCAAGTCGAACAGTTCCTCGGCACCCAGTACCCCGCATTCGGTGGACTGCTGTCGTCATTTCCGAAGTTGGTACCGGTGTTCCAGAACGTTGGTCCCGGGCTCAATGACTTCAAGCCACTGGTCGCAACGATGCAAAACAATGTTCACAACTACGCCCAGGTCGACAGCCTGCCGAACTTCAATTTGTTTACCTGGTTCTTTGAGGTTCCCGGGGTCTTGCTCGTGATCTTCTCGTTGTTGGGACTCGGCGTCTTCACGCGCCGCCAAAAAGCCCCCGCGACACCGTAATCGTTATAGAAATCGGTGTCGATCGGACCGACGTGGCAGTGGCATCCAAGCGTCGCCAAAAAGATTGATGGTTATTTACGTGTGGGAACCATCTTTTCCTGCTGGTCAATAGCGCAAATAATTTCGTCAAAACGAGCTTGACTCTCACCTTGGGGGAGGCCGCATACTTATTCAATCGTGCAATCTCGCACGATGACGAGGGAGTATGAGACGTGGACGAAATCAGCATTGGCGAATTCGCTCGCCGGTCACACCTGTCACTTAAGGCACTTCGCCTCTACGACGAACTTGGTGTGTTGTTACCGGCGCGGGTCGACAAAGCTTCGGGCTACCGCTTCTATGACACCACGCAACTTGAGGACGCACGACTTATCGCCATGCTCCGTCAGCTCGATGTTCCGCTGGCGGACGTCAAGGAGTTACTGGCGCGCAGTCGACAAGACGCCGCAGCACGCATCGCGGAGCACTGGCAGCGAACCGAATCCCAGCACGGCGCGCGTCGCGATCTTGCGACGTACCTCGTCAACCAACTCAGTGGAAAGAAGTCCATCATGTATGAAGTCTCAACACGAGAGATGCCGGAGCGCACGTTGCTCTGCCTCAAACGCAACGTCGACTGGCCGGGCGCGTGGGCTTTCGGCAAAGAGTTCATCGCGATCATTCGCGAGCGACCGTTGCCCAAGATTCCGGGGCGCCAAGGCGCAATGTTCAGCATCTACTGGGGCTTGGTAAACGATGACAGTGACGGTCCAGTCGAGTGGTGCTGGCCTGTCGCGGCGAGCGAAGCGGCAGCACTCGCGCCGCACTACCCCGAGCTAGCCCTGCGCACCGAACCGGCACATCAAGAAGCCTTCGTGACGATAGCGGCGGTCGGCGACGGGGCTGGGGCATCGTGGCAACTCGCCAGTGAAGCGCTGGACGCGTGGAGAATCGAACAGGGCATCACACCAGAAGATCTCGCGATCAAACCGGAAGACCTTGGCATTCGGATCACGTACCTCGCCAGCGGTCCAGTGTCCGAGTCGAACGTGCCCGACGATTATTGCGACTTCGCGGTGCCGTTCGCCCTCAAGGTCACGGCGTGAGCAGACCCGAGCCTCGACGCACGATCGATGGCACCTAACGTTCGAACGAGTTGGAGTGACCACAAGCGACCTTCTGGGAACCCACGTCGGCAAAGGTTCAGGCAGCGTAACTCTTGGCCGCGATGCAAAACTCATTACCCTCCGGATCCTGCATGACCGTCCACTGTTGAGTGCCGCCTCCAATCGCGTGCGCCGCTACTACTGAGGCGCCCAGCGCGACAAGGCGGTCTACGGCCGCGGGGTCCGCGTCGATCAAATCAAGGTGCATGCGGTTTTTTGACGATTTGGTCTCCGGTACCTTCTCGAAAAACCAGGCCGGCTCGGTCCGATCCGGGTCGCTAATGCCAATGGAGCAGAACCCCGGACTGCGGCCAGGATCGAGCGGTCGCTCGAGCACCTGTGACCAGAAGTTTCCTACGATCAAAACGTCATCGCAGTCGAACGTGATATTGCCAACTTGTACGGACACGAACACCCCCAGTGGGAAATCTTTCGAACCATTCTGACCCAGGTGCCAGTCGAGACTGGTAATCCCTCGTTCACGTCAGCGAGCCGTGCGCGCCAACACCGGTTTGTCAGGCGTCGCGTCTGGCCATGCGCCACGCGCCGAGTCCCGTCCAGACCACAATCCACGCAATAATCACGATGACCGCCACGGTCGTCGACTCAGTGACGAGTTGGTTCCCACCGCCACCACGTCCGCCGAAGACGGCGGGTAAACCGGCCGGTTCAATATGGGCCATAGCGAGTCCTATCAGGCCGCGCTGCGCGTTGATTAAATGTGGTATTCCAACTCGCGAAAACAGCGGCGTGAGGATTATCTCGTAGACGATGAGCAGCACGACGGGCACGGTTCGTTGTCCCATCAACGACGACAGGCCGAGTCCTATCAAGAAGCCGATAATCGCCCACAGTTCGACCCACAGTCCGGTGTCGATGATCAATTTGAGCGGCGGCGAGAGGAACGTGGTGGTGTAGCTCGCGTAATTCTGCTTGGCGGACCTAATGGCCTGGTCGCGAACCTCGGATTTCGTTGCCTTCGTCGCAGTCGTAGAATTGGGCTGGTTCGTCACCCGGATGATCTCGTTGTTAGGTCCGCAGTTGACAGTGGGCACTGAGGGCGGCCCTTTGTAGCGATAGCCCATGTTGCAGATGGCGTCGACGGGATTCTGCTCGGCCCAGGTAACGAATCCCTGACGACTGAGACCGGCGGGCATGTTGCCAATCCCGTCGAAACTCATTTTGGACGGCGCGGCGGCAACACAGACCAGACTGACAATCAAGACGCCAATTGCCACAACCGGGACAATAATCATCAGTCCCGCCGGAATGCGCGCGAAGTAGAGCGACAGTCGCGATCGTCCCGTCACGACGAGATGACGAAACACCCCCTCGGTCAAGTCAACGGAACCGGCAGTGCAGCCGAGTGTTGCCGCGACAATGAAACCGAAGATGTACATGACGGCGGCAATCAGGGTCTCAAAGACGCTGTACCCGCCGGCCGGACCGTAGGAGTGCGGCGCTACGGCGTGCGCAATGAGGCGCACCGCGAGAAAGATTGATGGTATCCCGATATTCACGGCCAGCAGCGCAATCATGAGCCCGCGGCGCTTGCGCAGCTCCATGAATCTTGTCATGATCATCCCGCCCGTCGGCATGGGTGAGCCGCGACGGCTCCTGTTCGAGGGCACGATAGCGAGCTCGGCGGTCGTGGTCATTCCGGTGCTCCAAGACGCGTCGTCACTTCAAGAAACCACGACTCGAGGGAAGCCTGGTTGAGCTCGAGCCGGTAGACCGACACATTGCCAGCGACAAGTACACGGTTGATCTCGGCGACGAGCGAACGGTCCGAACCCGCCGCCAGTGACATCGAAAGTCCCTCCGTTGAGACCTCAACGGGACCTCCGAGATGCGCTGCGGCGAGGAGCTGACGAGCGACCTCGGGAGTGGAACATTCTATTTGGACTTCCATGTCGCTTCCCGACAGCAGCTCGGTGATTGGACCTTGGCGGATGATATTGCCGCGGTCAACAATGGCGACGGCGTCACACGTTCGTTCCACTTCGTCCAGAAGGTGCGACGAGAGCACAACGGTGCGGCCCTCGCCGACAAAGGAACGGATCATCTCGCGCATGTCGTGCATGCCACCGGGGTCGAGGCCGTTCATTGGCTCGTCAAGGATCAAGAGCTGCGGATCACCGAGCAGGCACGCGGCGACCCCAAGGCGCTGGCGCATGCCCATTGAGTACTTGGCCACACGGTCGTCGGCACGAGTCGACATCCCCACGCGTTCGAGAGCCGGTCCGATCCGCTCGCGCGCGGCTGACTCTCGAGCGGCGGCCAGAATCTGGAGATTCTGTCGCCCCGTGAGATGCGCGTGAAACCGAGGCTCGTCGACGATGGCGCCCACGCGCGCGAGGGCAACGTCGCGGTGACGCGGTACTTCGTAGCCGAGTAAAGACATCGAACCCGCGTCCGCGTGCGTCAGACCCAGCAAAACTCGAATGAGGGTCGTTTTGCCCGCACCGTTAGGGCCAAGATACCCAAACGCACAACCGCGCGGCACTTTGAGATCAACACCATTCACCGCAACACTGGCACCGAAACGCTTGGTCAGGTTGTGTGTCTCAACTGCCCAATCGCTCCCGCTCGCGTGTACCGCTGGATTCCCGTCCACCGCAATGACACTCATCGACAACTCCTTGGCAGCGACGCCCGGCGGGCGCGTTCGCGACCATGGTAGGCACCAACTTTGTGCAAAAGAAATAGGGGGAAACCCCGACAACCCTTACGGGTAGGACCCGTTTGTCAGTCCATCAAACATTTGGAGATGTGTGAACGTGGTAACGGTGCTGACGCCGGTCCCTAGCTCGCTGCGGTGTCGGCGAATGGCACCGACGTCGCGTAGTCGAGTGCTGCGTAGTCAGGGCGGTGCCACAAACCCTTCGCCTCGAGCAGCGGCAGTACTCCTTCGGCGAACCAGTAGGCCTCCTCCAAGTGAGGATGGCCCGACAGCACGAACTCCGAGAGACCCAGGTTGTAATACTCTTCGATTC
>JBEKQN010000132.1:0-6782 GCA_049519675.1 Acidimicrobiales bacterium | reverse complement strand
GGGCGACGCCCGCGGCGTGACGGCGCTCCATCGATGATGTCTTCAACGTTCCGCCAGTCGGTAACCGAGACCGCGGACCGTCTGAATCTCTGCGGTGCTGGTTGACAGTTTCGATCGCAATCTGGCGATGTGCGCCTCAATGGTGTTCGACGCTGCGGTGCGATAGGTCTGTTGCCACGCGTGATGTGCAATTGCCTCACGTGACACTACCAGCGGGCTTCTGCGCAGGAGTAACTCGAGGATGGCGCTCTCAGTGATCGTGAGGCCGATCACGTCGTCGCTCACGGTGCATCGCTGGGTCCTCGGGTCGAGTGTCAAGTCGCCGCAGTACAGTTCGTTGCCCAGTCGCAGTGCCGGGCGACGTTGAAGCGCGTTCAAGCGCGCGAGAAGTTCGGCGAAATCGAAGGGCTTGATGAGATAGTCGTCTGCGCCCGCGTTCAGTCCCTGCACCCGATCGGTGGGCGTGTCTCGAGCGGTAAGCAGGAGTATTGGCGTGCGCACGCCGGCTCCTCGCACCCGCTCAATAACTTCGACCCCCGACAGCACCGGCATTCTCCAGTCAAGAATCGCGACCTCGTAATCACGTGCTCTCAGGGCGGACTCCGCCGCAACGCCGTCTACCACGGCGTCGACCGCGTAGCCAGCCTCTTGCAGCCCGCGCGCCAGCACGTCACGAAGAGCGCGATCATCTTCGGCGACGAGAACCCTCATGGTCCTTAACGGTACGTCACGCCGGAACTTGGAATGAGCGTACCGATTCCGTTTGGCGGTTGAACAGAAGCGTCCCGTCGATTGTTAGCCGTCGCGGGTGGAATTCTCCTGCGAGGGCGCGCGACGAACGAGAATCCCGAGGGGTGTGGGCTCAATGACGTCCACACCCCGATATGCGATGGGGCGAGCTAATGAGGCGGCTATCACCACGATCGCGCCAAGTAGGAAGCCGGCGACGACGTCGCCGGGGTAGTGGGCCCCGACGTAGACGCGGGCAAAGCACAGGAGAATTCCGAACACCGCGCTCAAGAGGCCGAGCGCCATCATGTCCGACACGAGTTGACCACGCCGGTGTGACGCCGCAGCCCGACGGCTGACTAGCAACACCGAGGTAACGAGCGCGCCAGCGATGACGGCGTGATCGGACGGGAAGGCGTAATCATTCGCTCTGGGCACGAGCACGAGGACGCGGTGAAGCGTGTCGTATGGCCGCAACTCCTTCGCCGCATGGCCAACGATCTGGTTGAGCCCGAGGGCGACGAGCGTGCCGACGCCACCGAGTCCCAGGAGCGCAGCTGCGTGGTGGTCACGGCGCCACCAGATGATCGCGTAGGCGACGACGAAGATGGCGACGAGCACTACCGCCCCCAACCACAGCGCGTAGGCGTGCATGAAGCTATGGGCCCACGCCGTGCGACGGGCAAAGCGATTGATATCCAGATAGATACTGGTGTTGAGGCCCTTGGGCGGAAGCACTCTGATAGCTGCCAGGAAGGCGGTGTGTCTCATTGTGGTCATCATTGACACGCCCATGCTAGGTCGCCCTACGCGGCTACGGCGTCTTCAGGCGCCGTGGGTGCGAGGAACCATACCGGAGCAAACGCTGGCACAACGAGTGTGTTTTCAGTTCAATGACGATGGTTCGAGTTCGTAAAGGAAGGGAATATAGACGTGTGACTTCGTCGGCGATCGGACGTGTCCGCGCGGAGTGATCGGCGTTGCCAGGGGCGCGAGCGCAAGATTAGGCTGGGTTACTGGTTCCAAAGGATCCAAGGAGTCACGGGTGGTTCCGCGCACTCCAGCCGGCGTCGTCAATAATTGGTGTTAGTCAGCATCCGTCGTGTAGCCCGCGCTATGCAGCATTCGACGAAGGTCGACCACTACCTGGATGTCAACGTCTTTGTGTTTGGGCCGCTCAAAAGTCTCGGTCTCGGAACCCAGCGTCACCACGAATTTGCCGTCGTGGCTCTCGTCGACGGTACCCACGACCTCGAGAAGTGAGAGTATGTCAGGCCACTCGATGTTATGACTTGCCGGATGCTGGAAAATCTTCGTGAGGGTGTCGCGGTGATGGTTGTTGAGATGTACATGTTCGGGTTCTAATGTCATCGTTTCCTAGGTTCTTCTCGTGTACTTCATGGTAACGCGCTTCGTCGTTTGACCTTTTCGATCCAGGTTGCCTTATTTTCTCCCCAAGTCTCGAAGAGGTATCGCGCGAGTGGACAACTCGCGATCGCGGTTTGACGAGAGCAGGGTAACTGGTCGAAGGCCGCTATTAGATTTTTATGCTTCGTCGACGGTGAGCTCCGCCGCCGGGTCTGCCTCTAGTCTGTCGTCGGGTATGGGCTGACCGCTTCGAATCGAGCGTCCGTACGTCCCGTCGGTCAAACGTTGCTCCGCCCTTCCTATGGCTCCCAATCTCTCGCGAAGTCCTTCGGAAATGGCGTCCTCTTCCTGTTCCGCAATCAACGCTTCCGCGGGGTCAGTCATGTCGCCCTGTTCGCTGGCGCTCGCCCGATCGTCTAACCCGTCTGAAGTGGTTTGATCGAGCAGACTGTCTATTCGGAGCCGCTCTTCACGAAGCCGCTCTCGTGCCGTGTCCTCGTTCACTTCACCCCTCGATTCGATGTCGCTCAAAGATGAGGATATCTGGTGGTGCACTTGGGGGCGTCGGCACCCCGTGGGCCTCACTGCGAAGTCGACGGGCAACCCAGTCGACGCCTGAGGGAAGACGACGGATTCGCTCGCCGAACTCTTCTGCGTGCCGAAGGCACTTCCGAGATGGCCGCGAACGACCTCAAAACGTTGCTCCGATCACCAGCGAAGGGTGAATCCTACGATCGCCGACGACAGAAGACCGGCTCCCCGGCGTGTGTAGTCAACGTCAGTTCCAGAGATGACGAACTGAAGTCCATTCATCGTTGAGCGTTCTGGGACGCGGCCGCACGGATTGCGTTAACGGAACGGTCGACGTCGACTTCGCTGGTGCTCCAATTCGACACCGATATTCGCATCGCCCGCTCGCCCCGCCACGACGTGGCCCCCATCCAACACTCTCCGGATCGTTGGGTGGCCTCGATGACGCGGTCGGTATTTTCGTCGTCGCCGAATCGCACGAGCACCTGATTGAGCACAATGTCATTGAGGACACTCGCGCCCTCAATGTCCGCCAACTGTTCGCCAAATCGCCGCGCCAACACGCAGCATCGTTCGATCAGCGCCGCGAGGTCGTGTCGTCCAAGTTGACGTAATGCCGCCCACGTGGCAAACCCCCTCGCTCGTCGCGACGTTTCCAAGACGAAGTCACCGGGTGATCGAAGGTTGCGCTCGCCTGGGCCCATCAGGTAGGCGGCCGAATATGACATTGCCGCCGCGTGCGCCTTGGGATGCGCGCAAAACGCGTAACCGCTGTCGTAGGGAACGTTGAGCCACTTGTGCCCGTCTGTGGCCCACGAATCGGCGAGCTCAACTCCGGCGACCAGATGACGGGTCGTTGGGCTCGCGGCGGCCCAGAGGCCGAATGCTCCGTCAACATGAACCCATGCCCCGTGGTCGTGCGCCATCGAAATCGCAGTCGCAAAATCGTCGAAGGCACCGGTGTTTACGTTGCCTGCCTGGAGACAGACGATGGTCGGTCCGGATGGGGCGCTCTTAAGCACGCGCTCCAGGTCCATGACATCGATCGCCCCTTGCGAATCAGTGGAGACCGGCTCGAGCGTGCCCGCACCGAAACCCAGTAAGCGCAGCGACATGTCAACTGTGACGTGGCGTTCGTTGTTAGCAATGATGCGCACCGGCGGACCTCCGGCGAGGCCGTCGCGTTCGACGTCCCATCCGACTTCCTCGAGCACGTGATGGCGAGCCGCGGCGAGTGAAATGGTGTTGGCGCCTTGCCCGCCGGTCGCAAATCCGAATGACGCACTGCTCGGCAGACCGAGCAGGTCCTTCAACCATCCGCCCGCGACGTCTTCGACCATCGCGGCACCGGGTGACGTAATTGAATTAAAGGCGTTCTGATCCCATCCGGTCGTCAGCAGGTCAGCGGCGACCGCGGCATCGAGTGATCCGCCGATCACGAAACCGAAGTAGCGCGGACCGGTCGACGCCACCAGACCCGGCTCGACAATGTTGACCAGTTCTTCGATGACGAGGTCGGCCGCCATTGGCTCGTCTCGCATTGAGCCGAGCGCGTCGCGCGTGGCTTCGAGATCGACGTCAGGAAACACAAATCGGTCGGACACGTTTTCTCTATAGTCTGCGACTCGTCCAGCTGAGGCGTGAAGCAGTTCGCGAAGATCCTTCATTGTCCAATCATCGTATGCCAGAAGATTTCGCGGTAGAGACTTTGGATTCAGTGGCGACGGAGTGTCAAAGGTCAGCAGTTACAGTGTGGCGCAGCACCTGTGAGCCGTTACTGACCTAAAGCAGTTCGGCCGAGACGACGCTCAAGCAACCGTGGGCTACGCGTGTCTCGATCCCGGCACCTTGGGATTTGGTAAAGATCATCCGTCGCCGCCCGCGATTGCCCAGATTGCCTGGTCAGAAGAGACGACAGGCGACCCCAGGGTTCAGTTGTGGCCGAGAGACACGCATCTTGAAGTGAGCGAGCCACTCGGCGTGAAGATTCGCACCACCGCTGAGTACCGGCCTCGATGGGAAAAGTTGCGGGGCCCTGACACCGTCAACGTGCTGCGCAGAATGTTGAACGTCGGAACGTAGCGAAACGGTGTCGCGTTCCCAATTCGCGTGCACCTCGACCCGGAGAACGTGTAAAGCGCGGCCAACGAGACGTTCTGGACGCCGGCCACCGACCAGCGAACCCGCAATGACGAGCTCGTGAAAGCGACGCGCGCAACAGAGATCGTTTTCACCGAACCGATTGCACCGGCCGGAAAATTGGCCAATTCTCTCTGCCAGGTGAAGACCATCGCCGGTGGCGGGCCCGCGGGCAACTCGATCAGTTGAACAAAAGAAGAACCTCCTCTGACTATGGCGTAACCCCCGCCGAACTCACAGGTGTCACACCAAAGTCCCACCCCGGAGTTGTAGTGAGGGGCGTCGCCCAAGAGTTCATCTCGATGCGACCAACACCCTGGCGCGGTGGGCGACGTGCAGGTGATGTTCGAAGTGTCTAGCGTGCCACCCCATCCGTCGTCGTAGAGCATGACGTAATCGGCCGCCAGCGTGTCGAAGCCCTCCGACCAGGAGCCGCCCCAGGCGCGCGCGCCGAGCGCGTTGAATCCCACGGCGAAGCCGCTAGCCAATTGCGGGTCATGTTCCAACAGCGCCGCGCTCATTGCTGCGTGATCCAGTTTCGCGTTGAGACCGAGGTACGGCGGATACCCCCGTGCAACGCGCTCAAGGTTCGTGATCACGAACATCTGCTCGGGAATGGTGAGGCTCGTCCAGTTGGTGGGTAGGACCATCGGCGACAGGTTCTCTTCGGCCCGGGCGTTGTCGATGGCCTCCAGAACGTAGGCGTTGCACGATGAATCATTGGTGAAGACCGGCCAGGTCAAGGTGGCGCTGACGCAGGGATTGCGACAACTCCACGCCCCGTTCGTATTCGAGCACTCGCCGCTCGAGAGGAAACTTGGAATCGGCGTGATGTTGGCGCGAGGATTGGCGGGTGCCTCCATCGTGAGGCGCGGTGTCGTCGCAATGGCTGACGCGAGGAGGAGACCAATCACAGAGACGGCGGCGGCGCTGGCGAGCACCCGGCCCGCTGACAGATTGGTACGGGCAAGCGGAACCGAAGAGGTAACGCCAACGAGAAGCCGCCCCGGTGTCCGCAACCATCTCCCGAGGCGAGAGTCGCAACGCTTGGGGTCGTCCACGAATTGAGTTTGCCACTGCCGTGTTCAAGGTGCGACATAGTGTCAGCCCAGTTGAGGGAGGAGTAGTTTTGGTTTGGGACGGGTTGGTGCGCAGCTTCATCGCCGGGCTGCTTCATCCTCAGAGGCGAGGAAGGGCGTGGGTTGATGGACGGCAAGGCAGAGTCAACCTTTTCGATTCAGCCGAACATGCCGCGAAACGTGACTCCGATTCCGTTCGCCATACTTCGACGCGACGTCTGGTTGCAGTCCATCATCGCGTTGTTCGTGCTCGCCTACTGCGTGTCGACCATCGCGATCTCGCAAACGAACAATTTCAACACTTTTTGGGACGGTGGCGTCTACACGATTGCAGAGACGCTCCCCGTCATCGCGATGGTCCTGTGCGCTAAACACTGGCCTGCCCAGCGCGCCCCGTGGCTCCTCATCGGTGCTGGAGTTCTCGTCCACGCGGCGGGCGACCTCGTCTACTCTTTCCATGACCAGAACCTCGTCCCGATTCCGGTACCCGCGCCGAGTGATGTTGTCTACTTCGCCTCATACGTTCTTCTAGTCGCGGGGGTACTCCTGCTCACTCAGAGCCACGTGGGCCGGGTGCGCCCGGCGGTACGTATCGAGGGGATCATGGTCGGACTGGCCCTGGCCGCCCTGGCGGTCCTCCTCTGGTACGGACCTGTCCTCTCGGTGACCGGGACCATTTGGCGGGTCGTTATCGCCGATGGCTACCCCGTGGGCAACCTCGTATTGCTGGTACTCCTTATCTCGAGCCTCGCCCCCAACGCGTACCAACCGAACGTGCCAGTTGCCCTGCTCCTCTTGGCCGTGGCGTGGTTCGTCTTCGGCGACATCGTCTACTTCAACCAGGTGTCGGCCGGTACTTACGTGCCGCGAACCTTCCTTGACGCAACGTGGGTAATCGGACTTTGGCTAGCCGGACTGGCGGCGACGTCCGTCGAC
>JBEKQN010000131.1:0-6883 GCA_049519675.1 Acidimicrobiales bacterium | reverse complement strand
CGGAAGAGGTGGCTTCGCTAAATCCGATTCTGCCAGTAGGTCCACCACTGAGCGATGTCCGATCTGAAATGAGACCCGCTGGTGTGGGCATGACAACCTTCGACAAACCACCGGCAGTTGCGGTCGTGTTTGCGAATGCCGTAGGCGCCAAAGAAGTCGCTCCGAAAGCGCAAAGAGCCGATGCCGTCATGATCGCCGCTAATCGGCGGACGTGGGTCCTTTTGATCAGAACACCCGACATTGGCACAGAGTGAATTGGTGCATCGCAAAACACTACAGTGCTTCGAAGGCTGATGCGGAGGCTCCCAATCAGTGATTCACGCTGGAATGAGACAAAACGAGTTGAGGAAACGTTCCAAGTATCAAACCATTGGAAACGTAAGAGTGTGAATACGATTACAGGATGCATCTCACTTCTACCAAAAAACGGTAGACAAACGTGTACAGGTTTGTTGTCGAAACTTGAATTCGGAGCATTCAAATGTTCTGTGGCAAGGTAGTCGGGTGTCCGCCCCGGAATCGCATGACCGATACGTAGAGCCCGGCTGGTTCACTCAGCACATCTTCAACCGAGTTGTGTAGGTATTGACTGGGATGGGAATAAGTGTGTGGGGCTCACGCACCCTTTTGGTGCGCGGTCGTTCTAGCGGGGAGTGGCGTTCTAATCCCGTGAACCTTCTTACCTTCGACGGTGATCATTACTTAGTCGCACCCCGGGGCGAAACACAGTGGGCACGTAACTTGCGTGTCGCTGGTAATGGTCAACTACGAGTTGGACGCAAAGTCCAAGCCTTCGACGCGACAGAACTAGAAAATGAAGAGAAAACCGAAGTGCTGAGGGCATACCTCAAGCGCTGGAAGGTAGAAGTCGGCATTTTCTTTGATGGTGTGAGCGCGACATCACCAATTGCTGATCTGGATCGAATCGCACCCAATCACCCGGTCTTTCGCATCACTTTTACCAAAACTCAGTAGACGAATGTGTATCGGTTTTTAATAGAGGCTTGAATCTGGGGCGCTGGGACGTCGATAGCCAGGGGAAAGTGACAATTCAGCTTCCGTCGAGCGCAATCAAATCGATAACGAAGGCTGTGGCCGCGCCAAGAAGTTTCCCCGGCAATCTCGTCACTGCGCGATGTTTCGATGCCAAACTTGAGGCGTGAAGACGAATTCAAAATACCCGGCAATTGCGGTTTTGCTGATTGTGTGGGCAGTCGTGACCCCGTTCATGTGGCGAGATCTTCGTCGTCGGTCTCACGAAAGTGTTCGAGGCCCCAAATGGCTGTGGTGGATTGCCAGTCTGAATTTGACCGGTTCGATTGCCTATTGGTTGGTCGGTCGAAAAAACGCCTCCTAATTCGATGTCGGTTGTTAGGACTGTTCGGACCGCTGCAAAACGATGGCAACTTCCATAGGAACTCCGGACGGGAATGTCTATCGTTTCTAATCGAAGGCGACCCGTCGGGGTCGCCGCCATAGGGTTGCTGGGACGAGTTGCTATTCAGAATGGAGTCGAACCATTGCACGACGTTGATAACCGTAAGGTCGCGGTCGAGAGTTATAACCGTTGCTCGGACTTGCTCGATCGCGACGATCGAAGCCAGGACGAAGACTTCGATCTCTTGACGTCCGCGTTCGTCTCTCGCTATCACTGGTCATTGGCGGGCGGCCCCGAGCAGTGGACCGTGAGTAACTGGATGGTCTCTCGTGCTGCCGCGGATATCGGTGAAGGTTCGCTCTCGCTCGCCTTCGCGCGGCGCGCGAATGACGCGGTGCGAGAGTTTGATGCCCCAGACTGGCTCGTCGCCTCCGCAGCCGAAGGGATGGCCCGAGCGTATGCCGCACTGGGAAGCGAACAAGACCGCGATGAGTGGTTCAACAAAGCTGAGGGTCTCGTTGCGGCATTAGCGGACGAGGAAGATCGCGAGTTGATCGCGATTCAATTGGCGTCAGTGCCACATTGAGGACGTCCGATCCCTACTCACTGCCGCATGTCGACAATTACGGTTGCTGAATGGTCGTTGAAGAGCTCGCAGCTCGTGATGAGGCAGACGCAATTGAGTTGTGGGCGTCGGCCGGTCTCACTCGTGCGTGGAACGACGCGCCCACTGATTTCCGCCGGGCGTTGGAAGGTCCGACCTCGACGGTGCTGGGTGTGAAGATTGACGGAACACTTGTGGGCACCACCATGGTTGGTCACGACGGTCATCGAGGTTGGATCTACTATCTCGCTGTCGACTCGCGGTGCCGCGACGAGGGGATTGGTTCGATGTTGATGTCGGCGGCCGAGGAGTGGCTCAAGTTACTCGGCGTTGTCAAGGTTCAACTGATGGTGCGGAGTGAGAATGAACGAGTGCTCAACTTTTTTGACAAAGTTGGTTACGAAGTGAGTGACGTGCAAGTGCTGTCTCGCTGGCTGAACGAGTAGATTGGCGTTCGCGTTGTTATAGAGCGACAATCTCAGACCCGGTGTATCGACATCGCACTTTTCATTGCTCGGTGCAGCCGCCGATGATAATCTGACCCACCTATGACGCCGAAGATTGTCGAGCTGACATTGTCGCCGCGACGGCTGGTAGGGGTCTCGTGTGAATTCGTGGGATCGATGGACCCCAATTCTGACGCGGGCGAAGTCATCCCCCCGACGTGGGGAGTACTTGATGAGTTGGCGCATTCGAACCATCTCGACCACTCGTGGTCGCTCGCCGTGATGACGCCGTCTGCGACATCGGGCAAAATGACGTACACGGCGTGCGTACCGGCGGGCGACGCAACGGGAACGCCCGACGGCATGGCTGAGATCCTCTTTGGTGGGGGAACATTTGTCGGCTGTGAACACGTGGGCCAGATCGACACAATCGGCGCAACCACAGCGTGGTTTTACTCCGAGTACCTCCCCGGTTCGTCATATCGCCTTATTGAGGGACCGCACTTGGAGATTTATGACCAACGATTCGAACTTGGCTCGCCATCGTCAATCGTGACGATCTGCGCCCCAATCTCCGGTTAACCACTTCCGGTTGGATATCGAGCTTTCTCTGTCGGCGATTTGAATTCGTCGTGACTTGACACGATTAGGTTTGTATGGCAAACTAATTTGCATTACAAATGATATTGATCAGCCCACTGCGGTACTGGCCTTCGCGGATCAACTGCGTCTGCGCACACGCGTCGCACGCGACGGCAGCTGGTTCGCGCTGATTGTCTTTGGCCTCGTTGTGTTGATCGCGACATTCTTCTATCGCAGCCCCGGTCTCTCGGCGCACTCACCGGGATGCCACGCCGCCACGAACGGCTTTTATTGCACCGTCAGGTTCGTGTCCGATGGACCCTTCGGCGCCGGATTGGGTACACCGTCACTGTCACAGAACGTCAGTCCCTGGGCCACGACCTATTGGACGATCAGCATCTTCGTCGCCATCTGTGCGATCGTCGCCTTCTATCGATTACGTGCCCGGGCCTCAGGCGTGTCGGGTCGAATCTGGCCATTCGCCTGCGTCGGCACGGCGGCGTTGGCACTCGCCGTCGCCAGCCGAGGTTGGGTGACCATAGATCTCCCCGGAGATTTCTGGATTCGCGGGACGCAAGCATTGCTGGTCATTGCGGTGGCGTTGGGCGTGCTGGCCGCCATTGAGCGACGGTGGTCTTTTTTGCTCTTTGTTGTGGGCTTCTTGGGCCTCGCGATTCTTTCAACGCTGTACAACGTCAGTAACCTCTTTTCGCGATTGGGCATTGGCGCGAACTGGAACGGTCGCGACCAAGGTCTGCCCAACCTGATCCTGCCGGGTGTCTACCTGATCGTCGGCGGCGTTGTCTTCTGGTTGGTGGGTCGGCGAACCCAACACGCCGCAAAGTCCGCTTGAGCCGTGGATCGCGGGGACCTCATCTCGGCCGATGACAGCCC
This sequence comes from Acidimicrobiales bacterium, assembly GCA_049519675.1. Lineage (GTDB taxonomy): Bacteria > Actinomycetota > Acidimicrobiia > Acidimicrobiales > RAAP-2 > RAAP-2. Next base: position 2,979 of record JBEKQN010000131.1, on the reverse strand, counting down.
GACTAAGGGCATTGACGAAGTTGTCCATCAACGGGTTCGCCTCGGGTTACTCACGATTCTCAACGAGGCGCGTCGAGTGGAGTTTCGATTCTTGCAAGAGTCCATGTCGCTTACGGCTGGCAATCTCTCTCAGCACATACGAGTCTTAGAAGAGGCGGGGCTCGTTCGAGTAATCAAGGGAGTGGACGGACGCCGGCCGAGAACCTGGGTATCGATCACCCACGACGGTCGAACGGCGCTACACGTGGAAGTGGCGTCACTAAAAGCACTCATCGAACGAGTCGAGGGCGCTCAGTAGCCGCTCACGCGACCTAGTTCGCGGCACGTGCCATTACAAACTCGCCACAACCGTGTGGACGAGTGAGTTGATTGGTTCGGCGGCGTTTATCTCTTCACCCAGTGCACGAGCCGCATCGCGATACTTTGGCTTGTCGAGTACGTCAGAAATGGCGTCTCGCAGCAGTGACATCCGCAGGTGCGACGCATCAGAGTTTGACTCGGCAGACCCGCCACCGTCACCCACGATGATGCCCGCTCCGGCACCTTCAATTAGTGCAGCATTGGTGGGCTGGTCGGCGAACATCGGCAGGAAGACGAGCGGAACGCCGGCGGCGAGCGCGCCAAAGGTGGTGCCCGATCCTCCGTGACAAATCACCAACGAGGCGAGCGAGAATATGTCATCCTGAGCCACCCACGACTCGACGTGCACATTGTTGGCAATGTTCAAATTGTCGAGCTTCATTTTGGAACCGGTGGTCACTAAGATCCTGAGGTCGAGATCTTGAATTGTCGAGAGCACCGCTCGAAGAAGGTCTTGACCCGCCTTGGTACCGGTAGCCATTGTGCCAAACGTGAGATACACGAGCGGTGACTGATTGCCGTGCCACCAGTCGCCCAGTGGTCCTCGAGTCGTGCGCTCACCGTCACGGTAACGAAGCGTGGAGGGATACGGCGAAGGATCGAGTGACGCTGGAAATTTGCTCAGATAGGGCGACTCAAAGATTCGATTTGTGAGACCTGCACTTCGTTCTTCCAACTCCGGCTTGGCGAGATCGTGCAAGACAGAAGATTCGGCCGCGGCGGTAGAGATCCCAACCTGAAATTGTGAAATGCCTCGTTGATGTGCGACGAGGGCCGAAGCGTATTCACAAGTTTCGCGGATGACGAGTTCAGGCGACCACTCGTCAGCGGCGTCACGTACAGCGGGCAACAACGCGTCCGTGCACAGTCGGGCGAACCACTCGCGCTCGACCAATCGCGATGCGGCAGTTCGGTCGAGAGTGGGAAACAGCGTCCACACACGGTCGGAATCCTCTTGCGATGGCTCATTGCCGAGTCGGAAGTTAATCCCCGCACCGCCGAGGGTATTGGCGAGCGACGCGGGCGCTACAGTCAGGACGTCGTGCCCCTGCTCCTCGAAGGCCCGAATGAGGGGGATCAGCGGTTGTAGATGACCTTGCCCCGACGTAGAGGAAAAGAGCACTCGCACCGGTTCAGGCTAACGCTCAGCGTTTCGCGCTGACGTTGGCTCCGCCATCCCGCTGGACTGGCGCCGCTCGCGGTTCGGGATGGAAATGGACTGTATTAAGAGCCGAACTGGTGGGTGCAGCACCTTTTGTAAGCCAAAACGTCTTGACGTGACGAGTGCGTTAAAACCCTCCTCCTGGCATCAATGTTCTCAGAGGTACCGGTGAGGATTACTCGTGGTCGTGTACGTGAGGGTGATCATGGACGTGACCGTGGTCGTGATGTTCTTCCGCTCGCTCCTTGATGTCGATGAGCGCAATCAAGCCAGTGCGGAACGACGACAATTCCTGTGGCGACAGCATCGTGGCCAATTCGTCGGATACGGCGTTCACGCCATTGCGCACCGCGTCCGCCGCGCGGCGCCCTTTGTCCGTTAGTTCTAGGTCCGGAACCTCATAGCGAGGCGCGCCGGGGCCGGGAACAACGAAATCGCGCTCGAGGAGCAGTTGCAGCAATCGCACGCGAGAACTTTCGCGCAGTCCAATCTCTCTGAACAGTTGACCGGCGTGCATGGACATCGTGAGGCCACTCAGTACGTACGCCCCGTTGGGCGGCAAATCGTGAATCCCGACGTCGACGAGGTGCTGGCGAATGGCCTGCGCGAATGACCCTCGAGCTGCTCGCAACAGGGCCGGAAGGGGGATGTGGACGTCGGATTCATCGGATCGCATGGGTCTTAGATTATTGACTTCGCGCGCAAAAGAAAATCAATTTTTGACGCCGACGTCGCAGGCGGATCACGGGACGATGAGCGATCCGTCTTCATCGATTTCGAAAGCGCCGTACGCGACCTCCCATAGGTATCCGTCCGGGTCAGTGAAATATCCCGAATAGCCGCCCCAGAACGTGTCGTCGGCCGGTTTGACAATCGTCGCCCCGGCCTTGGCGGCGGTGGCCAGGACCGTGTCGACGTCATGGCGACGCCTGACGTTGTGGGCCAAAGTGAAACCCGAGAATTTGGCGCGCGGTGTATTCCATTCGGGACCGACGTCCGAGGCGAGCTCCTCGACGGGATAGATCGCGAGCGTGACGCCGCTCGTCTGAAAGAACACGATGCCATCGTGCGGGCTACGAGTAGTCGGCAGTCCGAGTCCTTCTTTGTAGAACTGGTATGAGAGTTCGAGGTCCCTTACGCCGAGGGTGATAATGGAAATGCGCGGCTCCATTTCCTGAATGTACCAAGGAGTCGCCAATTTGTCGAGGGAGATTAACTCCTCTCAGTCAACGCCGTGCGTCACGGCCGTGGGCCGGTAGAGCCCAGCAGGCGAGGGTCTGTTCCGGTTGAACCGGGCCAATACCTAGGATTGTCACGTGACGATGGTGACAGTGTTTCGAAGCCGCCTGCGACCGGGCATCGAGGATTCGTACAGTGAGGTCGCCGCGCAGATGAGCCGTCTCGTCGAGCAGATTGATGGATTCATTGATCAGAAGTTCTATACCTCCCCCGACGGT
>JBEKQN010000130.1:0-6895 GCA_049519675.1 Acidimicrobiales bacterium | reverse complement strand
GACGATTGGCCAAGTGCTCAACTTCGATCAGCCCGCGAGCGACGAGCGTCCGTAGCACCACTTTTGCGCGGGGCTGCTAGTGTCTGCGCGCACTCATTCGTACTACTCCAGGGAGTAAATAATGCCTTCTAGCGCCAAGAAAGACCCAAGAACACCGGTAAGGAAGGCTCCCGCACGGAAAATGGCCGTCGTAAAGGCGGCGCCGAGCGCATCAGGCAAGAGAGCACCAAGCAAGAAAGTGGCCGTGAAAAAGACAATTTCGAGAGTTCCATTGAAGAAGGCTCCGCTCAAGAAAGCGGGCACGACGAAAGTCGTGGCAAAGAAGGCCGCGGCCAAGAAGGCCCAGAAGCACACACCAGCCAAGCCACCCGCACGAAAGGTGGTCGCGAAGGCGACGAAGGCCGGGGCCACGCTAAGTCCGGCCCAGCGCGCCGCCGCCGCCAAGCGCGCCGCCGCCGCCAAGGCCAAGGCTGCGGCCGCCGCCAAGGCGCAAAAGCTCCGTGAGGACAAGGCTCGCGCGGTAGCCAAGGCCAAGGCGGTTGCCGCCGCCAAGTCGCAACGCGAGCGCGACACCAAGGCCAAGGCCGATCAAAAGGCGAGAGTCGCTGCCGCCAAAGCCAAAGCGGTTGCCGCCGCCAAGGCGCAACGCGAGCGCGACGCCAAGGCCAAGGCCGCGGCCAAGGAGCGAGAGGTCCAGTCGAGGGCTCGTGACAAAGCAGCGGCCGAAGCGAAAAAGCAGCGCGAGATCGATGCGAAGCGCAAAGCCATTGAGGCGGAGAAGCAACGCAAGCTGCGCGAGATTGAACGGCGCAACCAGGAAGAACTCAAGCGCCAGGAGCGTCGAGACGCCGAGGAGCGCCGCCGCTTAGAGGCGCTCGAACGCAAGATGCTCTCCAAGCCCTACGGCAAGGACGAGAACTTCCTGAATGAGTTGCGTGTGTTGCTGCTCGAAACTCGCGAGGCGACCAATTCGCAGATCGCGATTGCCGAAGCGGAGGCCGAGGAGATGTTGGTGGACCGCGAGCGCCTGGAGTACGACGACGAGGACGGCAGCAGCGTTGCGTCAGACATTCAACGTGATCAACTGAAGGACTTCGCGACGGCGCTTCGACTGAAGGTCGACGAGATTGACGTGGCCCTGTCGCGCGTAGACGATGGAAGTTACGGCCGTTGTGACGAATGTTACGAGCCGATCTCTAAAGCCCGGCTCTTGGCGCAACTGCCGGTCTTCACCTGTGTCTCGTGCCGCGCCAGCGTTTAACGTACGGAGTTAATCCTGCCGTTATTGTGGTGGCGCTTGTCGTGAGCGCCGCCGATGCCGCCACAAAATTGTGGGCCCGGCACGCATTGGCCACGCACGCCCAGCACGTGGCGGGTGACATATGGCTGCGACTGCAGTACAACTCAGGTATCTCGTTTTCAATCAATCAGTCCGGACCGCTGCTCACCACGTTGGCGACGATCGTGGTCGCAGTCGTGGCCGTCGTCATTGGCGTGCGCGCGCAGCGCGGCGCCCCAACGGTTGGCTTTGGGCTGTTGCTGGGCGGAGGAGTTGCCAATGTGATTGACCGCCTAGCGGCCAATCCCCATCAGGTCACGGACTTCATCGCGGTGGGGAGCTTTCCTGTGTTTAATCTCGCCGACGCCGCGATTACGGTTGGCTTCATTGTGCTTCTGGTGTGCGCGGTGCGCGGTCACAAGTTGTTGGTGTCATGAGTGATGATTCACTAGTGGACCCCTTCGATGGCGAGACGCTCGATCTCGTTGTGCCCGCGTCGCTGAGCGATATTCGGGTTGATCGGGTTCTCTCAATGTTGACCGGCCTCAGTCGCTCCGAGACGCACGCCATCTTGACGGGTGGGCGTGTCAGCGTTGATAACAAGGCGGTGCTCAAACCGTCGACGCCGCTGCAGGCGGGCCAGCACCTCGTGGCAGTGTTGCCCGTGCCCGACAGCGGCATCGTGACGCCCGACGCGTCGGTCGAAATCGACGTGGTGTTAGACGATGAAGATTTTGCGGTCGTCAATAAGCGACCGGGCCAGGTCGTCCATCCGGGCGCCGGTCACCGCGACGGTACGTTGGTGGCGGGCCTGTTGGCGCTGTATCCCCAGATGCAGGATCTGGCCACGGAGGGATTCTGTGACCCGCTGCGGCCCGGCATCGTGCACCGACTGGACAAGGGAACGTCTGGGGTTCTCGTCGTCGCAAAAACGCCCGAGGGGTTTCGTGAGCTTTCACTGCAATTGGCCGATCGGGTCATGGAACGCACCTATCTGGGCATGGTCGACGGTCACGTCAGCGAACAGCGTGGCGTGGTTGACGCGCCGATTGGACGATCCACGCGTACGCCGACATTGATGGCGGTGCGCTCGGATGGCCGAGCCGCGCGAACGGGTTACGAAGTGTTGGCTCGCGTCGACAAGCCCCACGCCATGACGTTGCTGCGATTGCAATTAGATACTGGACGTACCCATCAGATACGCGTGCACCTGGCGACGATCGGACATCCGGTCGTGAACGATCCGCGATACGGCCACCGCCGAGATAAGCGGTTGGACGAAGATCGATTCTTCTTGCACTCCACGACCCTGGCCTTTGCTCACCCGCGAACCCACGAGTGGGTCACCGTCAGCGTGCCGCTGCCTGAAGATCTACGTCACTTGGTGCCCGAGGGCGTCGAGCTTTAGGCGCTCTCTCTGGCCGCAATGACAGCATTGTCGTTGCGCAGGATGGTCAGTGCCTCTTCTTCGGCTCGACGGACACGACGCACGCCGATGTCCATCTTCGTCGCGGTTGCCTGCAGCGAGAGTGGCGTGGTGCCGTTTAAGCCAAAGCGCAGCGAGAGCACGTCGCGTTGCAGTTCCGTCAACTTCTCCAGCGCTCCGTGCAACTGATCGTCCATCATGGTCTGCTCGATGTCGCCGACCCAGTCGTGCTGGCTGGGCGCCACGAGGTCACCCAGAGTGGTGGCGGAGTCTGAGGAAGCTGGCTGGTCGAGGCTGGCGGTCACACCCGCGAGGCCGCGCAAACCCTGGCGCTCCGCCTTGGACATGCCGGTGGCCTCGGTCAGCTCTTCATCGGTGGGCTTGCGCGCGAAAATGGAGGTTAATTCGGCCGTGGTCGCTTCGAGACGTTGCAGTTGCTCGCCGACCTCGAGCGGGATGCGGATGGTGCGACCGTGCTGTTGGACGGCGCGCTGGAGCGATTGGCGAATCCACCACGTGGCGTACGTCGAGAACTTAAAGCCGCGCTCCCAATCGAACTTCTCCACGGCGCGCAGGAGCCCGAAGGTGCCTTCCTGAACGAGGTCGACCATTTCGACGCCGCGGTCCTGGTAGCGACGGGCCCAGTGCAGCACCAGGCGAAGGTTGGCCGCGACCATCTGCTTCTTGGCTTCCTCGTCGCCGGCGGTGACGCGCTTGGCCAACTCGACTTGCTCGTCGTAGTTCGGCATGGGGTAGCGGTCGAGATCGCGCATCAAGAGTCCCAACATGTCGTTGGTGTTTACCGATGAACGGTGAACTGCGGTGGTCATTGCATCTCCTCGCTGGTTGAAACAGCAGAAGCGCCGGCGGAAGGGTATTTCTCCTATCGACGCCTCACTAATTTACCATGGGGTAAAGTTGACTTCAAGCCTTATTACATAACGAAATCGTAAGAAGTTTGACTAGGCGCTGTGGGTCTTTTTCACCTTTTGTCCGCCCCGGGCTTGATCGACCATATCGGCCAAGGTGAAGCTCGAGAGGTGTTCGCGCATGTGGTTTCCCACGTCAGCCCAGACGCCCAGCAGTACGCACTGACCCTCGTGATTACAGGCTCCGTCCTTGTGGGGTTCGCCAAAATCGCCGGCCACAATGGGGCCGTCGACGGCGGCAACGATTTCGGCCAGCGTGATGGACTCGGCCGAACGCGCGAGCACGTACCCGCCGCCCACCCCGCGCTTGGATCGCACCAGTCCCACGCTCTTCAAACTGAGCAGGATTTGCTCCAAATATGGCTGGGGCAGGCCGGTGCGCTCGGCCAAGTCGCGCACGGACACGGGCGTCGAGAGGTCGTCACGCAGGGCCAAACTGAGCAACGCGCGGCTGGCGTAGTCGCCTCGTGTCGATACTCTCATGGGCGCAGTCTACCGAGGCCATTGGCCCCCCACGGGCCAGCCCGCCGAGGGTCGCCGCGTCTGGCACACTGAATATATGGACGAGAAAGGCACCGACGACGTGACCGTCAATCCCGACGCGGTTTTGGACCCGGGCCAGACCAGTGAGGCGCCCGACGTGGACGAAGCGACCGACTTCATCAGTCAGCCCGCAAAGGTGATGCGCATTGGTTCGATGGTGAAGTCCCTGCTCGATGAGGCTCGCGCCGCACCGCTTGACGAAGCCGGTCGCACTCGTTTGCGCGAAATCTACGACACGTCGATCAGCGAACTCTCGAGCGCGCTCTCGCCGGACCTCGGTGGGGAATTGGCGCGAATGGCACCGCCCTTTTCGCTCGAAGTGCCCTCCGAGTCCGAACTGCGCATTGCCCAGGCCCAGTTAGTGGGCTGGTTGGAAGGGCTGTTTCACGGCATCCAGGCCTCGCTGTTCGCCCAGCAGGCAGCGGCCGCGGCCCAGCTCGAAAAGATGCGCGACCGGTCGCTCAACGCGGGCGGTCCCGAGCCTCGTGCCGGCACCTACCTCTAGACGTGGTCGACGTCGCGCGGTCGCGGTACTAGCGTGTAAATCCCACGCGTGTAATTCCCCGCGTCACGCCCTCGAAAGGAAGAGCGCAGCGAATGGCTGAAAGCTTCGTACACCTGCACAACCACACCGAGTACTCCATGCTCGACGGTGCCGCGCGGGTCGAAGAGTTGGTGCTGGCGGCCAAGGCGGACGGCCAGCGCGCGCTGGGCATCACCGATCACGGCAACCTCTACGGAGCGATTGAGTTCTACGAGGCCTGTCGCAAACACGAGGTGACGCCGATCCTGGGTCTCGAGGCCTACATGGCGGCGAACTCGCGATTTGATCGACCGCCGCGGCGCGGCAAGATCGACGATACCGGCGGCGACACCGAAGGCGGCCAGAAGCTCTACCACCACCTGACGCTGCTGGCGACTTCTAATGACGGGTACCGGAACCTTCGCGAGCTGTCGTCTAGGGCGTTCCTTGAGGGCTACTACTACAAGCCCCGTTTGGACTGGGAACTGCTTGAGCGCTACTCGAACGGACTGATCGCCACCTCGGGTTGCCTGGGCGGGGTCGTGCTCCAAGCGCTGTTACAGGACAATTATCCCAAAGCCGTGGAACTGGCCGGTCGCTTGCAAACCATTTTTGGCGCGGAGAATTTTTTCATCGAGATGCAGGACCACGGCATACCCGAGCAACTGCGTACCAATCCGAAGCTGTTAGAGATCGCCAAAGAACTCAACGCGCCGCTGCTCGCGACCAATGATCTGCACTACGTGCACCGCGACGACGCCGAGATGCACGACGCGCTCTTATGCATCGGCACCGGTTCGCTGGTCGCGGACCCCAACCGTTTCCGCTTTCACGGCCAGGAGCACTATTTAAAGTCCGCGGCCGAGATGCGCTATCTCTTTCGCGACATTCCTGAGGCCTGTGACAACACGTTGGCGATTGCCGAACGTTGCGACGTCACGATTGAATTCGACAATGACGCCCTGCCCGAGTTCCCCATCCCCTCTGAATACCAGGGCGCCAGTCACAAGGACGGTGCGCTGCGGCTGTTGCGCGAGCTGACCTACCAGGGCGCACAGGACCGATACGGCGCGGGCCTGAACAGCGAAGTCCGCGAGCGTTTGGAGTACGAACTGAGCGTCGTCGCCGACATGGGCTTTTCGGATTACTTCCTCGTTGTCTGGGACCTCATCCGTCACGCGCGAGAGCAAGGGATCCGCGTCGGGCCGGGCCGAGGGTCGGCGGCGGGTTGCTGCATTGCCTACTGCCTGCGCATTGTCGACCTCGACCCGATTCGCTACGGACTCATTTTCGAGCGCTTCTTGAATCCCGGACGCAAGCAGATGCCCGACATCGACATGGACTTTGACGAACGCTACCGCGGCGACATGATCCACTACGCCGCGCAGCGTTACGGCGCGGACCACGTGGCCCAAATCGTGACGTTCTCGACCATCAAGGCCCGCGCCGCCGTGCGTGACGCCGCCCGGGTGCTGGGCTATCCGCCCCAGCTGGGCGACAAGATTGCCAAAGCCATGCCGCCGCTCGTGATGGGCCAGGACCTGCCGTTAGAAGCGTGCTTTACCCGTATGCCCGGTCACGAAAGTCGCTTCGTCGAGGCGGTAGAGCTGCGCGCGCTCTACGAGAACGACCCCGAGGTCAAGCACACCATCGATGTGGCGAAGGGATTCGTTGATAAGCGTCGCCAGGACGGCATTCACGCGGCGGCGGTGGTGATCACCAAGGAGCCGATCCTCGAGTACGTACCGGTCCAACGTAAGTCGGGTCCCAATGGTTCGAGTGAGGACGCACCAATCGTCACACAGTACGAACAGACCGCGATCGAAAAACTCGGACTCTTGAAGATGGACTTCCTCGGATTGCGAAACCTCGCCATCATCGAACGCACGCTCGAACACATCAGGCGAAGCCAGGGATTCGAACTCGACATCGATCACGTGGACTTAGACGACGTCAAGGTCTTTGACATGTTGAAACTTGGCAATTCGATTGGCATCTTCCAATTAGAGGGCGACAAGATGCGCCAGCTCATTCGTCGGCTGGCGCCCACGTCCTTCGACGACATCGCCGCGCTGGTCGCGCTGTATCGGCCAGGACCGCTGAGTGAGAACGTCCACAACGATTACGCCGATCGAAAGAATCATCGCCAGCAAGTCAGCTACGACCACGAGGACTTAGACGAGATCCGGGGCGAG
>JBEKQN010000129.1:0-6931 GCA_049519675.1 Acidimicrobiales bacterium | reverse complement strand
GACTTCGCAACTCAATCTTCAGAGCTCCTCGATTCCCGGTCCCAACGTCATCTTTGTCCGGGTGAAAACGGGAGTGGCTCCCTCAGTTGCGTACCAATCCTTGCGCACCGTCGAACACGAGGTCAACGCGATTCCGGCCGCACGTGGTGCGACGGGCGGCATCGTCAAGGTATTGCGCCCCGCCGAGATCGCTAATTTCCGTTCCATGGGCACGATTCCCGACGTCTTGGCTGCGGGACTGGCCGTCGGAGCGGTGGCCGCACTCGGAATGACGTTGATCGCGTCCGTGCGGCGACGACGACGCGATCTCGCTCTACTGAAAGCTCTCGGATTCACGCAGCGACAGTTAGCCGCATCCATTGCCTGGCAGGCGACGGTGGCCGCGCTGATTGGCTGCGTGATCGGGATACCGCTGGGCATAGTGATCGGCCGCGAACTGTGGAACCTGTTTGCCCGGGGCATCGACGTCGTCCCCGATCCCGCGGTGCCAGCGTTGACGGTGGTGTTGGTGGGAGTTGGTGCGTTGATCTTCGCCAACTTGGTGGCGGCGATTCCCGGGCGCATCGCCGCACGCACCTCGACAGCATTGGTGTTGCGAGCGGAGTGACGTTCGCGATCGAGTTGGCGCCGTCGTGGCGTAACTCATCGCCCTTGGAGCGGCCCATCGGACCCGGTACGTGGTTCGGGGTCAATCCTCAGGAAGAGTTACGAGACGCGACGAGGCTCCAATCCGATATAAGTGGTGTTAACACGTGCGAAATCAGTGGGTTGACCGCCTTGGTGTGATTCCCTTCGGTTCGACAGAATGACGGGTGCGGCGTAAGTTGGCCGCGGGGAGGGGACTGCCGACGTGGGCAAACCAGTCATGAACGTGGCGTGGTTTCGATTTCGAGCAACGTGGCGTCGCAACCTCACCAGCTATCTGACGGTGGTGCTGCTCATCGGGCTGATTGGCGGCGTGGGCATGGCCTCCGTCGCGGCCGCGCGTCGCACGCAGTCGTCGTATCCCACGTTTGTTGCCAGTACGAATCCGTCGACGCTGACGATGGCGGTCTATAGCAACAACAACGGCGGCCAGGCTGGTCCTAACCTGAAATCCAAGATCGAGAAGCTGCCCGGCGTGCGACACGTGGCAACCGCATTCGGTCCGCCCCTGGTGCCGCTCAACTCCAAGGGCGCGCCGGAACTTAATACGCTCGGCTACGACATCACCGTCGGCAGCACGGATGGGATGTTCTCACGTCAAGACATTCTGGGAATCACTCAAGGTCGACAGGCCAATCAGAATCGAGTGGATCAGATCGTTCTCACCGCTGCTTCCGCTCGTTCCTACGGCGTACACGTGGGTAGCCCGTTGACGATTGGGTTCTACCTGCCCGCGCAAGAGAACGCACCGGACTTCGGAACTCCCAAGGTGAAACCCGCGATGGAGTTTCACACCACGGTGGTGGGCATTGGCGTGCTCAATTCCCAAGTAGTCCAGGATGGCGTGGACAAGGTGTACGGATTCATGTTCATTACCCGAGCCATGGTCAACAGATTGCTCGCCAAGCAGCCCGATCACGCACCCTCGCTCTACGGGGTGCAGCTGGACCGTGGCGTGACGAATGTCGCGAAGATCGAGCAGGAAATGGTGACGGTCGTCCCTCGAGGTTTCCAGGACGAGTTCCACGTGACCTCCCAAGTGGAGTCGGTCACGGAGTTGGCCATCAAGCCGGAGTCGGTGGCCCTAGGCGGCTTCGGACTCATCGCGGCACTGGCGTGCCTGGTGTTAGCGGCCCAGGCGATCTCTCGTTCTCTCCAGCGCGGTGAGGAAGATCGTCGCGTGCTTCGCTCTCTGGGCGCTGGACCTCGCTCGACGATCGGTGAAGGACTGATCGGCGTTGCTGGCTCGGTGGTCCTCGGCTCGCTAATCGCCGTCGTGGTAGCAGTCGGACTCTCACCATTGGCACCGCTCGGACCAGTGCGTCCGGTCTACCTCGACAAAGGAATCTCCTTCGATTTGACCGTGTTGGGTGTGGGCTTCCTGGTCCTCGTGCTCTTGTTGATCGCCGCCGCGCTGGCGCAGTCGATTCGCAGCGCTCCACATCGAGTGCGAATTCGTCCGCGAGAGCCGCGTCACTCGGCCGTCGTGCGAACGCTGCAAAACGCCGGTATGTCGGTAGCCGGTGTCATCGGTGTGCACTTCGCACTCGAGCCGGGACGAGGACGCACGTCGGTGCCGGTGCGTTCGGTGCTGGTGGGCACCGTACTGGCGGTGGCCCTCGTCGTATCGACGCTGACCTTTGCCAGTGGACTGCAGACGCTCGTCTCGCATCCGGCACTCTACGGATGGAATTGGAGTTACGCGCTCAACCCAACGAATAACGTTCCGCCCACGGGGATGAAACTGTTGGCCCACGACAAGGATGTGGCGGCCTATACCGGTTACGACTACAACAACGCCAATGTTGGTGGACTCACGTTGCCAATACTTCTCACGGCCGCGCACGCCAAGGTGTTTCCGCCCCTGCTCTCGGGGCACGAAGTTGACGCCAACAATCAAATCGTGCTCGGCGCGGCCTCGCTGGCTGAGTTGCACAAACGCGTGGGTCAATCGGTGATCTTCAGTTTTGCCAGTGCTGACGATGCACCCGTATACATCCCCCCAACCAAAATGCTGATCGTGGGCACGGCCACACTTCCGGCCGTGGGCTACTCGACGTTCGTCGCTCAACACACGTCAATGGGTACGGGTGCCATTGTGCCCTTGTCGATCATTCCTCCGGCAATGCTGAAGACCCTCAATAGTGCGGACCCCAATCTGAATGGCCCGGAATTGATCTTCGTGCGAATGCGCTCTTACGTGAGCGCTGCGGCGGGAAAGGCGAATCTCGAACGACTAACGGTGGCGGCGAACAAAGTCCTCGCAGCGGACAAGAACACTGCTAGTAATTCGGTCGAGGTGCTCCCGGTCGTGCAGCCGGTGCAGATTATTAATTACCGGAGCATTGGCTCGACACCAATCATTCTGGCGCTGGGTCTGGCCATTGGCGCTGCTGTGGCCCTGGGCCTGACGCTGGCGTCATCGGTGCGCAGACGGCGCCGAGATTTGGCGCTGCTCAAGACGCTTGGATTTACGCAGCGTCAGTTGTCGGCCGCGGTTGCCTGGCAAGCGACGGTTGACGCGATAGTGGGCATTGTGCTCGGCATACCGATCGGGATCATCCTGGGACGTGAACTGTGGACGCTCTTCGCGCGTAACATCAATGCAGTTCCAGATCCAACTGTGCCCGTCGTGTCGGTCATCCTCGTGGGCGTCGGCGCGCTTATCTTCACCAACTTGGTCGCGGTCTTACCAGGTCGTAGTGCTGCTCGCACATCAACGGCATTGGTGCTCCGTGCCGAATGACATTCATGATGAGCCCGTGAAAGAGCGACATAGTGCGTAGCGTCGCGATGCTGTTTCACGCTGAGTGGCGTCGCCGTTGGCTCTCGTGGACGGCCCTCGCGTTGCTCGTTGCATTAGTGGGAGGAACAGTGCTCGCTGGCGTGTCGGCGGCGAATCGCACGGCCTCGGCGTTTCCCAGCTACGCCAAACAGTATGGTTTCGACGCGGGCGTCTTTGGCCTCGTGCCCTTTCCCAAGGACTTTGACCACATTACTCACGTCGAGATCGCCGCCAAGAGCCACTACTACTTCAACGGCAACGTCATTGCCGGCGGACAGTTTGTCCCCGCCGAAACCACCAGTGTCGTAGGTTTGCCATCGACGGACCTGGACAACACGATCAAGCTTCTGTCGGGCCACCTGCCGATCGGTGCGCGCGACGTATTGGTTGGCTACTCAATGCAACAGCGGTTCGGACTTCACATTGGCTCGATGATCTCGGTACCGTTTTATAAGCCAAGCCAGCGCCACGAGGTTCTCAACGCCAATTCACCACCACCGGCGCACGGCCTGCGAGTGCGATTTCGCGTGGTAGGCGTTGAGGCGAGCTTGATTGACTTTCCCTCCAGCACGCCGACGTATTCGCTCTACGTCAGCAATGCGTTCGATAGGGGCCTAGGCCAGCAGATTGTTTCGGCGTACTTCGCCCAGGTACGCCTGTTCGGCGGTCAAAAAAATATGCCGCGTTTTCAGGTGCACATCAACAATTTGACCACGACGGGCAACTTCTTCGTACAAGATGAGGACTCGGTGATTACGGCCATCGAAGGCTCCATTCATCCCCAGTCAATTGGATGGTGGCTCTTCGCACTGTTTGCTGCGCTCGCGGGATTTGCCCTCATTGGCCAAGCGCTGTCCCGTCAGAATTTGGCGGAAAAGGAGTCCTATCCAACGCTGGTCGCACTCGGACTTCGTCCAAATCAACTGTTCGGGCTCGGCATGCTTCGCGCTGCGACGATCGGTGCAATGGGCGCGATTCTCGCATCAGTCATGACGATCTTGCTGTCACCACTCACGCCCGTGGGCGAAGCGCGAGCGGCCGAACTCGCGCACGGCTTTGTTTTTAATGGTTCGATCCTGGCGCTGGGCTTCGTTTCGATTGTGGTGGTAGTCCTGGCGCTCTCGGCGATACCGGCCTGGCGCGCGGCGCAAGTGCAACGCGAGCGAAGTCGTCGCGACGAGCCGGTCACTAAGGGAAATTCTTCCGTCGTGGGTCTCATCGCCGCTGCCGGTTCGCCGCCGAGTGTGTTGATTGGCGTGCGCAATGCGATCGAACGGGGTCGGGGTCGTGCGAGCGTGCCGGCAGTGACCGCGTTACTCGCGACGGTGCTCGCGGTTGCTGCCCTCGTGGCATCGACGATTTTCGGGGCGAGTCTGTCGAACTTGCTCAATACGCCGCGCCTCTACGGCGCGAATTGGCAGGTGGATCTTGAGAATGTCCCCACTGCCAAACTCGGCGCCATGGTGGCAACTCTGAAGCAGAACCATGACGTCACCAGGATCACCTACGGCGGTGAAGGCAAGTACGTCAATATAAATGGAGTCCCCGTGGAATCGATCTACGTGCACGTCGCCAAGGGTCCGATGGTGTACTCGCTGGTGTCGGGACATTATCCACGCGGGAATGATGAGATTGACCTTGGACAAACGACCCTTCATCAAGTGGGTGCCCACATTGGCTCGAAGGTGCCCGTGTCACTGTTCAATCTGAAGGGGAAATTTCGAGCCAGCACGGCGCGAATTGTCGGTGCGGTCGTTATCCCGCCGATCATCGGCATCGGCGGTCTCGGCAACGGCGCGCTGATGACAATTGGGACTATTGAGCGCATTGCCTGCTCCACGGGCCCGGCAGCGAAGCCGTGCGTGGCGGCGATCCAGGCCAAGATTGACAGCGGCAATTCGTGGAGTGTGGACATCGGCGTTGCACCCGGCAGTGCGGGACGACAATTGGCCGCCCAACTGGAACGCAAGTACGCGGCCTATTACGGCGCGCAGTCGCTGCCGACCAACTTATTGAACTTCGGTCAGGCCGTGGACTTTCCGTTGCTGCTGGGTCTCACGATCGCCCTGTTCGGTGTAGCCACGCTGACGCACTTGCTGTTCGTGAGCGTGACGCGCCGCCGCCGACAGTTTGCGTTGTTGAAAGTATTGGGATTTGTTCGACGTCAAGTGAGATCGGCCATGTGTTGGCAGGCAACAACCATCGCGGTCATCGGTGTCGTGTTTGGTGTTCCGCTCGGACTCGTAGTCGGCGCGAGCGTGTGGCGGGTCTTTGCGGTCAGTTTGGGCGCAGAGCCATTGGCCGCAGTCCCGACCCTGAGCGTCGTGTTGCTGGGGGCAGTGATCATCGTGGGTGCCATCGCCCTCGCCTTGGTGCCGGCCAATATGGCGGCGCGCATTAGTCCGGCGGAAGCCCTTCGAGAGGTGTAGTCATTATTGGCGTCGGCGTGACCTCAGGAGGGGGTTCAGTACCGCGACCTCGGTCAATTGCATTCACCTTCCGTGAAAGCAAAATCAGTACGCCGGGGATCATACAAATGAGCCCCGTCACCACGAAATAACGCTGCACACCAAATCGGCTGCTCAGGGCACCGGCCAACACCAGGCCAATGGGACTGACACCGAGGGACACAAACCAATCGATGGACGCGACCCGTCCGAGTAGCTCGCGTGGCACTTCACTCTGTATCATCGATTCCCAAATCACGTTGCCGATGAACATCGTGGGCGCCGACACCACCGGCATGATGAATACTTCCCACGAGTGTGTGGCGAAGCCCATGGTGAGCGCCGCGGCCGTACCGAAGGTCCACACGCTCCAAATGACGCGAATTCGGCGTCGCGGCGTCTTGACGCTTCCGGCGTAGAGCGCACCGAATGCACCGGCCAGACCAAAGGCGGCGAAGACTAGGCCCACCACATATTTGTGCGAATGCAAATTGTGTAGCAGGTAATAAGGCACCAACACACCCGTGGGCACGAAGAGAAATGCGTTGGGAAGCGTTACGCCCACGAGCGTGGTCCAGATCCAAGAATTCTTGCGAACGTAGCGAAGACCAGCACGAATCTCGCGTACAACGTTGGCATCGTCGCTGAGTGGGGGTTTCGGTGTGGCGCGCATGAGCGCCAGGGCACCGGCACTGATGCAGAACGTGGCACAGTCCACCGACAGGGCGATTGATGTGCTCCACGCAGCGAGTACGCCGCCCACGGCCGGGCCCAGCATGTTCCCGACAAAATTATTGGCGAGCGGTCGTACGGCGTTCATCGCGTTGAGCAAATCTTCGGGGACTATTTCTGGTGTGAGTGCCGAAATCGCGGGCATGAAGACCGCATCAAAAGTTCCGAACAGAACAGCGAAGACCAATAGTTCCCAAAATCGCAAAGTGCCCGACACTATGAACGCGACGAGCGCCGCCGTGAGCAGCGCTCGGCTGAAGTCTGAAAGAAGTAATAACAGTCGCCGCGAGAAGCGGTCCACAATTGCGCCGCCAATGAGAAG
>JBEKQN010000128.1:0-6948 GCA_049519675.1 Acidimicrobiales bacterium | reverse complement strand
ACCTGGGTGACGGGCACCGGCGTCGACGGCAACGCCCGCGAGGTTTACCTGTACCACGTCGTGGACAACGCGTGGTCCATGTCGGAGTTCGGATCGCAGGCCGTTGTCTGGCAGACCGCGATGAACCCGATCATTGCCTTGGAACTTTTGGAATCCGGCGCGTGGTCGGGCGAAGGCGTACTCGGGCCCGAAGCGCTGTCGGCCGAACCGTTCCTTGACCTCGTCAACAGTCACGGCGCGACGTGGGGCATGGAAGAACGCGCGCCCGCGAAAAAGTAAGACCAATCACCCCGGCACGTTCGCCGAGGGACGTCCGCGTTACTGGACGGTGACGAGCGTGCCGATCGGCGTGTGCGGGAAAAGCACCTCCGCGTGGGCGAACGGCATTTCTACGCAGCCCAAACTCTGGGGATAGCCGTAGGCCGAGCGAATAAAACCGTGCAGGGCGTCGCCGCCATGGAAGTACGAGACCCAGGGAATGCCGGGATCGCTGTAGTGTCCGCCCCCGGGATAGGTGCCCGACATGGTGGTGGTGAGGAATCGCTCGTAGACGGGATAGGTGCCCGACTGGGTGGGAGCGGAACTCACACCGGTGTTGACGTAGGTCGCGTACTTGATCTTGCCGTTGACGTAGAGCTTCAACAGTTCGGGCAGCGTTTGGCGCACGTACACGTAGTTGTAGGCCAAGGGATCGTCTTGATGCTTCAGTGCGGCACTCACCAATTCGTGCCACGTAGTGGAGTTCATTGTGCCGGTCGTGTCGAGATTGTGCGTCAACTGAAAGTTCATCAGTGCGCCCTGGAGGATTACGTTGTTGGTCCCCACGCGCCATAGCGGGCGCAACGTCTTTTCGAGCAGTCGAAAGCGCCACACGTAACTTCCGCTCTGAAGTTTGGCGGGATCAAGAATTGTCGGCGTGACCGGTGCCAAGGTGGTAGTTGTGGTTGACGTACTCGTCGAGGTTGACGTCGGCGGGTCAAGTGTGGTCGTGGTCGTCGACGTCGTCGTCGTTACGGGTGCGCTGCCCCTCGGTTGAAAAGAAACCGGAAGGTACTGCAAGATGGCGAGCAACTGGTCTTCGAGCTTGACCGTGTAATTGATGCTGAGCGGTCGCTGCGAGGGAGGGGAGAGGGAGTTCGATCCCGCGGTGTTAGCGCCTCGTCCGTTCGCCGCTTGAGCGATCGGTGCGATCACCACGGTGCCGACGACCATGGAACTGGCCGTCACGAACCACAGAATAGATCGGTTTGGGGACTTCACGGGTCAAGTTTAGTGGGTGATCGGCACTCGTATTTTGATTGTAACTAACCCGTTACGAGCGGTGCCGGCGTCGCTTGCGCGCGTTGGTGAGGATCGAAGGCGCCCAACCGGCGTCCTCGGGATTGACGTTGATGCCCGGTGGAACAATTTCGTCGATGCGGTCCAGTACCGCCGCCTCGAGCTTGATCTCGGGCGCCGACAACTGTGATTCGAGTTGCTCCATCGTGCGCGGTCCAATGATGGCCGCGCTAATCGCCGGGTGCTCTAACACGAAGGCGAGAGCCAGCTCAATTATCGTGAGGCCGGCCTCGTCAGCCAGGTCGGTCAGCGTCGTGACGATTTCGAGTTTGTGTTGGTTGGCCGCGAGGCTCATGTCGTAGCGCGCGGGCAGGCGCGCGGCGCGTCGACTCACGTTCTCCTTGCCGGCGCCGAACTTTCCGGACAACCATCCTCCCGCGAGCGGGCTCCAGGGAATGACGCCCATACCGTAGGCCTGGGTGACGGGCAGTACGTCACGCTCAATACCGCGCACGAGGATTGAATAGGGAGGTTGCTCCGTACGAAAGCGCTCGCGCCCGCGGCGCTCGGCCACCCACTGGGCTTCGACGATCTGCTCGGCCGGGAAGGTCGAACTGCCAAAGGACCGGATCTTGCCCGCGTGCACTAGGTCACTCAGCGCGCCCAAGGTTTCATCGATGTCCACCGATTCGTCGGGCCGATGTATCTGGTAGAGGTCGATGTAGTCCAGGCCCATTCGACGCAGGCTGTTGTCGCATTCGGCGATGATCCAGCGCCGCGAGTTGCCCTGTGCGTTGGGATCGTCACCCATATTGCCGTGCACCTTGGTCGCGACCACGACACGCGAACGATCAATTGAAGCCAGGGCCTTGCCCACGATGATCTCGGACTCGCCCTGCGAATAGACGTCGGCCGTATCAATGAAATTGATGCCGGCATCGAGAGCGCGGTGGATAATGCGGATTGAGTCATCGTGGTCGGGGTTGCCCCACGCGCCGAACATCATGGCGCCGAGGCACAGTGGGCTGACTTTGATGCCGGTACGGCCAAGGGAGTGAAGTTTCATAGGGCTACCTTATGGTGGGCGCGAGACGCCGACACATTGTTTTCGCCGCGGGTTAGTGGCTGGAAGTCGACGCGCCCCGCGTAGCGACGAAGTCCTTGCTCCTAATCAACAAGACGGAACAGACCGCGCCCACGAGCGCCAGAATCCCGCTGACGAGGAGCAGGTCGTTCATCGCTCCCGCAAAGCTGGCGTGAATCGCCCCGGCCAAAATTCCCCTTGCGCTCGGCGGTACGGACTTGAAGACGCTGTTCGCGGTGCCCTGTTGGATTGCCGTAAGGACCTGGGGCGCGCGACCCGCCAGCGACGGCACCGACGCCAGGGCGCTCGTGAGGTGGTGGCGAATAGAAGAAGTGAAAATCGACCCGAAACCGGCGATACTCGTAGCAATGCCAATCTGGCGAAAGGTGGTGTTGACGCCCGAGGCCATGCCGGAGCGTTCCGGTGCGACGACACCTACCGCGGTTGAGGCGAGTGGTGGGTTCACCATGCCGCTGCCAACGCCCGCCACGAGGAAACCGGGAATCATGTGGGTCCACGAACTGGTCCCGGTGATTCCCGTCATGAGCAGGAGGCCAATACCCACCAACAAGAGCCCGGGGCCAATCAGCCAGCGCACGGGCATGTGACTGCTGAGGCGACCCGCGGTGACGGCCGAAACCAGGGTGCAGCCGCTCACCACTAAGAGGCGTACCCCGGTCGCCAGT
This sequence comes from Acidimicrobiales bacterium, assembly GCA_049519675.1. Classification (GTDB taxonomy): domain Bacteria; phylum Actinomycetota; class Acidimicrobiia; order Acidimicrobiales; family RAAP-2; genus RAAP-2. The sequence continues at coordinate 3,900 of JBEKQN010000128.1, read as the reverse complement.
GCCGAATAGCCGAGGTCGTCTTGTAGGTAGAGCACGAGGTAGAGCAACATCGCGAACAGTGAGCCGTTCATGGTGAAGGCCGCAATAAGGCCCCCAGAAAAAGTTGGCGTTCGAAAGAGCGACAGGTCAAACAGTGGATTCGCGGCTCGAGTTTCTATGACGCCGAACACAATGAGTAGCACGACGGCAAGAATCAGGCAGAGTACGACTGCAGAGTTGCTCCAACTGGTAACACTGGCATCAATCAACCCGTAGACGAGGCTCACGAGGCCACCCGTGAGAAAAACGAATCCCGGCCAGTCGGTCCGTGAGGCGTTGGGAGTCGATGATTCTTCTACCTTCCACAGGGTGACGGCAATTGCAATGACGCCAATAGGAATGTTGACGAGGAAGATGCCGCGCCAGCTGATCCCGCTGGTGATGACGCCACCAAGGATTGGACCCAATGCGGTGGCGACACCGGTGACGGCTCCCCAGACTCCAAACGCAATGCCACGTTCCTTACCCTGGAAACTCTGGGCCAACAATGCCAGTGACGTCGAGAACATGATGGCGCCGCCGACGCCTTGAGCACTGCGTGAGAGTATCAACATCAGGGGCGACTGAGCCAGTCCGCACGTGAGCGAACCAAGCGTAAATATAACGAGGCCGGTCGTAAAGAGGAGACGGCGTCCGTATCGGTCGGCCAGCGATCCGGCGGTCAACAGCAGCGAAGCCAGCGTGAGCGCGTACGCGTCGATCACCCACTGAACGTCCGAGAAATTTGTGTGAAGCCCCTTTTGTATCTCCGGCAGGGCCACAACGACGATAGTGACGTCGAGCAACAGCATGAAGGTTGCGGCGCAGACAACGATGAGCGTCCACCATTTCTTATCCATGATGATCACTCCGTTTCACGCGGGAACTTAAAGGAATAGGCGGCCCGAAACAATGTTGCCAGGTGTCTGTGACACGTGGATCTTGTCGCGGCTTATCGTTGCAGGCTAGTGGGCACGTTTGAGTGTCATTTCACGGGATCCGGTGGATTCGCGCTCTTTCGAGCGGCCAAGACCGAGACTTCTCTCGAAGCGCAGCATGCGCGTGGCGCCGATTGCAGCACTGTTGGCGGTCAGCACGTGTCGCACGTGGCTGGCAAGATGGTGGCGTGACAAAGAGATTCCTGCAGGTGCCGGAGCTCGTCGTGGGCTTTGACACCGAAACGACCGGCCTCGATGTCACGCTCGAGCGGGCCATCTCGTACGGATTCTGTGCTTATCGCTACGGTCAACTAGAAGAGGAAGAGCACTTCTTTGTCGTGCCGGACCGCCCCATCAGCGAGGGCGCGCGAAGAGTTCACGGTCTCACCGTTGAAGATATTGAGCGCAAACGCTCTACCGATCCGGTGTACTCGCTTAGGGAGGGGCTGGCGAGGGCCGTCGAAATCTTGGGTCGATACCAGGGTCTCAATGCGTATTTCGTCGGTTCAAATTTGTTGCGCTTCGACGTTGAGATGTTGCGCTGGAGCTACGAGTCCGTGTTTTCGAAGTCACCTGACGGCGAAGGTCTGAATATCTCTCGAATGCGAATCATTGACGTGGTCGATCACGATCTATTGATCGAGCCGAGTCGGTCGGATAGGCCGCGAAGGGGACTCAGTTATCTCTGCTCGCACTATGGCGTCAAACAGGGCGGTCACGATGCCCTCGCTGACGCACGAGCGGCGGTCGAGGTTTTCTTTGAACAAGTCCTCGTCAATAACGCCGGCCAGATGTCGTTTGGTTTGACGGCGCCACCCACTTTTGAAATGAAGTCGCTCGGCTAGGCGAGGCTCAATTCTTGAGATCGTTCTCCTGCGGCCGGGTGGTAAGATTGCTCCCTCAGGGGCCGTTGGCGCAGTCTGGTAGCGCACTTGCATGACACGCAAGGGGTCACAGGTTCAAGTCCTGTACGGCCCACCAAATTTTTCCTTATTTCGTAAGGCTTTTCAATTTTCTTCGAACTCTTTTCGAACCTCTCCGACCGTTGAGTCAGCAACGCAGTCAGCAACGCGAAATCGACGGAGAAAATAAATGGGGGCGAGAGGGAATGGCGAGGGATCGATTTATCAACGAGCCGCCGACGGCCTGTGGCTGGGCGTCTTGACTTTGGGTTACGGCAACAACGGGCGACTGATCCGAAAGACCGTCACCGCGAAAACCCGGACCGAAGTTGCAAAGAAGCTCAAATTGCTCCAGCGTCAACTCGAAGATGGCCTTCCGTTGCCGGATACGACCCTGACGGTCGCTCAGCTCCTCAACAGCTGGCACAGCGATGTGCTGCGCCACCAGGTGGCTCCGAGCGCCGCGTCGAACTACAAGAGCGTTGCCGACTGTCACATTATCCCGGTCCTCGGTCGCAAACTCGTGGTGAAACTGACCGCCGCGGATGTCGATCGTCTCATATCCCAAAAGATGGATAGCGGGCTGTCCGTGTCGTCCGTGCAACGCATTAGGTTCGTGCTGGCCCAGGCGATCGATCAGGGGATCCGGTGGGGGAGCATCAGCCGCAACGTCGCTCGGCTCTCGAGGGCTCCGAAGGCGCAAAGGTCAGAGGGGCGGACGTTGACGCCGGCCGAAGCCCGTGTCCTGCTCGAAGCCCTGAAGGGCCACAGAAACGAAGTTCTGTATTCGCTGATGCTCGCGACGGGAATGCGTCGAGGTGAGGCTCTTGGTCTCCAGTGGAGGGACTTTGATGAGTTGTCGGGGACGGTTTCAATCCGGCGGCAGTTGAAGCGGGAGGGCGGCGTCTTGGTGACTTCTGACACCAAGACCGCTCGGAGCAGGAGATCGGTAAACCTTCCTGCGCGGATGGTGGCCACATTAGTGAATCACAAACAATTTAAGGTGGAGCAGATTGACTCAAGTCGGCTACCCACAGAGTTCGTATTCACTTCCTCTGTGGGAACTCCGCTGGATCCACGTAATTTGAATAGGGAATTTCACGACATTTGTGAAAAAGCGGGTCTCGGCCACTGGCACCCTCACGAACTTCGTCACTCGGCGGCAAGTTTGATGTTGGCAGAAGGAGTGAAGTTGCAGGTCGTGAGCGAAGTCCTTGGTCATTCATCGATTCGAATGACCGCGGACGTCTACGGGCACATTTTGGCTCCAGACCGTGAGGCCGCGGCAAAAGCAATGGGTTCTGTTTTGTGGGATGACTAATTGAGATAGTGCTCGGCGAAGTGATTCGAGTTTTGACTGATTGAAAGTTCTCGCACGAACTCATCGAGCTCTTGGCGGACGACCAAACGGCGGCGACCAATTTTTACGCTTGATATTTTGCCTTGCAAAATTAACTCAAAGGTCAGAGTGCGACCAATCCCGAGGATCGAAGCTGCGTCTTCGACACTAATGAGAAGCGCAGCGCTTCTCCCAACCGTCGTCGTTGCTCGAGTCTCGTCATCGACGTCTAGTTCTGTTGGTCCTGTGGCTGCAAATTTCATAGCCTCACCGTCATCGAGTAATTTCATGGCTCTCCTTTGGGAGGATCGATAATTTCGCCCTCTATAAGAGATAGCCAGTCCGAAATGGCATGTTCGAACAATTACTTTGCCGAACACGCCAAATATTTATTTTTGGGACTTTAATTTTCAACGATTTTGAAGATCATCTAGTGTGCCCAACCGGCCGACTTGGCGCTTCGCGCCCGCCGACCTTGGGCACTGGGACTTGTCACGACAAGGACTCGAAATGCGTTGAGGGGATGAAATGTTCTTTACGTAAATTAAAGATGGTGGAGGTAGTTTGACTCCGACCTGACTTACTTTACGTATGACGCGCTGACGTTGGCGCTGTCCGTGTTAAGAAGCGTCGATCGGGGTCAGACCACCGCTCGCGAGGGCTGACCGAACCGGGCGGACTGTGACTTGATAGGACCAAGCCG
>JBEKQN010000127.1:0-6997 GCA_049519675.1 Acidimicrobiales bacterium | reverse complement strand
AGCGGAGTGAACACGCTTTCGTCCTCAGAAGGACTGACCGGGATGGAGAGTACGAGATACTGCACTTTGCGAGCGATGGGGAGCACCGTCCCGTTGTTGTTGAAGAGTCCGTAGTTCTGCGTGTCGAACGGTGTCGGCCACAGATAGATCTGTGTTCGGTGATCGAGGTGCGGGACGAAGAGGTACCACGCCGAGACGATCGCGTTGGGTGGGATCTTGCGCTCGAGCGACGAGAAGGCGCGCACGGCGGCACTGTTGGGCGCCCACGTGGCCGTGACCTTGTTGCTCGAGAACGGCGCATAGCCCCAGAGCGCGCACGACCACAGGGCGCATGCAACGCTCACGCCCGTCAACACGTAGCGACGCTTCGTCGTCTTCTGTCGAGAGACCGCCCACACCGTGCCGAGCACCAAGATCGGGACGATGGGCATGGAGAATTGATAGGGGATCTGGTGCATGTACGGCAGTGTGCTGACCACGTTCTCCAAGAGGACGAGCAGACCGATGGCCGCAATCTCTGGTGACAGGAGGAAACCCCAGCCGGTCGTGAACCCCATTTGCCACACGTAGTACGGACGGCCGTCATCTTTCAGGTACGTCAGAAACGTGACTGGGAGGGTGAACATCGTGCGGAAGAAGCCGCTCACGCCGCCGAAAGGTATGTCACCGCTGTACAGACTCGATTGGCCGAGCAGACTGGGAATGATCCATTCGAGCACCGCGGCCGACCACGCGACGGCGCCAGCGATGATCCAGAGTCCCCACTTTCGATCGCGTCGCCAGAGGACCCAGAGCCCGAGGGGGACGATGAGGAGCGCCGCATCCTCTTTGACCATGAGCGACAGCACGACCATCACGAAGAGCAGCGCACCGCGTGACTCGATGGCGGCGTAGATGGCCACCGCGATGATCAACACCTGCAGTGCTTCGGGGTGGAACTGTTGCAGGTTGCCCTGCTCGAGCGCGGGGTTGAGCAAGAAGGTGGCCGCGAGCGCCGTCGCGATGTAGGTGTTGCGAGTGAATTTCTGCCCGAGCACGTAGATCGGGATCGCCGCGCCGGCAATGGCCAGCGTCTGGAGTATCAAGAGTCCCATCGGCTCGGGAAAGAGTCGGTAGAAGGGGGCGAACAGCAAGAGGATGAATGACGTGTGGTCCCCGAAGAGGTTGCGACCCATGACCGTCACGAAAGGAATGTGGAAGTGCGTGAGCAGCCACATGCCCTGATCGAAGATTGCCAGGTCGAACGGCGGATAGCCGTAGCCGTAGTACAACTTCCAACTGAGGTAGCTGAACCAACCGATATAGGAAGCGATGAGTGCGATGACCGCCCAGTGCTTCTTCTGCGTTGCCGCCTTCAAGGATTGGCGCAGCGGCGGCCGTGGGGGCCTCGCGTCGTCGAGTGGAGTCGTCAAAGCGGCGCTCGACCGATCGAGGGCAGGGGCAGCCTGGTCGGGGCCTGCTGCGACGGCGAGGGCACCGGCGTCGATGCCCGACTCTCCCTCTGCCATGCGGTTCCCCTTCTTCACAAAAAAATATCCACGATGCTCATGCCTGTGTGGACGACAACCTTTCGACCCCTGTACAGCATGTTCAACAAACAAGGAACGCCGTTCCAATCACTGCGTTTCGCTGCCTTGGTCACCGAATGTTACGAGACCATGACGTTGTGAGTTACTGATTCACGATGACCTTTTCAACCATTGTTGTCATTACGCACAGTGGCCTCACAGAAGTTTCACAGATTCGTGGTAGATAATGAGGGTTGTCCGCGTTCACCAAAGTGTCCGCGTTGAAGGGGATTCCATGTCAAAGAAAAATTCACTCCGAACCGTTCGAGTGGCGTCGGCAGCGGCGATCTGCCTGACCCTCGCACTGGGCACTGCCGGCGTCGCAATGGCCGGGCAGCGATCCCATTCACAAGGCAGTTCGAGCGTTGGTCGGCACGACCACTCGAGCTTTGGTCATCACGACCAGGGCCAGTCATCGAACTACGCCGCCGGTGTGGTCAGCGCACTCGGCACCAACTCCATCACTCTGAAGAATCATGACGGCACCACGACGACCTACAACACGTTGAGCACGACGACGTACTTCGAAGGCAAGACGGCCGCCACCGTCGCCGCCCTGGCGCTGAACGAACAGGTCTTCCTCGAGTTGACGTCGACGTCGCCACAGACCGTGACCAAGGTTGACATCCGTCTCGTGAGCGTCGCCGGTGCCGTCACCGCGGTCTCGGGCAACACCATCACGATCGCCGGTCGTCACGGCACCACTTCCAGTGTGGTCGTCGGTTCGACCACCACCTACACCTCGGGCGGTGCAGCCTCCACGCTCGCGGCCGTCGTGGTCGGTGCCACGATTTGCGCGGTTGGACTTCCCGCCGCGACCGCCGGCACCCTCGACGCCAGTACGGTGTACATCCTTCTGCCCTCGGGCAGCCACCAGGGTCCCGGTCACGCGCCGGGTGGATCGAGCACTGCACACAGCCAGGGTCACGGCCAAGGTTTCGGTCGTGGTCACGGTCGCCACTAACGGATTCTTGATCACTCCCTAGAGTGAGATCCCCGGCGGGCTTGCCCGCCGGGGATCTCATTTGTGCGGGACGTTATGTAGCGTCCGTATCGGTTCGGATCACTGACCACGCTGAGGGCTGGTTCCCGGAGCCGTGCCGGACGCGGTCGCGGCGAAGTGTCGTGGCGAGCAGTTGGTGCTGATGTTGTCGTTCACGCAAATGTCACAGAGCAAGATCAGTTTGCGGCACGCGAGATTCGCGCAGTTCTGATATTGACTCGTGGGAGCGTCGCATCGTTCGCAGCGTCCAATGATCGACGTATGGTCACTGAATTCGTGATGCATACGGGCGTCGAAGAGGTAGAGCGAGCCCTGCCAAAGTCCATCGTCGCCGAACGTCTCGCCGTAACGAACGATGCCGCCGTCAAGTTGATAGACCTCTTTGAACCCGCGGCGCCTCATGAGTGAGGACAGGACTTCACAGCGCACTCCTCCGGTGCAGTACGTGACGACGGGCTTGTCCTTCAAGTGATCGAACGCCCCGGCGTCGAGTTCACGTGCGAAATCGCGGGTCGTCGCCGTGTTGGGTACGACCGCGTCCTTGAATCGCCCGATCGTTGCCTCAAAGGCGTTCCTCGCGTCAAAGAAGACGACGTCATCACCGCGTCGCTCCACGAGTTCGTGCACCTGGTTTGGCTTTAGACGGACGCCCCCACCGACCACGCCGTCGTCATTGACGTGGAGTTCTTCGGGTGCACCGAAGGAGACGATCTCCTCTCGAACGCGGACCCGAAGTCGCGGGAAGTCCTCTCGCGAACCTTCGGACCATTTGAAATCAATGGCTTTGAACGCGGCATACTCCTTGGTGGCGCGAATGTAGGCCGTCAGGGATTCGATCTCGCCGCCGAGCGTTCCATTGATTCCATGGGTTGAGATGAGTATTCGACCACGAAGTTCGAGCTGTTCGCAGAGCGTTCGTTGCCACAGATGGATGGCGTGGGGGTCCCTCAACGGCGTGAAGCCGTAGTAAAGAATGATCTTCTCGGGTTTCACGTATGAATCGTACCGGGATGGGATGACCGCACTTTGCGAGAGGCCCCGACACCCTGGCGTGCCCTATAGACGTTCGCCGACGTGCACCGTGACCACGCCACGGCGGGTGCGCCACGGCACGACCGCTGAGGTCGTCTGCTGATACAGCGCATACTCGGGGTAGTGCGAGAGCGAGATCTTCTCGGTGAAGCGCGTCGATCCGACGAAGAGCAGGGTGAGGAGGAACGGGCCGAGAACGGTCCACTCAACGACGGATCGAGCCGCGACCGCACCGAAGAGGAAGATCAACCACCACTGCGCTATTTCGAAGAAGTAGTTCGGGTGACGCGAGAAGCGAAAGAGACCCGTTTGGACGAACCTCGGTGCTGGAACCTGACCGGCCGCGATCTGGGCGCTCTTGCGCGTCTGAAAGTCCCACTGCTGCTGGTCGGCCACGGTCTCTGCGTAGGTGCACGCGAGGAACGTCAGCGTGAGGATGACATCAAGCACGCCGAAGGACGTGTCGCGATGTTGGTAGGCCGTCCACGCCGGCAGTGAAATAAGTACCAACAGTGCGTTTTGGTACAAGACGATGAAGAAGAGATTGAACAGTTGGAACTGCCAGCGCGACATCGACGCGCGTAAGACCGCCCAGCGATAGTCCTCGACGCCGGAGTAACCACCTTTGCGGGCGAAGTTGTAGGTGAGTCGCACGCCCCATATGGTGACCACGGCGGCCATGACGTCGAGTCGGGCACTCTGCAGATGGGCCGTGACCGCGAAGACCCAGACGTAGATCATCGGCACAATCGACCAGAGGCGGTCGACCCACGACGTGTCACCAGTGACGAGCGACGCGGTCCACGCGCACGCGCAGGCCACGGCGCCAATGATCAAGACGACGGCGAAAGGCGACATGACGCGACCCTACCGTCTCGCTTGTTGCACGCATTGCATCGACGTTGTCTAGCATGCGCCGAAGTGCAGCGGCAACGACCGCAGCGGCACGCGTCAGGTGCCGCCGTAGAGTGAGAAGTCGATGTGGAGGACTCCATGACGACTGACGACATCGATGCACTGCGCATAATGGAGATCGGCACGCCCGGAGCGATGCGTCAACGTCTCAACGGACTTATCCTCGCGCGCCACAAGCGTGCCACGGCTGGCCTGTTGCTCGACTACGTGCGCGATGATGAGGAGCTGGAATTCGTAGGCGAGCGCCTCGCACTCGTCGACGACGACCGACAAAGGATTGCGGTGGTCGAGGTAGTGCGGATTGACACGGCACCCTTTGGCGAAGTGAGCTGGAAGTTTGCCCAGGCGGAAGGTGAGGGTTTCGAATCGCTCGAGGAGTGGCGCGAAGGGCATCGTCGGTTCTGGACGTCCGGGGGCGACATCATCGACGACCTCACACCGGTCGTGCTCGTATGGTTCGAACTCGTGGCATCGAGGGACGCTCACGCGTGATTGAGTCCGGACTGGATGCTCGACACTTACACTTTGGGGATGACGTCCATTGACGAAAAGGCTCTTGCGTCGCGCCTCTTCAATCGATGCTGGGAGTTGTTGGAGCAAGATGAACGTTCCGAGGATGACGTCGTCGAACTGTTGACGTCGGCCCTGACGTCGCGGTTTCACTGGCTGAGCGTGGGCGGACTCGAACAGTGGATCATCGCAGACTGGATGGTGGCGCGCGCTGCGGGTGTCATGGGTTCATCTGACATCGCCCTTCGATTCGCCCTACGCGCGTACGAGGCTGCTCGGGCGAATGAGACACCGGACTGGCTTGTGGCGTCGAGCGCCGAAGGTGTGGCGCGTGCCTACGCCGTGGCCGGCAACGTCGCTGAGTTCACGAACTGGGCGGCACTCGCCGGTCGCCTCGTCGAGGCCATCGTTGACCCGGAGAACCGGGGCCTCATCGAGAGCCAACTGGCCGATATTCCAACTCCGTGAGCTATTGCGCGACGGCGGCAATGGCCCGTCGCGCAGCCGTTCGCACCCTGGCGTTCTCGTCGTCCATGAGTCGTACGACCGCATCGATAGCCGGTTGGACACGGTGCGCCGCGATGACCTTGGCGGACATTTCACGCACCCGCCAGTGCTCGTGCGACGTCGCGGCGATGATCGCAGCGGTGGCGGTGTCGTCCCAGACGTGAAGGAGTCCGCGCGCGGCCCACACTGGTGGCCAGTAGCCGTGGACGCCCCCGGCGCCTCCGTCGAGGACCAACTCCGCCGGAGGTCCGCCAAGCACGCGGAGGAACTCTGGATCGACCCTCTGCAAATTGAGCAACGCAACGCAGTCATGAACGACGGCCGTCCGGCTCCGGCGATGGCACTCGGCCTCAATCGACGATTTCGGTGTGATTCCCCAGTTGCTCGCCACTACGAATCGCGATCAAGATCCATTGGATGCCGGCGTCACGCCGAGCCGCGTGGTGAAGAAGTTCAATAGTTCCTCGAGGGCGACCCGCGTGGGGGAACCTTCGACGTCGGAGTAGTTCTCGGTGAGCACCGAATGCGCGTTCTTGGGATAGCCCCACGGATTCGAAGGTGACGAGTCGATCTCCACGCCGATGAAGTTCTCCCCCAAATCCCCTCGGAGCCGCGCGAATCGCTCTCCAGGTGACTTCGAGTCACCGCTGAAGCGAAGCCCCATGACGCACAGGCTGTCCGCGGCGCGGCGCCGTACTTTGGTGTAATCGTCGTCGGACAGCCCGAGCGAGCGACGTCGAAGCGCGTTGGTGGGGAGAGGTAATGACGGTTGACTGAGCGCCGGGGCGACGACCGCTGGATCGACGCTCATCGCGAGGGCGAAGCCGCCCGTGAGACACATGCCGACGGCCCCGACGCCGAGTCCACCGCATCGGGCGTGTTCGTTCTTTGCGAGTTCGCGAAGGTACGCGACGATGGGACTGGTCCGGTTCGTGGCCAGGACCGTGAACTCCCTGCTCACGCAGGCGCGGGCGAATGACGAGAGCACGTAGCCGAAGGTCGCTGGGCGACCGGGCGTCCCGAGGAGATTTGGCAGTACTGCGGTCATCCCGCGATCAGCGACCCGGCGAGCGAACTCCGCGACCAACGGTGTGATACCCGGCACCTCGTGGATGATGATGACCGCCGGCCCCGCGCCCCTTCGATAGACGTCACGAGTGCGGCCGGTCGAGGACGTAAAGGGCGTCATTTCGAACCCGTCGAGTGCGAACGGTCGGACACTCATGGTTCTTCCAATCTCGCTATTCAGCTGCTTGATAAATCAATAACTTCTTAAGTGTGTGAGCGCATTTCATACTTACAGGAGGTTCGGTGCTCGCTCATTGGTGGCTCCGTAGGCGTTCATGAAGGTCGCCGCGGCGGCTTCGGCAACATCGATGAGGTCGTGGTTCGCTGCATAGTCGTCATCGCCCGAAAACATGGCCCTGTTCACTGGAATCCAAAACAACATGCCGACGAAGTG
>JBEKQN010000126.1:0-7074 GCA_049519675.1 Acidimicrobiales bacterium | reverse complement strand
ATTGTTGTTCTCGGCATCCTGATAAAAGCCGCCCGAACTGCAACCACCGTCGGCACTGCACGACATTGACGTCGTCATCGCGACTCCCGTCGCGTTGAGCGTGCCCGTACCGGGAACTTCGATGGCGTTACCCCATACACCTTGGGACTCATCGACCACGAACGCTTGCTGATCGTGGGATCCATCGGTGTAGTAGCCGCCCGCGCTGCAATAACCGACCGCACTGCACGCGACTGAATCCACGACCGAATTGCCACTCACGTTGAGCAAACTCGTGTTGGGAACCTCAATTGCGCTGGACCATACCCCCTTGATCTCACTGACCACGAAGGACTGGGTGAAATTGTTCGCGTCGTTGTACCCTCCCCCCGCGGTGCAGTTGCCGGGTGAACTGCAGACGAGCGAATTAATTGCCGACGCCCCAGACGCGTTAACACCGACCATCTCAGTCGCACTGCCCCACGTGCCGTTCGACTCATTCGCGATAAAACTTTGATCGATCTTGGAGGCGTCCACGTATCCCCCGCCCACGCCACAGTTGCCGGGAGAGGTGCACGAGATAACGTCAACAAGGCCGGCCCCGCCGACGTTGAGCGCGCCCGAGCCAGGAAGTTCCTGCGCACTGCCCCACGAGCCGCCCGTTTCATTGACGACGAAGGATTGCGAGTCCTTCGACACGTCGGTGTATATCCCGCCGGCACCGCAGTCGCCGGGAGACGTGCACGAGATGGCGTCAACAAGGCCGAGATTGCCAGCATTGAGCGCGCCCGATCCGGGCACTTCCTGGGCGCTGCCCCACGTGCCGTTCGATTCGTCGACCACGAAGGCCTGCACGTCGCCGGAGTCGTCGGCGTAGGTTCCCCCCGCACTGCAGTCACCGTTGGCGCTGCACGACACGGCAATCACCGTACTGATCACGCCCACCGTGCCCGTCGTGGCGAAGCCGGGAATCTGCATCGCACTGCCCCACGTACCGTTCGTTTCGTTGACGACGAAGGCTTCCGAATACGTCGAGGAGTCGGCGTAACTGCCACCCGCACCGCAGTTGCCAGGCGAACTACACGAGATCGCGAGGATCTCGCCGTCATTGTCGCCCGCATTGAGCGCACCGTATCCCGGAATCTCCTGGGCAGTGCCCCAGGTGCCATGTGCCTCGTCCACCACGAAGGCCTGCGTACCGTTCGCCGTATCGCCGTACGTACCGATGGCGCTACAGTTTCCCGCCGAAGCGCACGAAATCGCGTTGATTTGGCCGTCGCCGCCGGTGTTGAGCGTCGCGGTGCCCGAGACTTCCACGGCGCCATTCCAAGTGCCGCCCGCTTGGGCGAGTGGCACCGCAACGAGTCCGCCGGCAAGTGCCGCGGCGGTGAACGCACCTATTCCAACCCAGATGCGAAGGTGACCGTGAATCAAACCATGACGTGAACGAAGTGACGAGCGAAACGGAGGGTGCTGCCAAGTATCCAGGGGCGTTCTTGCGCGATCAAACCTAAACATTCCGATGCCTCCCCTTGGATGCGCTAATGCTCATCTCTGCTGCACCCTAACCCAGTACCGAAGTGATTACTCACCCAGGACCTGGAAGAACAACTATCGGTCCAATGACAGGGCTAGACGGTCGATCGTGCCCCGAACTTGACCACCTCCCATGATGATTTCCCTCTAGCGACGTCCGAGCTTGGTCTGGCCATCAAGCAGTTCCCCAGCGATTTCGAGATGTCCCGAATGTGTCGCCGACTCTTCAATCATTTGGAGTACCACCCATCTGACGCTCAGTACTTCTCTGTCACCGTGACGGCCCCGAGGTTTATCCGACATCGCAGCGGCAAGGAGAACGGCGTCAGAACGCTCGCATTCACGATGCTCTTGTTGATCATGGCCGCGAGGACGCAGTGCGAGATATCGCGTGGAACGTTGTGGCCGCCCTCATCACCAATCCCCTCCTCTGGCATTCGGAAAAGGTGATAAAGACGTCCACAACGTCCCACGCATCGAAGTGGCGACTAGTTCGAGTTCGCCGCGACGAGCAGGTCCTTGACCTCGCCGGCCGTCACTGCATGAGAGAAGAGATATCCCTGTCCGAATCGGCATCCGAGACCAAGAACCTTCTTGAGTTGCTTCTGCGTTTCGATGCCTTCGGCCAACAGAACGACGTCCAACTTTTGTCCTAACGAGATAATGGCTTCGAGGAGCAGATCATTCTGTTGACTGCCGTTCCTTGGACTGACAAAGGATCGGTCGATCTTGATGACCTTGGGGTCCAGTTGCACCAGATACGAGAGCGACGAATAGCCGGTGCCGAAGTCATCGAGGGCAACATCGATACCCTTCGACCTCAGGTTCCGCAGGACGTTGAGAGTTTCGGCGACATCAAAGAGGGCCGAGGTCTCGGTGATCTCTAAGACCAGGCGCTCGGGAGCGAGTCCGCTGTCGCCGAGCGCTTCGTCAATCATTGTCATAAGTCGCGAATCGTTCAGTTGCTGCGCCGCGAGGTTCACCGAGACGTACGGGAGCGTGTCGAAATTGTTCATCGCCCACGAGCTCGCATCGGTGGTCGCCTCTTGCAAAGCGAACGCACCGAGTTCCAAAATCATGTCGCTCTGCTCGGCGAGGGGTATGAACACGTCGGGGCCAATGGCACCGCGTTCGGGATGATCCCAGCGCATGAGCGCCTCAAAGCCAACCAACTCATGTGTCTTGAGGTCCATGATTGGCTGGTAGTGCATGGAGAGTTCGCCGTTATTTATCGACTGACGCAGGTCTTGGTTCAGGGTGAAACGTGAGGCGACCACCTTCTTCATGGACGCGTCATAGGCAAGATACGAGCCCTTATGGCGACGCTTCGCCTCATAGAGCGCGACGTCCGCGTTTTGGATGAGCGCAAAACTCTCGGGGACGTTTGCGTCCCAGACCACGATGCCGATGGTCGCGTGCTGGTACAGCTCCACGTCATTAAAACGGAACGGTTCTTTCAGCGTTTCGAGAAAGCGCTTCGCGATGACCTCAGCTTCAGCAGCGCTAGCGAAGCCCTCGGCTAGGTAGAGGAACTCGTCGCCGCCAAATCGACACAACGTGTCCGACGGCCGCGAGACCGCCGCGAAGCGACCGGCAACGCCGCTGAGAAGTTGGTCGCCCACAAGGTGTCCGTACGTGTCGTTGACATCTTTGAATTCATCGAGGTCGATCATCAAGACCGCGATGCGACCGCCCTGGCGAATAGCGCGCGCTCGTGCGAGAATCAAACGGTCGTCGAGCAGCACACGATTAGCCAAGCCCGTCAAAGAATCGTGGAGCGCCTGGTGGGAGAGTTGCGAGGCGAGTTCTCGTTCCGCGGTGATGTCACGCTCGGAACTGACGAAGTACAAGGTCTCGCCATTCTCATCGCGGGCCGTCGAGCGCGACACCTCCGAAGTGATGATCTGACCGTCCTTGCGCAGGTAGCGCTTGACGTAGCGGACTTGGTTGGCGCGGTGCGAGACCAGGCTTTCGTGCGATTCCTTCGTGATCTCGATGTCCTCGGGATAGGTGAAATGGGTTGTGTCATGTCCGAGCAGCTCCTCGCGCGAGAAGCCCACCATCTCGCAGAAGGCATCGTTGACGGCTATGGCGAGGTCGTCGCTGTCACTAAAGAGCATCGGCGCCATGTTGTCTTCGAAGGCGAGACGAAATCGTTGCTCGCTGAGGCCCTGCGAACGTTCCGTTTCGGCGAGCGCGTCCATCGCGACTGACGTCTCCTCGAGTGCGGTGCGGATCGTGATCACCGAGCGCTGGGCGGCGACACCGTTTTCGACCTCGTGAGTGATCTCTTCGAGTCCCTGCACGGTCATAGAATCAAAAACGAAGGGGTGGCGATCGTAGATCGACAACACGGCGAGTCGACCACCCGGGTGGAAGGGCACCGCGACGCTCGACGAGAGTCCAAATTTTGCCGCTCGGGTGGACCAGTGCTGATAGAGCTCCTGGTGCTCGAGGTCGTTCGCCACTTGCGTGGCGCCGGTACGCAGCGCGGCACCCGTGGGCCCAACACCATTCTCCTTCCAGGCAAACGTCGAGACGATGTCGGGGTAAAGATACGCGGTCTCACCCGCGGAAAAACAGATGTCGACCACGCCCGCCTCACAGTCGGATGGCTCGCCAATCCAGGCTAACGAATAGTCACCGAAGGCGACGATCTGGTCGCACAGGAGTTGGAGGAGCTCGGTTTCGTCCGACGTGGTCATCGCGAATCGGTTTACTTCGCTCATGAGTCGCATGGTGTGCTCACGCTGGATCTGCATCGTTATGTCGATGAACGATGAGATGACGCCGACCGTTACCCCTTCAACCTCGGCGAGACACGTATTGACCTTCAGCCAGCGTCGCGCCTTCGCGACCACGTCAAAACCGAGTATCGTCCCGGTCGTTGACTTGCCTTCGCGAAGTGTGATCATCTCGGGTCGGTCATTCGACGGATAGGGCGTTCCGTCCTCGTGGACCACACCCCAATCGGCGTCGAGGAACGCACGACCGACCAGACCTTCCGTCGTGCTGCCGAAGAGTTCGGCGGCGGTGACGTTACACTCGAGCACGACGCCCTGCTCGTCGTGCAGTATCACGCCAACATTGGTCGTGTCGAGGAAGTCGACGGTGGACAGAAGCGTCTCAAGGTTCCACCCTCGAAAACTCGGCGCCTCGAGAACCGCAGGTGGCGATTTTGTCGCGCGGCGGAGTGAGCGGCTCATCGACATTCGCGGGTCCCTGACTGATTGGCGGCCGAAAATGCCGAGGAAATCCAAAGCACGTGAGACCGACCACGTCGTGCTCTCACGCCAAGACTGGGTCTGCGTCGCAGTGTCAGGACGGGGAAATCCACGTCACGCCCATTCGTGAGAATCGCCCCTGCAGTTGAACCCATGAGATTCTTCCTCCCGCACTTCAGTGTCGGGTTAAAGGGAAGCAGGGTCTAGACGTCCTATCGACGATAATAGCAGTGAACTTGAACGCTCAATTGAAAGTTTATGGAAAATTAAGGTGACTCAATAGACGCGACAATTGAGCCATTTATCAGCGGAAATGCGCATTTACCCATGAGTTTTCGTGAAGATCAATTCTCCCCCACATGCACGGAATAAGGGATAAAAGAAGATGTCTCACAGTCTGACTCCCATACGAGAAACGCGTATCGCTTATTGGAAAGCGTGAGAATTTCACTGGGTACGTCCAAGAGGTAATCGCTTGTTTGCTCGAAAATCCTCGTATTTATCATCTACGCCGGCAGGCATCGAACTCACGATCGAATGATTATGAGCGAGAAGCTTTCGGCCAGACTGGTCAGGTGGCGTCGGATAAGTCCGAAAACCACCCACCCCTTCGTCCGGTGGTGTCGATCCAGTCCGATGAGGTCGGTTTGGTACGTGGAATGATTGGTGCGATTTCCCCAATCCGTGACGTTACGTGTCGGTTCGTGTCGTGGCCCGACGTCCCGTTCTGTCACCAGCGTCTTGAACTTTCAGTGACGTAGTTCCCGCTGTAGCACGACACCGCAACACCAAGGGGAATTGAGTGGCCTGGCCATGCCCGACAGGGATCTTCGTGAAGATCCCTGTCTCATCAAGCGTCGCGCCGATCACATCGGCGATAATTCGAACGTGGCGTCTGTTTCGATATTTCTGGTGATCCTCGTGTTCGTCGTCGCATCGGGAGCGACGTGGGTCGCCGGTGGCGAGCTTTCGAAATCGACCGATGAACTTGATCGACGCCTGGGATTCGGTGACGCAATCGGCGGAATGGTGCTGCTCGCCATCGCCGGCAGCCTGCCGGAGTTGGCGATCACGATTTCTGCGGCGGAGTCGGGCCACCTCGGCCTGGCGGCCGGAAACCTGATTGGCGGCATCGCGACAGCAACGATGGTGCTCGTCCTGTGTGATCTCTTTGCCCCACGACCTCTGACATTCCTCGTCGGTTCCCTCGTGCCAGTTCTTGAAGGACTGCTGGTAGTCCTCACCGTGTCAGTGGTGCTCATGGGCTCGTTACTGCCGAAGTCAATTGTCGTAGCGGGACGCATTAGTCCGGCGTCTTTGGCGGTCGTGGTCATCTGGATCGGCGGGATCTGGGTACTGAACCGTACACGATCGCATCCAAAGTGGGAGGTGGTGATGGCGGGCAGTCAGCCCGGTCGTCCCCATCGCCGCGTGCGCCATCCCGTCGCCGACGCCACGCGCGCAAAGCATTCAACCACGCGTGTTGCGATGCTCTTCGGCATATCGGCGGCGGTGACATTCTTAGCGGGCGTCGCGCTCGAGATCAGCGGCAACGAACTGGCAAACCGCGCCGGCATCAACGGGGTGGTCTTCGGTGCGACTGTCCTGGCGTTAGCGTCGGCACTACCGGAGATAAGTTCGGGAATCGAGGCCGTACGTCTCGGCGACCATCAACTCGCGATGGGCGACATTTTTGGTGGCAATGCGTTTCAGCTCTGTCTCTTCGTGCTGGCAGACCTCGTTGCCGCGAAACCGGTATTACCAACAACCGGTCCCGCGATCGCGTGGCTAGCTTCGCTCAGTTTGGTATTAACCGTGATGTACGTCGGCGGTGTGATCGTGCGTCCCTCGCGACCTCATCGACTAGGACCCGAATCGATCTTGGCACTGGTGTTCTACGTTGTCGGCATTGTTGGGTTGCTTCGAATCGCCGGGTGAGCAATGGAGAACATCCAAGGTACTGGCGATTCCTGAAGATCCGTCAATGACAATTCACTAATCGTTGCCTAGTCATGTGAGACGCCCTGCAAATAGATATTGTGAGGTTCCTAATGGGCGCAATCGACGAAGTATGGTGTCGTCGATTTTGATGTGCCTGTCATAATTTTAGAGGCATGACCGCCTCGATTGCACGGGCGATAGCCCAATAACCTAAGTCGTTCGGATGAATGTTCGGACCGTACGGTTTGGGCGCACACATCCACGTCAATTTGCACTCGTACTGGACGTTAACCCTCGTCGTCTCTTTCTTGGCAACGCGAACAGTCCGAGAATCCTGCTCGTGGAAGGCTGTAGCAATGTCTGCCATCGGGATATGGAACGAACCGTAAACCTT
>JBEKQN010000125.1:0-7133 GCA_049519675.1 Acidimicrobiales bacterium | reverse complement strand
GCGGAATTGCCAGTAGCCAATGATGGCTAACACGCCAAAGCAGAACGTGCCGGACCCGGCCGCGAGACCATCAAGTCCGTCGGTCAAGTTAACGGCATTGGACGACGCCGCGATGACCAATACGGCGAGCAGTATCCACCCCACCGCGGTGAGGTTCCATCCGGGAAGGGAGAGACGGGTGAAGGAGAGGTTCGTGGATGAGTGCACCCAATAGACCGCGAGCAGGGCGAAGATCGCCGCAATCGCGAGCAGCCCGATGAACTTCGCCAGCTTGTTGAGACCGAGGTTGCGGGCGTTACGGATGGCGAGATAGTCGTCGCAGAAACCGAGCATTCCCGACGCGACCGTCACGCACACGGCGAGCACACCGGCGCGAGTGAAGTCTATGGACGTGCCAACGTGACCCATCAAGTAGCCGAGCACGGCCGAGCAGCAAATGATGACGCCGCCCATGGTGGGCGTGCCGGCCTTAACGAGGTGCGTCGATGGTCCGTCCTCGCGAATGAGTTGGCCGAGCGAGCGACTGCGAAGAAAGCGGATCCATATCGGCGTCACGAGCAGCGCGAAGAGAAAACCGACGCCGCCCGATTCCATCAGACTTAACATGAGGCCCTGCGCAACATTTCCATGGCAACCTCGCGGTCATCGAAGGCGATGACTTCATCGCCGATTGTCTGGGTCGTTTCGTGGCCCTTGCCCGCGAGCACGATCACGTCGCCGCGTTGGGCGTACTGAAACGCCTGGGCAATCGCCTCGCGACGGTCGACAATTCGAGCGACCGTGGCGCCGGGCACGACGCCTGACATGACCGCATCAATAATGTCCTCGGGCGCCTCGCTTCGCGGGTTGTCCGATGTCACGATCGTCACGTCGGACCACGTGGAGGCGACCAAACCCATCTCGGGCCTCTTCGTTCGGTCTCGATCCCCACCGCAGCCAAAGACCGTCACGATCCGTGCGTCGGGAGCTAACGCGCGCACATCAGCCAACACCCTTTGCAGTCCGTCAGGCGTATGGGCGTAGTCCACTATCACAATGATGTCGTCGTGGCCCACAACTTCCAAGCGACCGCGAACGTTGTGCACGTCGGACATGGCACTGGCAATCGCCGCGTCGTTGGCACCGAGTGCGCTCAGAATTGTCATGGCCATCAATGCGTTATCGACATTGAAGTCGCCCACCAGCGGAGTGTTGATGACGTGACCGCGCCAAAAGAATGTCGTGCCGTGCAATGTTGTCACCACGTCGCCGGCGTCGGCGCGACGGACCTCGCACACACCCAATGTGATTGACGAGGCCAACCTTTCACCGTAGATGTCGTCACACCAAATGACCGCGCACTGCGCGTGTTCGGGCGTGAACAGCTGGGCCTTCGCGTCGAAGTATTCGTCCATCGAACCGTGGTAGTCCAGGTGGTCATGGCTGAGATTGGTGAAGGCCACCACGCCGAAGCGCAGTCCCTCCACGCGCTGCTGGACAAGGGCGTGACTGGACACCTCTAACGCCACGACCGAGCGATCCTTCGTCGCGTCGAATGCATCGACCAGTTGACGCAGGCTTCGAAATAGCTCCGGCGCCGACGGCGTGGTCCGTTCGTTGGTCAGGGTTCCAATGTTGGCGCCGTTCCATCCCAGCGCGTTGGCCAGCGCACTGACGAGCACCGTCACCGTGGTCTTGCCGTTGGTGCCCGTGACCCCCACCATTTCGACCTGCGCCTCGGGATGTCCCGTGACACTCGCAGCCGCATGGGCCACGAGTGGACGCAACTGCGATTTCGGCACAACTATGACCGGCACCGATAAATGCAACTCCTCACTCGCCACTACCGCGACCGCTCCCCTCGCGACTGCATCGGCCCCGAACTTCGTGCCGTTGGTCGCTACTCCGTCAAGGGCAAAAAAGAGCGTGCCGGGCACGCATCGACGTGAATCAATCTCGACGTGCTCAATCTCAATGCTGCTCGTCTGCACGTCCAAACTGCAATCGTCGAGCACGTCACCGAGTTGCATCACGTCACGTCCGATGCGATGTTGGCTCCCGCGCCCTTGAGGGGCTTCTGCATGGTGCCGTTGGACGGAATGTTGTAGTGGTGCAACGCGTAGGACATCACTTCTTGGAAGATCGGCGCGGCCGCCGATCCGCCGTAGATCGTGGTCTGGGGCCGTTCGATGACGACAATCATCGACAGGACCGGTGCGTTCGCCGGTGCGAAACCAACGAAACTGGCGTTGTAATCACCGGCCAAGAGCTCGTCGCGTCCGGGGTACGGCATGGACGCCGTGCCGGTCTTACCCGCGACGCTGTAACCGGGAATTATTGCGTTGGTGCCGGTACCATCAAGCACCACCTGCTGGAGCATGGTGTTCATTGTTTGATCGACCGAAGGCGAAATGACCTCGTGCGTCGCGCTCTTGGGCGTGGCCTTGATGGTGCCGTTGGCGTAGACGTATCCGCGCACCAGCTTGGGCTCAACAAAGACGCCGCCATTAGCGATCGAGTTATAGGCGTCAAGGACCTCAATTGGTGGAATGGCGTCTACCTGTCCGATAGGCAGGGCTACCTCGTCGCTGGTGTACCAGTTTGAAGTATCAACCAGCAGACCCTGCGATTCACCGGGAAAATTGACCGCGGTCATCTGACCGAAACCTAGTCGCTGAACCTGGGTCAAAAGTCCGTGCTCCCCCACTCGCAGGCCAATCTCGTAGGTGCCAATATTGGACGATTCGGCCAAAACCTGTGTGGCGCTTAGGTGTTCGAGACCGTGATTCTCCGCATCGTGGAAGTAACGCCCACCTACGACCACGGAGTTCGGCACCGTGACCTGGGTCGTCGGCGTGATCAGGCCGGCCTGCAGGGCCGCCGAAAACGTGACGACCTTGAACACGGAACCGGGCTCGTAATTTTGGGTGAACGCCAGGTTGTTGACGCTCTGCTCAATGCCCGGCTCACCCACGGACTTTCCCCACGCGGGAATTGGTCCCAGCACACCCGCCTTCGCTTTGGTGTTCACCAGCGACGCGTCCGCCAAGATCTCTCCGGTTTTCACGTCCATCACGACCGCCACGCCGGTCAGTCCACCCGTGGCCGCCAGCTGGCGAGCTAGGTCGCGCTCGGTGACGAACTGGAGCGAAGTGTCAAGCGTCAACTCGAGGCCCACGCCGGGCTCGGCTTTGCGAATCACAGTGCTGTGAGAACTCGGCAGATTGACGCCGCCGGACGAGACAAACTCGCGCGTTACGCCCTTACGGCCAGCTAAGAGCTTTTGATACTCGTACTCCAATCCGGCCGAGCCCGCGCCCGCCGCATTGGTACCACCGAGCACGGAGGTTGCCAGTGACCCATTGGGGTAGCTGCGCACCGAAGAATTCTGGACCACTACTCCAGGAAAGCCGAGCGCGGAGAGTTTGTGCCCGTCGGAGAGGTCGAGTGCACTGTTGATGATGACGTGGCCGTTCTGCTCGGACAGCAGGCCCGTCAACTGGCCGACCGGCACGCCGACGATAGGACTCATCGCGGCGGCTTCTTTCGTTGGATTCGTGATTTGAAAGTCGTCGGCAACCACCAACGACGTGGGACGTGACACGGCAAGAATCTGACCGTAGCGGTCATAGATGCCGGCGCGCAGTGCGCTCGTTGTCATGCTTTCGCGCACCTGATTGACCGACATTTTTGCGTAAACGGAGTGATCCTTGATCTGCAGCGCAAAGAGCCGTGTACCCAGCGCGAGGAAAACCAGAATGAACACCGCACGAAATAACTTCATCCGGCGCGACATTGAAGAGGTCGATCGCTGTGGCGCGCTGCCTCGGGGACGGACGTGGGGCTGGATCGTGGTGTGTAGCGACGTCACCGAATCGTCCTTGACGTAGCCGGTGCGTAACCAGAGAATTTCGGTAGTGGCAAGGGCACATCAAGCGACGTGGACGGTACTTGCGTCACTGAGACCGGGTCAACCAAGTGCAGGGCACCCGCCTTCGTCGCGATCTGACTCGGCGCGGACATGACGGTCAATGTACCCACCTGCTCGGCGTAGTTCGACTGATCCTGGAGCAGCTGACTCTGGAGCTGATGTATCTCGATTTGACGACTGGCGTCGTACATGCTGCCAAGGATGGTGAGGGTGAGCGCGACCACCACGACGATCGACGAACGGCGGACCGCGCGCGACGCCAACCACAATGATCCGCGTTCGCGGCGATGCGCCGCACGTTCGCGTCGGGTGGCGGGTTGCGCCGCGGGGCGTGCCGAGCGACGTGCGGGCTTTACGTCAACCCGGCGCGGAAACGCGATGACGCTCACGACGCCAACTTTCGTGCAACTCGAAGCCGAGCTGATCGGGCGCGATGATTGCGTTCGATCTCAGTCACGCTGGCTAGTCGCGCGCTCTGCTTCACGACCTGCACGCGCTTTATCGCGCCGCAGACGCAACCCAACTCCACCGGACAGCGACAGCCGCCCGTCGCCGCTTCATGCAGCACTGACTTCACGACACGGTCTTCACCCGAGTGATACGAGATAACGGCGAGCACACCGCCCACGTCCAGGGCCTCGATCGCGGCCTCTAGGCCATCGGCCAGCTGTTGTTCTTCGTCGTTGACCGCGATGCGCAGTGCCTGGAAAACACGGGTCGCCACGTGCCCACGACGGCGAGCGGCCATGGGCACCGCCCGTTCGACCGCCTCGGTGAGCTCGCTGGTGGTTTGGGGCTGACGGGTCAGCACCGATTTGGCGATCGAACCCGCAAATCGATTCTCTCCATTGGCCCTAAGGAGCCGGACAAACTCGTGCTGATCGATGTGCGAGAGCAGTTGGGCTGCCGTTTCACCCTGGGTGGGATCCATGCGCATGTCAAGTGGGGCGTCAACTCGAAAGGAAAATCCCCGACTGGATTCGTCAAGCTGGTGCGATGAGACGCCCAAGTCCATGAGCACGCCCACCACCGGATCGCCGGCGACAAACGCGTCATGACGCTCAAGCACCGAGACAAGGTCGGCGAACGTGGCGTCGACGATGAGCACTCGACTGGCAAGGTTGACGAGGCGCTCGGCGGCCGCAGTTCGAGCATCAGGATCGCGGTCGATGCCCAACAGGCGCAGCTGCGGGGCGACCCGCAATATGGCGGCCGCGTGACCGCCGCCGCCCAACGTGGCGTCAACAAGCACACCGGTGCCCTGTCCGGCGAACAGCTCGACAATTTCATCTTCGAGCACTGGTACGTGGTAGTTGTCCTGGGCCATCTGCAGCCTTTCAATCGTCAAGACGCAAGAGTGGGCGGAGGAGGGGTCCTCTCGCATCTTGACGATTGCCAGGCTGCGCATGGTCCGCGGCCGACACTTCTGTTGCACTCCCATCACTAATTACTGCCCTGTTTGAAAATTGCTTCTGCCGGGTTCACTTTCTCGTCGTAGATAGTTGGGTCCCACAGTTCAATGTGGTCGAGCGATCCGACAATCAAGACGTCGCCGTCGAGTTGCCCGTAGCTTCGAATTGATGCCGGTAACGCGAAGCGGCCCTGCTTGTCGAACTCCGCCTCGAACGAGTTGGCGGCCCAGTAACGGGCCATACGAACTTCTTCAGCGCCCCCGCTGCGTGCCTGTTGCAGACGCTCATCGGCCTGACGGGCGAACTCACCGGGGGTCCACAACGCAACGCACCCGTCGCTGTTAGGACTCAAATGTCCACCGCGTTCGTACTCACTACGAAACTTTGCGGGGAGGATCAGTCGACCCTTGGCATCCAGCGAGTGCTGGAACTGTCCCACAAATCCAAGCATCGAAGTACCCCTCCCGAGAGTCACCACAATTCCCCACCTCGCGCCACATTACACCACTTTGCACCACCTGTCGCCAATTTTGGCCACGTCTTGACCTAAAACAGGGGTCGCGAGGTTCCGCGGGACGCGGAGGTGTCAATTCCCGATGAAAGAATTGGAAAGAATTGGTCCTACGTAGTGAGAAAGAGTTGCCGCTCGAGCCAGGGGCCGCCCGCCTGACGCAGTTCAACCAGCAACCCTTCGGGATCGTCGATGTCGAGCGAGGCAGTGACGTGGTGGTCCAGCGCCACTCGGAGTCCCGCTGGCGGATCGACCAGCAGGTCGACAACTGAGTTCGAAGCACGCGCGTGCAGCACGGACGTGAGAAAGATTCCCTCGCGCACCCGCCATTGGGCGAGACCCACGGCCTTTCTATCGTTGACGAACACTTCGCCTGGTCCGCGTCCGGCAAAACAGACAACACGATGGGCGTCTTCGCCCTCCAGCGCACCTTCGTGCATTCCCACCTTTCCTCGCACATGTCTGGCGAGCACGTCGCGCCACCATCCGCCAACTCGCAACGAACTCGCACGTACGTCAGGCGACCAACGTGCGTCCGTGGACGGGATCCACCAATCGACCCAGAGGTCATCGGGTTGGAGCAGCACCAACCCTCCCCCGCCACGTCGTCGACGCAGCGCCAACGAGCCCACTTTGTTGCGATCAAGAATCTTTACGGACTGGCTGGACCCCAGCACCAGTGTCGGTTCCGCGAGTCGCACGACAAACATGGTGGGCTCAATGAGCGAACGCACCACGTTGTAGTCGTACAGTTCTTCAACCTCCGAGCTCACGAGGCGCGAGGCAAGAACGGCGCCCACAAGGGGTCCGGGTCGGGCACGTGGCGCCACCGCCACCAGGGCCCATCAGGCGCGCGGGGTTCAAAATGCAGTCGCCAGCCCAACTCCTCGAGAAGTCGATCACCCTTTTGCATGTTGTGACGCCGGCAGGCCGCCACGACGTTGGTCCACTCGTGGCGACCGCCCCGGCTCCTGGGCACCACGTGGTCAATAGTGTCCGCGTGCTCCAAACAGTACGCACACTGATAGCTGTCTCGGAGCAACAGCGAGCGTCGCGTCAGCGGCGGGGTTCGGACCTTGGTGGGAATTTTCACCATCTCGTGCAGGCGAACGATCGCCGGAATTTCGACAATCAACATCGCCGAGCGACACACCATTGGTTCGTCCGGCGTCACAATGGGCTCGGCGCGGCCCGCGAGCATTAACACCACGGCGCGCCGCTCGCTCACCAATTGCAGCGGTTCAAATGGGGCGTTGAGCAGTAGGACCCGTCCCACAGCGTCCTAGCGGCCCGCCGGTTG
>JBEKQN010000124.1:0-7160 GCA_049519675.1 Acidimicrobiales bacterium | reverse complement strand
TTGATCGAGCGCGCGGCTCAGGAGGTGATCGACGGAATGTTAATGGATCAGTTCCCACTGCGAATATGGCAGACCGGTTCGGGTACGCAAACCAATATGAATGTCAATGAAGTGATATCGAATCGCGCGATCGAACTGGCGGGCGGCGTGCTCGGCAGCAAGAAGCCCGTGCATCCTAACGACGACGTCAATATGTCCCAATCGAGCAACGACACGTTCCCGACGGCGATGCATATCGCCGCCGTGGTCGAGATTACGGACCGCCTCGTGCCGGCGGTGACTCGACTACGCGACGCGCTGGACGTCAAGGCGCGCGAATACGTCGGCATCGTCAAGATTGGCCGCACGCACCTCATGGACGCAGTGCCGCTCACGCTCGGCCAGGAATTTTCTGGCTACGTCGCTCAGCTCGACGCCGATCTCTCTCGCTTGCAGCTTGTGCTCGGCGGTCTGTACGAACTGGCCGCCGGTGGAACGGCCGTGGGCACGGGACTTAACACGCACCCCGAATTCGGTGAGCGCGTGGCCGCAGTTATTTCGTCGCTGACCGGCAAGCCGTTCGTGACGGCACCAAATAAATTTGCCGCGCTGGCGGCACACGACGCATTGGTCTTCGCGCACGGCGCGATCAAGACGCTGGCCGCGAGTCTCATCAAGATCGCCGATGACATCCGCTGGCTTGGTTCGGGTCCGCGCTCGGGGCTCGGAGAGTTGCACCTACCCGAGAACGAGCCGGGCAGTTCCATCATGCCGGGAAAGGTCAACCCGACGCAGTGCGAAGCGATGATCATGGTCGCAATCCAGGTCTTCGGTAATGATGCGGCGGTCTCGATAGCCGGATCACGCGGCAACTTGGAACTCAACGTGTGCAAGCCCGTACTCATACACAACTTCTGCAATTCAATCGATCTGTTGACCGATGCCTGCGACCGGTTCCGCGAATTCTGCATCGATGGACTCGAGCCCAACTACGAGCAGATAAGCCACCACCTCTACAACTCACTGATGTTGGTGACCGCCTTGGCGCCCATCATTGGCTACGACAAATCAGCCGAGGTGGCGAAGAAGGCCCACAAGGAACAGGTCACGCTGCGCGAGGCCACGATCTCCCTGGGATTCTTGAGTGGTGAAGAGTTTGACGCGGCGGTGGTGCCCGAAGACATGACGCACCCTTGAGCCGGCCCGAGCGGGTGGATGATGCGACCGTCAACACGTGGTTAGGGTCGCACTCGACGTGGTCCGTCATTGACCGACATCTCGTACGCGACATTCGCACGACGAACTATCCGAGTGCGGTCGATATCCTGGCCGCGCAGGTGGAACTGGCCCAACGTCTCGATCACCATCCCGTCGTCACGGTCGGCTACGCCACTCTGCGATTCGAACTCTGGACTCACGTGTCGGGCGGAATCACGCAGTTAGATCTGGACTACGCGACAGCGCTGGATGAACTTGTGTCGGCTCAGTTTTCCGACGTTGTGGTCACTACTTGACCGGCACGTTCCACAGGGCCATCCAACGCGAGAGGTCCTTTTCCATGACGAGGTCGCCTTCGAGAAAAGAGCGGACCCGGAGTTCGAGTTCGTTGTCGCGCTGATTGTTGCCGGTCGGAGCGAAGGGATAGAAGGTTCCTTGCTTCAGCAGGTAGACCATGCGGACGCTGCCTTCACCGGGCGGTGTTTGGGGAACGAATCCGAAGACGGCACACAACAGGCGCGGGCCAAAACCGTGTTCAACCATCGTGGTATTGGCGCTGTGGATGCGCGTCACGAGGCTCGAGATATCGGCGTCATCGATTACCAACCACTTGAATCCCAAGTCGTCGGTGGTGAACGTCACCTTGTTGTCCGCTTCTTCGAAGTTGAGCAACTCTTTAAGGTCGCCATCGGTGGCCAACGTCGCCTCCCCGTTGCCGGATTTGAAGCAGAGACCGGCTTCGCCTGACGAGACCAGCTCGAGTTCGGTCTGCAACGTCAGCGCCGCGGTTGGCAGTGCGAAGAGATTGTCGAGTTGGGGGGCAACCTGCTTGGTCCGCCCAAAGATTGTGTCGCGAAGACCCACTAGCCGTTCAGTTCGCGCTCGAGCTTGTTCAGCGCATCGAGGCGTTGCTGCAGCGGCGGGTGCGTCGAGAAGAGCTTCGCGGCGGTGCCGCCCGCCAGGGCCGGCGCAAAGAAGAATGCGTTCATTCCCTCCGCCTTGCGAAGGTCGGTGCGCGGGATCTTGCCTATGTCGCCCGTCACGTGCACCAGCGCGCTCGCGAGCACGCTGGGCTTACCAATGAGGATCGCACCGGAGCGGTCCGCGGCGAGTTCGCGATAGCGCGACAGCGCCATCGTGAGCATGTAGGCAATCACGTAGATCACGACGGACACCACCATCGTAGCCAGCTCAATGAGAATGATGTTCTGTCCGCCGCGACCGCGACCGCGACCGCCGCCACCGAGCATCGCGCCCCACATGGCCATGCGGCCGACGAGACCGGCGAGCATGCCCACGCCCGAGGCAATGGTCATGACGGCGACGTCACGGTGCGCCACGTGGCTCAACTCGTGGGCCAGCACCGCTTCAAGCTCTTCGTCGTTGAGTCGTTGCATGAGCCCGCGGGTGGCGCAGATCACCGCGTGCTTTGGGCTGCGGCCCGTGGCGAACGCGTTCGGGATATCCATTTCGGCCACACCGACGCGCGGTTTTTCCATGTTGGCGAGCAGGCAGAGGCGGTCGACGATCTCGTGGAGTTTGGGCTCTTGAGCCGGCGTGACCTCCTTCGCGTGCATCGAGAACATGGCGATCTTGTCCGAGAAGTAGTACTGGGAAAAGATCAGGGCGCCGGCGATGACGATGACGAAACCGAGGGCCACACCGACGCGCAACAGCACCGTGATGATGATGACGTAGAGCACCACGAGCGCGAGGCCGGTGACGAACATGCGTGCGTTCAGACCGCTGTCCTTTTCGATGTTGGTCTTCGTGGCCATGGCTACTTCGTGTCTCCTGACGGCAGTTCGCTGGCCGGTGCGGCCACTTGCGCCTTCAGCGCCGCAATCTGGGCGTCAACGTTGGACGAGCCGCCGGCCTTGTCGAGCTGAGCCTGGATGTCGTCGCTCGTGCTCGTCAGGTCAGTCAATTGACCAGACGCCAAGAGTTCGTCAAGCGCGCCGCTGCGCGCCTGCATCTCCGCGACCTTGTCCTGAGCGCGCTGCATGGCGGCTCCGGCATCGCCCATGGACGTCGAGATGCCGCTCACGGCTTCGGAGATGTGCGCGGACGCCTCGGCGGCGGTGTACGTCGCCTTGATGGTCTCTTTCTTGGTGCGGAAGGCCTCCACCTCAGCCTGCAGTCGCTGACCGGTCTGTTCGAGCTTGTCTTGCTGCTCAACAATCGTGGCGTGTTGAGTGTCGAGGTCCTTCAGTTGACTGGCAATGACCTCTCGACGCGTGAGCGCTTCGCGGGCGAGCGGCTCGTTGCCCTGACCCATGGCCGCTTTGGCCTGGTCGGCCAGTTTGTCGCCCTGGTTTTTCAGCTGTTCGGCTTGAATCTCTACACGCTTGCGTGCGGTCGCCACGTCGGCAATTGCCCGACGCACCTTCGTGAGGTTGTCGAGCTGCTGTTCGTATGAGAGGTCGAGCGTTTGGCGCGGGTCCTCCATCTTGTTCAAAGCCGCATTGCTCTTGGCTTGAAAGATGCTCGATAAACGCTTCATTACACCCACGGGGGCCTCCTTGGCTACCTTGACAGACTATTCTGTACGAGCGATCAACGGTGCGGCGACACGCGCGAAGCGCCGCTGCCGGGCTCAGCTTCTGGGCAGATCTCGGTCCTGAGCGCCCGCTTGGTCGGCCAATTCCAGGCGGTACGTTTCGAGCTTGTCGCTCAATTCCTTGTCGTCGATGCTGAGGATCCGAGCCGCCAGTAGCGCCGCGTTCGTCGCTCCGTTGATGGCGACAGTGGCGACCGGCACACCTCGGGGCATCTGTGCAATCGAGAGCAGTGAGTCCATGCCGTCGAGGCGGGCGAGGGCCACGGGCACGCCAATGACCGGCAGGGTGGTGGTGGCCGCCAGCATGCCCGGAAGGTGGGCGGCGCCGCCAGCCCCGGCAATCAACACCTTGAGTCCATTGGCGCGCGCGGCGAGACCGTAGCTGATCATGGCTTCGGGCGTGCGGTGCGCGGAGACCACGTGGATCTCGTAGGCAATACCAAATCGCTCCAGCGTGGCGGCGGCGTCGGCCATGACCTCGTGGTCTGATGAACTGCCCATCACGATGGCGACAACTGGTTGCATTACGTCTCCTGGGTCTTCGTGCCATAGGCGCGGGCACTCTTCCATGCTGTCACGTGGGCCAGCTGGGCGTCGTCACCGAGCGCGGTCACGTGGCCGAGTTTTCGACCCGGTCGCCATGATTTGGCGTAGTCGTGCACGAGCGCCCCCGGGATGCTCTGCGCGGCGTCGAGCGACGAGGGCTCTTCGCCACCCACCAGGTTGACCATCACGGCGAAGGGCTGCGTGGCAGACGTGTCGCCCAGGGGTTGGCCGCTCACGGCCCGCAAGTGATTGGCGAACTGACTCGTGACCGCGCCCTCGATCGTCCAGTGGCCCGAGTTGTGCGGACGAAGGGCCACCTCATTGATGACCAGGCCCGCCGAGGTCACGAACAGTTCAATGGCAAGAATGCCGACCACCCCTATCAGGGTCGCAATCTTTCTTCCGAGCGCCGAGGCGTCGTCGACGAGTCGTGTCGAGACCTCAGCCGGTACTCGAACTTCCACACACATGCCGTCAGATTGCACGGTCGTCACGAGCGGGTAGAGCTCGATTGCGCCGTCAATTCCACGCACTACGAGTTGGGCTACTTCGCCCAGCAGCTCGAGCCGCTCCTCAATGAGTACGTCACCCGTGGCGCTCAGCTCGTCAATCATCGCGACGGCTTCGACGCGGTCCGCGGGAAACAGTACGCCGCGACCGTCGTAGCCGCCCCGCGCCGCCTTCAACACCGGAGGACCGTCCAGCGTGTCGAGGAACTCTGACACGCGCGAGTCGCTCGAAGAGCCAACGGCAAGGAACCGCGGCACGGCAAGACCGGCGTCGCTGAGCGCCTGACGCTGGAACGCTTTGTCGACGGCAAAACGAAGGGAGGCGGCACTGGGCCGAACGATGAAACCTCGATGTTCTAACTGGGCGAGATCATCCAGGTTGACCAGTTCGTGATCAAACGTGATGACGTCGACGTCGCGACTCAAAAGATCGATGGCGTTGACATCGTGCGAGTCGCCAATCACTGCGTGCTCACACGTGGTGATCGCCGGGTCGTCGGGCGATGCCGCGAGCACGGTGACGCTGACGCCCACGCTGGATGACGCTTCGCCCATCATGAAGGCCAATTGACCGGCACCCACGACGCCCACTCGAGTGAGGTGGTGCTCGTCCGTGTGATCTGTCACGCACAGCACGCTACAGGTACCTAAAACGGTAGGCGCGTGTGCTTGAACTCGTTGAGATTCGGTTCCAGGGCCATGAGTGTGATCATCGATTCAATAATTTTGATCGACTCGGCGGCATCGTCGGTTGGTGGGACCATGTAACGCACGAAGGTGGCGTCGCCGTTGACGACAAATGTGGGCACGCCAAAGGCTTCGTAGGTCGAGAACTCTTCGTAGCTCTTGCCAATGACTTCGTGGGGTCGGCGCGACGCGACGTCGATGCGCACCTGTTCCATGTCGACGCCGAGCGGACGCAGCACGTCGTCGATCTCTTCGATTGTCACCAGGCGAACGGCCCGTTCATGACGGGCGCGAAAAAGAGCCTCGTGGGCCGCGAGGAAGAGGTCGGGTTGCTGGTCGCGCACCGAGACGCTAACGGCGAGTGACAGGTGCTCCGCATCGAATAAGGGGTCGTTCCACACGCCGGGCGCGCCGTCATCCTGGTAGCCCTGGCTCATGGTCCAGGGGACAAAGTTGACGTCGAGGTCGGCACCGGCTTCGAGGGCTTTCAGCACGTGTAAGTGGATGTTTTTCGCGAAGGGACAGCGATAGTCATAGGAAAGATCGAAGGAAGTCACCACTCCAGACTAGGGATGACTATGCCGGAACGGGCACGCCGTCCGCTTTGCAAATCTCGCGGTAGGCGCAGAAGCGGCACGAGTTTCTGGACGGTGTCGCGGGAAACTCACCGTCGTCGTAGTAGCGGTTGATCCGCTGCCACGCGTTCGCCGCGGCACTGGCTCGGGCCCTGATGGTCACTTCGGACACCGGTCGTTCGATGGTTTCGCCCTGGGCCACGTAGAGCAGTCGAATCTTGTTGGGCTGCTCGCCGAGCTTGGCTTCGCACAGCGCGGCGTACAGCTCGGCGTTCGCGAAGGTGCTGGTGTCGTAGTTGCGGTTGGGCAGTGCGCCGGTCTTGTAGTCGACGATCACCAGTTCACCGTCGGGGTCGCGGTCGAGGCGGTCGAGAATCCCGAACAGCGGCGTACCGTCGATCTCTACGCCGAGGCGAAGCTCCACGCCTTCGTGGGTGATGGTCGTGGGATCTTCCATCTCGAAATACGTGGTGATGATGGCCCCGGTCTCTTTCAAGAGCTTCTTGAGCATCGCGTCATCCATGTCAATGTCATGGCGCACGTCCTCAGTGAGGATGGCGTCAACTGCGGAGTCAACAAAATCTCGAGTGCGATCTATGGTTCTCTCGGGTGCGGGCAATTGGTGCAGGTGCTCAAAGAGGTAGTGGACAAACCGACCCTTGGCCGAGGCGTAGCTCGCTGGCTGGGGGATGCGCTCGACGGACGCGTGCTGGTACTTGCGCGGACACGATTGGAAGTCCTGGAGCCGCGACGGTGACAGGGACTTGGGGAGCGGCTGATCAAATGACATAGTTCCACCGTAGGGGACGCCTGTAACGTCCGTTATTCGAACATGCGCGGAGTAGAAATGGTGTGTGAAGAATCGTCCTACCGTCGTTCGTCGCGGGAACCTGGTGCGCACGAGCCAATGGGCCGGACTGCGCGCAGGCGACGCCGTGGTGATCGACGGGGTCAAGGAGCGGCGTCAACATTGGGAATTCGTGGCGTACGTCACCAATGAGGCGACGGGCGAGGAATGGGTCGACGTACGCGGAGGTCGGGTCGGCGAATCGAAGGGCCGTTCGTTTCGACCGGAATTGATCTATC
>JBEKQN010000123.1:0-7245 GCA_049519675.1 Acidimicrobiales bacterium | reverse complement strand
GCAAACACTGGTCCAAGACTTCCGTTCAGGTGGACGTTTTCCATTGGCGTCAAGGTCATGATGAAGTACGCGATGAGCGCCGAGGTCGTGGCAACGTAAGCGATGATGATCGCGCGACGGGGTGTTCGCTGCGTGCACGCAAAAACAAAAGGTAAAACTAGCCACGGCGCTGACAGCAGGCTGATTTCGGGCAGCCACGGGATCGCCGAGATGCTACCCAGATACTGGTCGACGCCACCAAAGACGGCGCTGACTGTCACCGCAAGAAGATAAATCATGGTGCGAAGTATCGCATAATCGTCTCGCGATTTCAGGTGTCATGCCTCACCAGATTCTTGGACGCTATGTGGTGAACAACTCAAGGATCAGCTGATGTCGCGCCTCTTGAACATTGTGAGACCAATACCCGCGAGCCCTGCGGTCCAAATAATGAGGACGAGCCATCCAGCCCCGACAGGTAATAGGTGTTGTTCCGTGGTGCTGAGGCCAGACATTGCGTCTTCAGCGTGGACTGGCAAGAATCGCCCGACCGAGGGCAAGAGTCCAAAGACCAGGTTCTCGACGACAAATCCCCAAGCCAGCAAGGAGATGACGGCGCCCACTTGATTGGGAACGATGCTGCCCAGGCCGACACCGAGAGCGCCCCATAGGGCCGTGCCGATGATGGTCGCCACGAGTAACTCGGTGACGTTGCCCGCTGACAAGGCAAAGGGAATACTCCGAGCTTTCAATATGATCAGACCGAGCACGTAGGCCACACCTTCGCCAATGAGGCCAAAGACGAAACCGGAAATGGCACCCGCCAAAATCTTGGAGGAGAAGAGTCGGTTTCGATTTGGATTGAAGAGGAAAGTAGGTCGAATCGTGCCGAAGCGAATCTCGCTGGTCACCAGCATGATGCCGGCCAGAGCCGCGAAGACGCCCGCAATGCTACCAATACTCAGGTATTGGATCTCGTTCGCTTCGCCCAGCATTTGGTTCGTGGGCGTCAATGTCCCGGCGAGAATGGTGAACAAGAGAGCCAACAACACGAGGCCGATTAACAGCCCCAAGGTGGTTTTCGTCGACCGGATCTTTAATAGTTCGGCGCGCAGTTGATTCATGATGATGCCTCCCCTGAGGTCAGGTCGAGGAAGACTTCTTCCAGTGATGAACCTTCCGTCACTAGTTCGTGGATGGCAATGCCGGCGGCTAGCGCGATGTCGCCCACGTGCTCATTGGTGGTGCCCAGTGCGAGCAACGCGTGATCATTGCTCACGGACGATTCAATTCCGTCGCGGTGCAGGGCCTCGGCCAATTGGGTGAGTTGAGGGCTCCGCACGCGGACCGCACCGCCGACGCGCGCCGTCAAATCGTCGAGCGACGACTCGGTAACCAGCCGGCCGTGGTTGATGATCAGCACCTGGTCGACGGTTTGGGCAACTTCGGCCAGCACGTGGCTTGAGACCAGTACCGTGCGCCCGCCCTTCGCAAAATCGCGCAGGAAATCGCGCAGCCAGCGCACGCCCTCGGGGTCGAGTCCGTTCGCCGGTTCGTCGAGTACTAGCAGGTCCGGGTTGCCAAGTAGCGCGGCGGCAAGACCAAGGCGCTGGCGCATGCCGAGCGAGTAGCCCTTGACGCGCCTCTTGGCGGCCGCCGTGAGTTCAACGAGTCCGAGTACTTCGTCAACCCGTGAGTCCGGCATTCCTGCGGCGTAACTGAGCGTTCGAAGGTGGTCACGTCCGGTCCGGCCCGGGTGAAAGTCGGTCGCTTCGAGCACCGCACCCACGCGCATGGCCGGTGTTGGCAGTTGGGTATAGGGCACGTCGAAGATGGTGGCGTGGCCGCTGGTCGGATTCGCCAGTCCCAGCAGCATTCGCAACGTGGTCGTCTTGCCCGCGCCGTTAGGTCCCAGGAATCCTGTGATGGTGCCGGCCTCGATCTTGAATGACAGATCGTCGACGGCCAACACCTTGCCGTATTGCTTGGATAGTGAATCACTGTGCACGACGGAAGCCATGTTTTCTCACTTAACTTTCGGGGACTCAGAGATTCTAGGCGAGACGGTTGTGCGCACTATTTGATGCAACGCGGTTATGAAACGCCTGGTGACTTAGCAGTGACAGCGGAGTCATCTATCTGAGCTTCGACCCACCTCCTTCAGGGACTAACTCAGGTAGCCGTTGTGTCGCAGGAACTTTTGCAGCGCCGCCACAAATTTTGCGCCGCTCGGTTGTATTGGAGAAAGGGCGCTATTGAGGTGACCCGCTCGAGACTCTTGGTGCAGAAAATTACGCACGAGCGATACGTGTCCCAGCATGTCTTCGTCAGCGGCCCACGCGGCGGCGAGTCCAACGGTATCGTCATACTTCGAGGATGCAGCGCCGAAGAACGCCACACGATACTGCGTCGCATCTTTGGCGATGAGGTGGGGAAACTCCTTCGTTACCCGTTGGAACGTGCCGTTGGAAAAGCTATCTATCTCAATTGGCATCCCTGACGCGGCGAAGTCGGTGAAGGCGTAGGCGAAGCGGTCGTCAGCGGTGAGGAAGAGGTCAGTGCCACCCTTGCCGAGCGGCACCAACTTGATTCCGGGGTCTCCGAAGTTGTGCTCGACTTTTTTGTACTTGCCCGTCGAGGAGTCAAAGTAGTACACCTGCTCGATCGCACAGCAGTGGGCGCCGCCGCTGTAGAGGTCAAGCACGATGTCGAGTGGACCGTGGGGGGCCAGACGTACGACGTGTACCACTGACTGTTTGGAGGAAACCGAATTGGGCCAACATTGGTGATCGCACCACTGCGAGCTCACCGCAACGTGGTCGACCACCTTGCCCGACCGGAATATTGTGAGACGACCATTTTTGGCCTGGGGGAACGTGCCCGACACGCTAAAGGTCGCCTTCACGTCGCCCGAGCGGGCACTGAAGGTCGAGGCGGTTGCGGAGGGAACTGAAAACAGCAGCGAGGCGAACACGATCGAGGCGATGAGCCCTGATCGAATTGCGGCGGTGGGCCTAGACACGGTGAATCCTTCTCTACTAGTTGACACGAAACGTGGCGCTGATTCTCGTCGCCAGTGATGTACTGTCCTGGGCCGGGAACAAATTACATGCGATTTCGAACAATCTTGTCGCTCGGTTTTGCCTTCCGCGCTGGCGAACCCGCCCGAATGAATCCCAGTGAATGCTGCGAAACCCTCCTAGGCGCGCTCGGGTTTCGTTCTCGCTCGCAGCGGCGCGGTTCGGGCATTGTGAGCGTCTTTGGGACTGGTCCTGCGCGGACCCGGACGGAATCGTAACGCCGACCACACTTCATTGACGGCGATCTGGCGGACGGGTTGGACGCCACTTTCGCTCAGCAACGCGGCCAGTGAGTCGCGGTTGAGGTCGGTGCCAAGGTGTCCCGCCTTTGGGTACGCGACCCACGTCAGATGGTCTCGGGACGCGGCGTCGACGATCTGTTCGCGGTGAACTTCTAGGGCCGCGCGGTCGGTAATGAAGAAGAGCAGCGCCGCTTCCTGTTGGTTGTCGCTCACGTTGTCGAGCTCGGCCAACTCGGATGTCACCGAGTGCGGGGTCCCCACGCCCTTTAAGGGCTGTTGAGGCTTTAACTGCAGCTTGGCGGCCAGTTCCATGCAAAAACTATAGTCAACTGGCTATTTCACTAAACCGAGGAATCATGAGTTCGCTGCCTCAGAGCTGACTTCTGTCCACTGGGGAATGGACCGACGGAGAAGCTAAATAGTTCCCCGCGTTGGATAGTCGGTGTACCCTCGCTCGTCGGCGCAGAAGGTGGACCGATCGGCTTCGTTGAGCGGTGCTCCCGACTTGATCCGAACGACCAGGTCAGGATTGGTGAGCGTGTGGGTGCCCACGGTGATGCCGTCCGGGCGAGGATCTCACTTTCGTACAAGCCGTCCGATTGGCCTTCAAGGGACTTCAACCCGAAACCTGACTAGCTGGCGCTAGGACGTGAGGAGTTGATATTGGAACGTCCAGCATCTCATCGGCAATGTTGATCAGGTGATTATGGACCTTCTAAGAAAAGCAGGACTCGCACGAATCAGCTCCGACGACAGTGCCAAGCGGCGTTCCTGTTGCGTCGGGACTGGGAACTGCCCAGGGTTGGATGGAGTTTCCCGCAGGAGAACCGTTTAACATTTCTCTACGCCTAATAAGAGGAGGCCAGATGGCCGCGACGCTGAAACTGACGCATAAAGCAATCGGAGTCGAGGTTCGACGTGGCACGTACGACATCGAGGTTGACGGTCAGCCCGCCGGATCGCTCGAAATGAACGACACGATCGAGATACCAATTGAACCTGGGCGTCACACCGTGCAAGTTCGCAATGGCCGAAACTCCAGCCGACGTCAGACCTTCGACGCCGCCGAGAGTCAAACCGTCGCCTTCCGATGCACCGGAAAGAGTTTTCTACCAATCTTCCTCGCGTCCTTCGTCATACCTAGCCTGGCGCTCCAGCTACGCCGTACAGCCGATGATCGGGACCTGTAACGACATCGTCACGGTTTGAGGTCTAGCGGGAACAAGCGCCTTACTGCTGCACGAAAACCTGAGCGCATCGTGGACACTTCACCCTCTACGTTGCTGTCTTTAAACCCAGACCGTGGCATACCCCCACCCCGTCATTGAGTGCGCGAATCATGCCAGCAGTGTTCTGCACGTTTGCGGCCGCGAGGTAGGCGCGAACCACCTTCTGGAGAGATCTGTCGTCCGTCTTCTTAAGAGCACGCAACGTTGAGGTCGGTAAGGATATCGCTTCGAAACTTCCCGAGGTCGGTGTCAGAATCGGAGTGGCGCTGATGAGTTTGCACGCCGCAGTTTCAAGTTGGCGTTGGTTGTCCGGAGCATTCTGCGAGTTTGCCGTGGAGCGACACGCGGCCAACAACAAGCCACATACCAAAGCACTCATCATTTCGCGCTTCACGTTGGGGGACATTACGGATCACTCTAAGCACCAAATCATGACCATGGTCAGTCAACCTCGTACTCAAACAAGTACGGAAACTTCTAGTAGATGTTTGCCCTCCCGAAACGTTGGGCCATCGAATTTGATTTCGACACGATATGGGGCCGTCGGCACAGATGGAGATTCAACGTCGAGCCGGATTCAACACCTCTCGCAGACGAACCCGCGAGCCCGTGCGGAGGATTGATCGTCGATAGACGGTCGCCGCTACTCGAGCGATGCCGATCGTGCATATCACGCTGATGATCGCCGAGCCGAGAAACTCCCACCACGTCACGGCTCTGAAACCCACCAACACCGGCATGGCGAACGGGGCCGTCGGAGGTAGATACGCGAGCACTTTCAGCAGCGCGCTGGGGCTGCCTGAACTGGCCCCCGTGAGCGCCATGATGTAGCCGAAGATCATCGGGAGGCTCAACGGGAGTATCAAGCTTTGCACCTGATCCTGTCGCTCGACCATCGAGCCCGCGGCGGCGTAGACCCAACTGTAGAAGGCGTAGGCGAGCACCAGCCAGACCAACGTGCTCACGACGACGAGTGGCGCCGAGCCGTGCAGGAGACTTGAGCCCACCGATTTGGACAAGACGAGCGCGAACGCGACGACGAGCGAGGCTTGCGCCAACGCCACCAGACCGATACCCACCACCTTTCCGGTTAGCAGTTGGATGGGACGCACCGCGGACAGCAGCACCTCAATGACCCGACTGGATTTCTCCTCCATTACCCCGAACAGGATCCAGGTGTTGTACTGATTGAGCATGACGAAGATGAGGATTATGCCGATCAACGAGGTGGTCTCGCTGGTGTCCTTGCCGGTACTCTTCTTTCCCTGCTCAACGCTCTCTATTGGCAGCGCCCTGGCAGTCTTAAGTGTCTCGGTCTGTGCGGGTGAAAGTTGGGCCGCCTGGAACGCCTCGGCGATGCCAAGGTTCTCGGCAATCGAACGAACCAGTTGGGTGCCCGACGAATTGTCAGTACTTGCCAGCGGACTCTTCACCAGCAACTCACGACTGTTCACGATCGCGGCGTTGATTCGACCCGAATGGAGGCCGGATTTGGCATTCTGGACGCTGGATTCGGGCACGAAGCGGACGGTGACGTCGGCGCTTTTGGCGGAACTGGTGACGGTTGCTCGCAGGGATGACGAGAGCGTCCCGACGATGCCGACCTCCTGGGGCTCCGCCTTGCCGTTGTGAAGTGTGGGGATGACGATGGCGGCCGCTACCACGAGCAGGATGAACAGCGTCGTGATCTTGATTAATCTTCCACGGAATCTCTCTCGCACTTCTCGAGTCACGATTAAACCGACGTCACTGTTGAGTCGGCTCGGTACCGTGCGGACCTCACGCGGTGCGTTGGATTGGTGTCGTCGATGCAAGCCGAACCGCACGGCCCCCACTACGACCACCACGAGCGCAATGACGATGAACTTCACTGCACCGCCTCTCGGAAGAGTTCGGAAAGGCGGCGGCGCTTGAAGACAAATTCGGTCACGCGCCCGGCACTCCGGGCCAACTCTAAGACGGTGTCGCTGTCGACGCTGGCGTCGAGCACGAGTCGAACCTCGCCCCCGCTCACTTGGGAGACCGTGATCCCGGCGACTCCCTCGGCCCAGGAAGCGGAGCGGTTCCCCTCGACGCGCACTACCAGTCGTCGCGGCCCACTCGTGGCCAAATCGTCCACCCGGCCGGCCACCACCAAGTGGCCGTTGTCGATGATCACCACTGACTCGCAGAGGTCCTCGACCTGGTCGAGTTGGTGACTGGAGAAGATCACGCCGCAACCGGAACGGGCCTGCTCGGCGAGCACCTCACCGATGACGTCGATCCCCGAGGGATCAAGTCCGGCGAGCGGTTCGTCCAAGACCACTAACTCGGGACCGTGCAGCAACGCGGCTACTAGTTGCACGCGCTGTTGGTTCCCGTGGGAGAGGGCTTCGACCTTGCTCCCGGCTCGATCGGCGATTCCCAAGCGATCCAACCAGGTCGCCGTCGCGTTCGAGGCGTCGATCGCGGTCATCCCGTGCAATCGGCCAAGATATTGAAGTTGCTCGCCGACGAGCATGCTCGGATAAAGACCGCGCTCCTCGGGCATATAGCCGAAGCGCCGTCTCACTGCTTGGCCCACGACGGAACCGTTCCACGTGATCGTGCCGGCATCCAGATCCGTCAGACCGAAGATCGCCCTCATCGTGGTCGTCTTGCCCGCACCATTGGGTCCCAGAAACCCCACCACCTGGCCCGCGGGTACCTCGAAGGTGAGATGGTCGAGGGCAGTGA
>JBEKQN010000122.1:0-10066 GCA_049519675.1 Acidimicrobiales bacterium | reverse complement strand
GCTCAAAGAAGAAATTCGGGTGGCGCGAGTATCGAAATAGCCCCGATTGGAGAAATTGGGAAGAGGGGGTGCGGCCCGCCACTCTCTCCGCGGCCTTGCTTGATTGGAAATTCCATTGCTGTTGGTCGGCAACCGTCTCACCCACGGTGCACGCGAGGAACACGATGGCGAGCAGCAGATCGAGGTAACCGAACGCGGTGGACCGATGGTTGTACGCCGTCAGGGCGGGCAGCGTGATGAGTATGAGGATGACATTCTGATAGATCACGACGAAGAAAAAGTTGAAGAGTTGAAACTGCCACGGCGGCATTCTGTCGCGGAGAATCGGCCAGCGGTAATCCTCGACACCGGTGTAGCCGCCTTTTCGGGCGAGGTTGAACGTCAGGCGGGCTCCCCACACGGTGACCAAGACGGCCATGACATCGAGTCGGGCACTATGCAGGTGCGCGTACGCCGCGAAGACCCAGAGATACGCCACCGGCAAGATTGACCAGAGCCGGTCAACCCACGAGGTGTCGCGCGTGATGATAGATGCAATCCACGCGAATGCACAGGCCGCGCCGGCCACGATGATCACAACGACGAATGGTTTCACTACAGCGATCGTACTGGGCGAGTCGTTGGTCGCTCACTTGTTGCTGGCCACTCTTTGGCACGAGGCGAATGCGCGCGCGGTTCGTCGTTGAAACCCGATTGAGTGTTTATTGTGGAGCCAATGAAGCACGCTGGTGACGACGCGCTCGAGCAGTTGGGAAGTCTCCTCGATCAATTGCGCGGCATAGACGAACTGAAAGAGAAGAGGCCGGGAGTCTTTTACTGTCGCTCAAAGGCCTTTCTGCATTTTCATGAAGACCATTCGGGACTCTTCGCCGACCTTCGAAGCGATGACGAGTTCTTGCGCTTTGAGGTGACGACTGCTTCGCAACAGAAGTCGTTAATGGTGCGCGTCCGCAAGGAAGTGTCTCACTAGCGATTTTCGACATGACGAGTGACGTTGCTTCGCTCCCGGAACTACCGAAAGCCAACCCAGTGTTCGTCCTTTTCGATGACGCAGAATCGGTTGCCGTCAGGATCTTCGAGCACGACAAAGCCCGGTGATTCCCCGTAGGAATCCCATTCGACCCTGCTCGCCCCCAATTCGATGAGTCGCGCGATTTCGGACTCACGATTATCGGCGTACAGATCAAGATGCACTCTCGGGTGTGCTTGGACGGCGGTCGCGCTCTTCATCAGCGCCAACTGCGAGCCAGCTGCGTGAGGTGAGATGAGGGTTGCCCAGGTGTCATCGTCGGGCGCTTCACGAAGTACATATCCAATCGCACTCGTCCAGAAATCGATCGCACGAGTGAGGTTCTCAACGCCGAGGACCGTCGAGCCAATTCGCAACATCAATAAATTCTATAGATAAGACGAACGATTGGTCTACGTGGGTACCATGAACTACTCAAGGATCGATTCCATAACACAAAATTCATTGCCTTCCGGATCGGCCATGACAATCCACGATGTGCCGCTCTGACCGATGTCAATTCGGTGCGCGCCGAGTTCCATGAGGCGCCGTACTTCTTCTTCCTGGCTGCAGTCAATTGGGGTCAGATCGATGTGTACCCGGTTCTTCAAGATCTTGTCTTCTGGAACGAGGACAAACGCCAG
Source organism: Acidimicrobiales bacterium (assembly GCA_049519675.1). Classification (GTDB taxonomy): domain Bacteria; phylum Actinomycetota; class Acidimicrobiia; order Acidimicrobiales; family RAAP-2; genus RAAP-2. The sequence continues at coordinate 8,413 of JBEKQN010000122.1, read as the reverse complement.
CGCCGGCGACTGGGGCGACTTGCTCAACATCTCGTCGGTCAACTTTTCGCCGGGGCTTCTGATGGCGATCCAACCTTCGCCTGCGCTTACTTGCTCATAACCCAGCGCGTTGCACCAAAAGTTTGATGAACGCGTAAGGTCGTGGCAGTCAAAAATAACTTCAGTCAGCCTGCTCGCCATGGTGACTTCTTTCGAACGTCTTTCAATCCATTTTCGGACTTTAGATCGTCCGTCATCCTCCGGACTCGTAACTCGATTTCATGCTCGTCAATTCACTGACGTGCTGGGCATCGAGTCGGACGAGGCACTGCGCGAAGTCAACTGGCTCGAGAGAACCACCCGCGTTGACGTCTGATTCGCTGGTGCACATTGCCTGTCGGTAGGTGAACCAATCATTTTCCGCGAGGATGAAGTCACGGCCCGCTTGATGGTTGAGGATGTGAAAGACATAGTGTCTCAAAGCGTTGATGCGCTTGTCCAGGGCAATGATGCGATGCTCCGCACAGCCCTCCAATCCGATCGTGGTGTTTTTATTGCACGAAAGAACGCTAAATTTCTCCCCCAAGATTGGCAGCATCAATGTCGATGACGCAGTGCGGACGGACGTCGGCGTCGTCGCACCTGACGCGAAGGGCGTGTGACAGGGAATTGTGAGCGACGCGCACGTCAGCAGCCCGGTCGTGATGGCGACAGAGAGATTTGGACGATGCACACGTTGAGTATGGCATGGCGATTCAAGGATGCGTAGTGTGGACCCACCGACGTCCCTGAGGAGCGATAATGATTCTTGACCTGTTTCGCCTTGACGGCAAGGTGGCAATCGTTACTGGTGCCGGTCGAGGAATTGGTGCGGCAAGTGCGCTGGCGCTCGCCGAGTGCGGGGCCGATGTGGTGATTGCCTCACGCACGCAGAGCGATCTCGATCACGTAGCCGACCTTGTGGCCAAAACCGGTCGACGTGCGGTCAGCGTGGCGGGCGATCTCGCTGATCTTGAGATCGTGCGCTCGCTCGTGTCTGCGGCAAAGAACGAGTTCGGCCGCCTCGACGTCGTGGTCAACAATGCGGGTGGCGCGATTCCGCTGCCTTTTTTTGACACGACGCCGGAGTACCTAGAAGAGGCGTTCCATTTCAACGTCACGACAGCGCACGCGTTGAACCTCGCGGCGGTCCCTCTCATTTTGGAACAGGGCGGGGGATCGATCATCAATGTCTCGTCGGTGATGGGACGAGTCTCTGGTCGGGGCTACGCCGCCTACGGGACCGTCAAGGCTGCGCTTTCTCATTACACGCGACTCATCTCAAAGGACTTGGCACCTCGAATTCGCGTCAACGCGATTGCTGCCGGATCTACTGCTACGTCGGCACTCGAGATTGTGACAACAACGCCGGAGCTCAAGTCAATGATGGAGGACCTGACACCACTGCATCGTATTGCCGATCCCGAAGAGATCGCGGCGGCGGTGTTGTACCTCGCTTCGCCGGCGGGTGCCTTCCTTACGGGCAAGGTCCTCGAAGTCGATGGCGGCGGTGACATTCCCACCCTGGACTTCAGTCTGCCTGATCTATAAGACGCGACGCACCTAGCCCAACAATTCCGACGGACGAATGTTCCGGTGGTCCGGCTCAGGCTGAACGTCGAACTTAACCGCCAAGACAGTGGCGCGATCTTCCAGCAGCGCTTTGGCGACCCGATGCATGCCGTCCATCACCCGCCCGTCTGCACCGATGATTATTGGATACGAGAGATCCGCGCTCTTGACAAGTTGCATGTGGCTCACCAGCATGCGCACGGTCGGGGCGCTACCGTCCTCGCCAATCCAGTAGACCTGGTCAATCTCGTCGAGTGCCGACAATGGCATCTCGACTATTGGAAAGTCACGCGACGCCTCGACGAGGTGATCAACGTCCCAGGCGTCAAACCCGTCTTCACTCGGTCGGAAGTAATAGTGCCTGCGCACGAATATTAAAACTCAGTTATGTGGCCGGACGGTTTGCTTCCGGCACGTAGTGGCGTTCTCCCGCCGCATCGAGCCACACACGCATGACTCGCCCGGTGGAAGGGTCGTTGAACGCCTCATCGGTTCGTTTCCAGTCGGCTTTCGGCTTTTCGGTCTCGCCGTGACGGCGCACGAAGATGCTGAAAACGAAGAGCACCAGTAGTACCAGAACGATGACGATTCCGACCACGATGTCTCTAGGCGCTGGCGAACTTGACGGCGGAGCCGTAGGCGACGATTTCGGTCAGGCCATTTCCCATCTCGGATGAATCGAACCGCATTGAGACAATGCCGTGGGCTCCGAGCAGTTGCGCGTTTTCGATCATCCGGTCCATCGCGTGTCGCCGACTGTCTTCGACTAACCGGGTGTACTGCTTGACTTCTCCACCCGCAAGGGCTTTGAACCCGGCACCGATACCCTTAGCCAGACCTATCGAGCGCACAACGACGCCGAACACGATGCCGAGGTTGGAGTGTAACTCCACGTCGGGGAAGGTCAGGGCTGTCGTGATGGGAAACTGCGGGGCACCGTTCTGGCTTTGTTGGGGCTGATTGTCACTCATTCTTCCCGCTCCTTACGTTCGCGTCTTGAAGAAGATTTCAAACCGGACATTACTCCACACGACCTGATTACGCGATTTGAGTTGAATCGTTGTTACTCGCTGTTCTGCGCATGGTAGTTGGACGAACGATGCCCATCTCAACGATTGTCCATTTCGAGCGTTCTTCAGTCGTGGCCTATTTTGGGCGCGAATTCGCTACTGAAATATTTTCTGGAATGATGATGACAATGTCCACTATGAGGGGGTCTGTTGCCAAATTGCGCTAACTGCGGCACACCGGAGACTGCAGATCAACAGTTCTGCTCGGTCTGCGGTCAACCGACGTCGGGCTCCGTGGCTCCGCTGGGCCCAATGCCGCGCGTGCCAGCAAATGAATTGTCCCTGTCCGGAACACAACTGGCTGGCTACTGGTGGAGGGTACTGGGTCTTATCGCCGACGTCATCTTGATTGGTCTGATCATTTCTCTTCCGCTTAATTCGGCGAACCTGAATTCGTACCTGACGTCATACATCGAGGTCGCGGTTGTGTTCGCCTACGGGGCTATCTGCCTCGCTCGCTTCAAGGGACAGACAATTGGTATGCGCCTCGTTCGCACGCGGTGCGTTGACGCCGTCACGCACGTGCAGATGAGCGTTGCTCAAATAATCCGCCGCACCGGACTGCATAGCCTTCTCATTTTGATAGCCGCGAGTTACCACTACACGCTGTACGTAAATCCCACGGCCCATGAGAAAATCCTGAACGATCACAATTACGAGATCGCCTTCCTTTTCGCCGTTCCGCTCGTCATTGACTTGTTGTGGCCGATCTGGGACAAGCGAAAGCAGACCCTTCACGACAAGTTCGCCAATACGCTGCTGGTGCGAACGTCGAAGTACTGACGGTTGCCGCGCGGTGATTGACGGACGTCACGGCTCACGGTCGATAGCGCGCGGTCGAGAGATTCACTCGATAGTCGTCCCCACTTCCTTTTAGAGGAGTTCCTTCGGCGCGATAGAACGTCAGTGCTCGGTGCTCGTGACCAATAGGCGGTTGTCCGCTGGCGCGAATCACGCGCCACCACGGTACGTCCGAACCGTAGCGGGCCATTATCTGGCCCACCGCACGCGCCGCTCGAGATCCGAGCGTCGCCGCGACATCACCGTACGTCATGACGCGACCCGATGGTATTGCACGGACAATCTCCAACACGTGATCGACAAAATCGTGCTGATCTTGGTCACGTGCCCCGTGCGGAGGCACGTCATTTGTATCGTGCCAAGTTGACGTCATCGTCGATGTTGCTCCTCGCCAGGCAGAGTTTCAATGATACTATTTGAGATAGTACTATGCGCATTCCAAAAATAAACAAGAACGATTCGACCACGCTGCACGAACAGGTGGCCGCCGAAATTCGACGGGCGATCGCCGACGGTGAGGCTGGTCAGGGCGAACGTCTTCCGCCAGCAATCGACCTCGCCGCCGTGCTGGGCGTGAACAAGAACACCGTCATTCGGGCACTACATATACTCCGCGACGAAGGTCTGCTCGACTTCACACGGGGTCGCGGCGTGCGGGTCGTGGGCACTCCACAACGCGGCGCGGTGATTGCGCGCATCAACGAACTTCTCGATTTCGCACGAAGTCAGGGCTATCACCGCGATGAAGTTGTCGCCCTGATTCAGACGCGCAACTAACAACGCGTAGGCCCTTCCGGTTCACTCGTCCATCGAGCTTCCTTGCGATCAACACGTCGATGTCCGTTCGAACAGAAGTGTGATGCACAGGCAAAAGTTAGACTCGACATCGACGTCACTCGTGATTTGCGTGACGCTGAAAGGACCGCATGAAAACTCGTGGCTACGTAGCGCTGAGGGCGAAAGAAGATCTCATCCCCTACGAATTCTCTCGCCGTGAACTCGGTCCTCGTGACGTTGCGCTCGACATTTCCTTTGCGGGCGTCTGCCACTCGGATATCCACCAGGTCAATGAAGACTGGGGACCGTCGCTGTTTCCGATGGTGCCCGGTCACGAGATCGTCGGAATCGTTACCGCCGTCGGCGATGCCGTCAAGAAGTTCAAGGTGGGCGAGCGCATTGGTGTAGGCACGTTTGTGGATTCCTGCCGCACGTGCGACGCCTGCGCCGCGGGGCTGGAGCAGTACTGCGAAGAAGGAAACACTCAGACGTACAACGACAAGGAACGCGACGGCACGTCGATCTGTTTCGGCGGCTACTCGAATGTGTTCGTCGTCGATGAGAACTACGCGGTGCAGGTGGCGGACTCGCTGAGCCTCGAGGGCGTAGCGCCCCTCATGTGCGCGGGCATAACGTTGTACTCGCCGCTGAAGCATTGGGGCGCAACGTCGGGGTCAAAGGTTGGCATTGTTGGTCTGGGCGGACTCGGACATTTGGGCCTTAAGTTTGCCAAGGCGCTCGGCGCGGAGACGACAGTGTTTTCGCACTCCGACAACAAACGAGACGATGCGATGCGCCTGGGCGCCGATCACTTCGTAGTGATGCCCGAACACGCTGACGTGGCCACGAGCGTGGGGCCTTATGACCTCATCATCAGCACCGTGTCGGCCGACGTTGATTTGGCGCCGTATCTCGAACTGCTCAAGCTTGACGGAAATCTCGTGCTCGTTGGTCTTTCGGGCAAACCCAACGCGATCGATACATTCCAACTGGTGGGCCAGCGCCGTACGCTCTCCGGGTCGTGCGCGGGTGGCGTGGCCGAACTCCAAGAGATGATGGATTTTTGCGCGGAGCACGACATAACGAGCGACGTCGAGGTTGTCTCGGCGAGTGACATCAAGTCCGCCTACGAGAGAACGATTGCGAGTGACGTCAAGTACCGGTTCGTTATTGACGCTTCGACTTTCTGACCGCTGGTGTATTCGCCACCCTGTCTGAAGGGGACTATGAGTCCGGTAGCGGATCTCAGCGGCCTGATGGCGCCGTAATTAAGGTTCCGTCGCAGCACGGTCGAGTCAGCGAAGCCGACCTTGTGAATTCTCGTTGACTTCCTGCAATACTCAAGTCCAGAACGGGGGGCAATGGCCCAATTAGTCAAGAAGACTGCCGAGCGCAAGGGCGACGGCATTGATTTTTGTGCCGGTGAATTGGCACTGGGTGAGTCGGGAGTTGGCGTACGTGCTCGGCGACTCCGACGCCAAAGTGCTCTTCGTCGAGGACCAGTACGGCGACGTCGCTCGCGACGCCTGCAGCGACCCGCAGGCGGAGAGCTGTCGTCACCGGATTGTCATTGGTGTCACAGAAGTTCCGGGCTTCGCCAACTACGAGCAGCTGCTGGGCGAACAGGACACCAGCGAGCCCGAGGGCCAGGCGAGCGGTGGCCCCATGTTTTACACGTCGGGCACCACCGGTTTCCCCAAGGGTGTGCGCAGCGCGATCAATCAGACCGGCAATGACGTGGGGATAATTGAACTCATTGCTCTGGGTGCGGGGGCCACGCTGCACATCCCTCAAGACGGTGTCACCCTTTTGGACGGTCCGGCCTATCACTCGGCGCAACTCGCGCTCTCGCTGTACCCAGTACTCGGCCTCGGCAGCGCGTGTGTCATGCGTCAACATTTTGATGCAGGATCATTTTTGTCCTTGGTCGATCGTTACCACGTGACCAATGTGCACCTCGTGCCGACGCAGTTCGGACGGTTGCTCAAATTAAGCGACGAACGGAAGCGCAGTTTCGATGGCTCGTCGCTCGTGTCCGTCATCCATGGCGCGGCGCCGTGCCCCGCGCAGGTGAAGCAAGCGATGATCGAGTGGTGGGGACCCGTGTTGACCGAGTATTACGGCGGCACCGAGAGCGGATTCCTGACCGTCATCCATGGCCCGCAGTGGCTCGAACGGCCGGGGACCGTCGGCAAATCGCTGGGGTCCTTTGAGTTGACGATTGTCGATGATGAAGGGCAGTCGTGCGAACCAGGCCACGTTGGACAGATCTATTGGAGGAATCTCAGCGGTTCGGATTTTTCCTATCACAAGGCCCAGGGCAAGACCGATGCCGCGCACCTCGCGCCGGGCGTCGCCACGCTGGGCGACGTCGGTCACTTGGACGATGAGGGATACCTGTTTCTGAGCGATCGCAAGATCGACATGATCGTCAGCGGCGGCGTGAATATCTATCCCGCCGAGATTGAAGGCGTGCTGGTGGCACATCCGGCCGTCGCCGACGCCGCGGTGTTTGGCGTGCCCGACGAGGACATGGGCGAACAGGTCAAGGCCGCGGTGGAGCTCGTGAACGGCCTCACTGCGTCGTCCCTGCTCGCTGGAGAACTTATTGCCTACGTGCGCGAAAACTTGGCCGGCTACAAGGCACCCAAGTCAATCGACTTTGAAGATCATCTGCCTCGTTCCGAGACCGGCAAGCTCTTCAAGCGGCTGTTACGTGACCCGTATTGGAGTGACGAAGGCCGAGCGATCTAAGTCGACGTTCGAGTCCGGCGTAGCGTTGATCCCGAACGACGTGACGTCAAGTCGCGATTGCTTTGCATCGACTAGATAATCACTTTTGTTTCATCACTCGGAAAGTTCGTAGTCCGCGAAATGAACCGAAAAGCCCTCACCTTGGGGACAGGCGCACATGACACCCGCCAGCGCCGAAGCGCTCGGATCTAAGTACGCCACGGAGGCAAACTGTAAAGGATCTTCATCGGTGGAATAGCTGATATGGACCGCATCCGCTCGTCGTTCGAGCGACAGGTTGAGATGCGTGAATCCATCGGGTAGGTCGGCAATCATCCAATTCGAATGGCCAATCGTGACGACAGTGGAGAAGCGCAACTTCTCTTCAAAGAGTTCGACGCCGGTCTTAATCCAGTGACTCTCATCGACGCGAACCACAGCGCCCGCCTGGTCATACTGCGCGACGTAGTTGGCGTCGATTCGCACGGAAAGTTTGAATTCAGAGCTCAGGGTCTCGCCGTAGACGTGCCCGTTGTCACGAACGTATCCGTAATCGGTGATTGACCAGAAATCCGTGTTCGGATCGGCGTCCGCGAAGACCTCACGGCCGTCCACACTCCACTTTGAGGGCTCATTGAACCAGTTCATTCGTTCCTCACTTCGTCGGAGACCACATTTGGGATCAACCGGCCGTGGGTGAATAGTAGGCGCGCCAGAGCGCCTGCTCGCGAAAAAAGTGGCCGTAACCGCAGCGTGGCCTATTCGGCGGCGAAAGCCAAATTTCGACTTCGCCTCCCTGGGCGCCTCACGCTCGCCGACGTCTCGCGGAACTTCGAACTTGGCGTTCTCGTTGGGACCAACCGCGAAGAAACCTGGTGGCGTTACGGACGTTTGGTCGACACTTCGGGTGCTATTCCGCGGATGACGTAGTCCACCACGACCCGGGCGAATCGATCGCTCAAGGTCAGGTGCGATTGCAGGAGTCGATGATAGGCAGCGCCGAAGAGAAGATCGAGGGTGATGTCGATATCCGTCGTCGGGGGTATCTCGCCGCGTTTGATGGCTCGTTCGATGATGTACCGGTGTTGAGCTCGAACGGGCACGACGAACCGATCCCTCCATATTTCGGCTAGTTCAGGGTCTCGCTGTACTTCGGCGATGAGTCCGACCAATGTGCGACCCGTGACCGTGCCCTTCACCGTGCGAATCCAGCCCCGCAGCGTGGCGAGCAGGTCCCCTCGCAAGTTGCCCGTGTCTGGGAGTGGTTGACGCGCCAGGAAGTCGAACATGAATGACTCGAAGACGAGGGTGCCTTTTGACGGCCAACGACGATAGATAGTTGCCTTACCCACTGACGCCCGTAATGCCACCTCTTCAATCGTGAGATCGACAAAGCCGCGCTCTTCGAGTAGTTGCCTCGTGGCGTCGAGTATGGCGAACTG
>JBEKQN010000121.1:0-7495 GCA_049519675.1 Acidimicrobiales bacterium | reverse complement strand
GTACTTCTTCTTGGCGACGGTGATGTTGCTGGTCTTTGGCAGTGACTTGCACCTGTTCCCCGTGCTCGGTGCGTACAGCCCCAACCTCCATCCGGGTTGGACGTGGGCGTTCGCCGCGAGCGCCTTTCGCTACGCGGAGTTACCGGTTGTCTCCATCGTCCTCAGTTCGGTCGCCGGCTGGATGCTCGGCATGCGCAACATGATGATCACCGTCGTCGCGGAAGACTTCGTCTTGATGTCGGTCGCCATGGGCCTACCCAAGCGCAAGGTGATCGTGGCCGCTGCCCGCAACGCCGTGTTGCCCAGCATCGCGAACCTCTCACTCGCCATTGGTCTGGTGGTGTCGGGGGCCCTGCTCGTCGAACTCGTCTTCAACTATCCCGGCGTGGGCGACCTGCTGTTGAACGCCGTGCAGAACGAGGACTATCCGCTCATTCAGGGCATCTTCCTCGTGATCACGCTCGCCGTCTTGGCGGCGAACCTCCTCGCTGACCTCGTGTACCTCGGACTCGATCCACGAACGAGAACTGAGACGGCGACGTGAAAAGGCGCCGCCTTCCCCGTTCGCCCAAGGTCATTCTTGGGCTGGGCATCCTGGGCTTCTTCCTCCTGCTCACCATCTTCGGTCCGTTGCTGGCGCCCTACAGTCCGGACAACACATCGTTTGCGCCGCTCCTCACGCCCTCGGCCCATCACTGGTTCGGCACGACGAGTCTGGGTCAGGACATCTTCTCCCAGACGCTCGTGGGCGCGCGAGCGACGATCGTCGTGTCACTCGTCGCCGGTTTGGTGGCGACAATGTTGTCGATGGTCGTGGGCATCTCGGCCGGCTACCTCGGCGGCTACGCCGACGACGGCCTCTCATTGATGTCGAATGTCTTCCTCGCCATTCCCGGACAGCCACTGCTCATCGTCATCGACAGCTACCTGCCGGTCAACAGTCGATCGAACTCGCTGGTCATCGGTCTCATCATTTCGCTGACTGGCTGGGCGTGGGGAGCTCGCGTGATTCGTGCGCAAACGATGTCGTTGCGCAATCGCGACTTCGTGGAGGCGTCGCGCATCATCGGAGAGAAGCGCCACCGCGTCATGTTCTTCGAGGTCGCGCCGAACCTGCTGCCGATTCTCGCCTCGTCGCTGTTGTTCACGTTGCTCTACTCCATTGGCGCGTACGTGACCTTGGCGTACATCGGACTGACGAGCACGTCGGTCTGGAACTGGGGCACCATGCTCTTCTGGGCGCAGGCCAATAACGCGCCGCTCTCGGGTGAGTGGTACTGGTTCATCCCTCCCGGCGTGTGTATCGCGCTCGTGGGAACGGGACTGGCGTTGGTGAACTTTGGTATCGATGAATTCATCAATCCGCGACTTCGCGCCGCCGGTCTCAGTAGCAAGCAACGTCGCAAGCTGGGACTGCCGCGACGTCAGCGACTGGGGCTCACGCCAGTGGTGCGCTCGAATGTGACGACGCCGTCTCCCATCTCGACCCAAAAGCCGGTGACGACGTGAGTACTGAATCGATCGAAGCGGGCGTGGTGACCAGCGCGAACGAGACGAGCGACGTTAGCGTCGTTACGACACCACACACGGATCAAAGGACGGACGGACCAGCGATGGGTCAACGAATCCTTGACATTCGAAACTTCAGCGTCGATTACGGGTGGGGCGAAAGCGCCGTTCGCGCGGTGAACAATGTCAACCTGCACCTGAACCGCTCGAAGGTCCTCGGCATCGCCGGCGAGAGTGGCAGCGGCAAGTCAACGCTCGTCTACGGCGTCACCCGACTGTTGCGCGCCCCCGGGGTCATCGCGAGCGGGGAGGCACTGTTCGATCTCGGACCCTCCGAGGAGGGCGCAGACAACATCATCGATCTCGTCACCGCCAGCGAAAAAGAACTGCGCCGTGTGCGGTGGTCGAACATCTCCGTGGTGATCCAAAGCGCCCTGAGCGCACTCAATCCCGTGCTGCGCGTGGGCACCCAGTTTGAGCAGGTCCTGAAGACGCATCGTCGTGACATGAATAAGGCCGATCGACGTGCGCGAATCATTGAACTGCTGGCGCTGGTCGGACTGAATGAAGACCGACTGCGCCGCTATCCGCACGAACTCTCCGGCGGACAGCGTCAACGCGTCATGATCGCACTCGCGCTGGCGCTGGACCCGCAACTGGTGATCATGGACGAGCCGACCACCGCGCTCGACGTCGTCACCCAGCGCGAGATCATCTCGAAGTTGTTCGAACTGCGTTCGCGTTTCGGCTTCGCGATGATCTTCATCACCCACGACCTATCGTTGCTGGTCGAGCTGGCCGACGAGATCGTCGTCATGTACGCCGGCGAGATTGTGGAGCGCGCCAGCGCCCAAGCGCTCTACGACACCCCGCGACACCCCTACACCTTGGGACTGTTGAACTCATTCCCGCCAATGCACGGCGCTCGAACGGAATTGACGGGAATCCCCGGTTCGCCGCCCGACCTCAACCAGTTACCAACGGGCTGCAACTTTCATCCACGCTGCCCCTACGCGATGGATCGTTGCCTCAAGGAGTCGCCATCGCTCGTCGAGCTCGGCGAGGAGGGCCGCTCCGTCGCGTGCTGGCTGCACTCGGGTGACCAAGGCGTCGTCGTGCCCGTTGAGTTGAGCCGGACCGGGAAGGGCAAGCGAGAGCCCGCGCCGATGCCCGTCAAGGGTGACGTCTCATGAGTGAGGTGACCGACGTGAGCGAGGTCATCTCGGGCACCGTGCAGTTGCAGGCGCGCCATCTCACGCGTCACTTCGTGACTCGTACGCCCGGGCGGGGTTTCAATGCCAAGCACATCGTGCGCGCGGTCGACGACGTCAGTCTCGATTTGGTGGCCGGCCAAGTCGTCGCCGTCGTCGGCGAGAGCGGATCTGGTAAGTCTGTCCTCGCGCGCATGTTGGCGCGCATCGTGCGACCGACGTCCGGCGATGTGATTCTTCGCGGTAAGAGCATCCCGCGCAAGGCCAGGCGGTCCCTCGCCTACGCCTCCCAGGTGCAGCTGGTCCTCCAGGATCCCTTCGCCTCCATGAACCCGGTGCACAAGATGCGACACAACTTGGTGCGTCCCTTGTTGATTCACGGCGCGAAGCGACAGGACGTCGAAGCGCTCGCCGAGGCCGCGTTGACGCGCGTGTCGCTCGAGCCGCCCAATCGTTTCCTCGACCGGTACCCGCACGAACTCTCCGGGGGACAACTCCAACGCGTCTCCATTGCCCGCGCGCTCTGCATCGAGCCTCGGGTCCTGCTCGCGGACGAGCCGATATCCATGTTGGACGTCTCCGTTCGCCTAGGTGTCCTCAATCTCCTGCGCGGACTCTGTGACAACGAACACCTCGCGATTCTGTACATCACGCACGACATCGCATCGGCGCGCTACATCGCCGACGAAGTCATCGTCATGTACGCCGGTCAGGTGGTCGAGCACTCGCGCGGCACCATTCTCGTCGACGAACCCACACATCCCTACACCCAACTGCTCATCGCGTCGGTGCCCAACCCCGATGACCCGACCAGCGTCGGGCCGCCGACGGCCGAGCAGGCCCAGGTCATCATCGCGGAGCAGGGCTGTCGATTCAGTCCCCGCTGTCCCTTCGTCATGGACCGTTGCCGCGTGGACGAGCCGCCACAGTTCATCGTTGGTGAGAACCACACCGCTCGGTGCTGGCTCCACGCCGACAAACCACAGTTCGAAGTCGAAGTGGCGTTGCCACAGCGCCGTGGAGAGGGGGAAATCACGAAAACATGAACTCTTACGGGTAGTCAGCCGCACGGCACACGAGTGTCGGCGCGGAGCAGTAACGCGAAGGTCCAACCGGCCTCGCGTGGTTAGGTAGGGCCGCACACGGTTCTTACAAAACGTCGGCGAAAGCCGGCTGGACAACATAAATATAAAGGAAAAGTATGATTAGAAAAGCAATGATTGCTTTAACGGCGACGTCGTGCTTAATGCTCGGCTTAGTCATGTCGGCCGGCGTCACGCCGGCATCGGGGGCGGGTGCCACTCTGACGTTGGAAAACAACACCGGAGTCACCTTCACCGATAACTTCAACCCGGTTGACTCGAACTCGTTCTGCAAGGAGATGAGCGTCTGCTCCCTCGTGTACGAACCGCTTATGGAGTTCGACTCATTGAAGGCTGGCGTCTCCTACCCCTGGCTCGCGACGGCATACGCCTGGAGCGACGGTGGCAAGACGTTGACCTTCACGATCAAGACGGGTGTCAAGTGGAGCGACGGCTCGGCGTTCACTCCTGCGGACGTGGCTGCCACGTTCAACATGGTGAACACGAACGCTGCGGCGAACGTCGCGGGTATTCCCGCGTTGGCGAGCCCAGCAACGGTCAGCGGCAACACGGTAGTGCTCAAGTACGCCACCTCGGAGTACTCGAACATTGTGGCCATCGCGGGAACGCAGCTCATGCTTCCAGCGAGTTTCGCCACGACGTACCCGACGCCCGCAACGGCGACGGTGACGGCACCGGTCGGTACTGGTCCGTACTTGGTTGACAACTACAGCGCGCAACTCGTGAGCTACAAGGCCAACCCGAACTACTGGGGTGGCACGCCCGCGGCGAGCGAGATCAACGTTCCGTCCTACGCGTCGAACACTGACGCGGCGACAGCGCTGAGCAGTGGCCAGTTGCAGTGGGCCGGTAATGACATTGCGAACGTGAACAAGATCTTCGTGAACGTGAACAAGGCCACCAACCACACGTACTTCGCTCCGGGGAGCACCGTCACGCTGGAACTGAACGTGACCAAGTCTCCATTGAACGACCCGAAGGTCGCTGCGGCTATCAGCGCGGGCATCAACCGCTCCCAGCTCAGTATCAAGGGTGAGACGGGTTACGAGGCTCCGGCCACGTCACTCAGTGGTCTGATCATTCCCAACCAGAACAGCTACCTCGACTCGGCGTACAAGAACGACATCAAGGCGACCGGTCAGCCAAAGACCGTGGCCAAGATCCTGAAGTCCGACGGGTACAAGATGAAGAACCACTTCTGGGAGAAGAATGGCAAGGAGATCAAGTTCTCCATTCAAGACCCCATCGCCTACTCGGACTACTACGCCGACTCGCAGCTGATCTCGTCAGAGTTGAAGGCTGACGGCATCGACGCAACGGTTGACGGAGTGCAGGCTTCCGCCTGGTACACCAACTCGGCGGATGGCAACTTCACGACGATCATCCACTGGGGTAACGGTGGCACTGACCCGTACACGCAGTTCGACAACTGGCTGGACTACAGCAACTCAGCACCAATGGGCAAGTCGGCGAACGCGGACTTCGGTCGTTACCACAACGCCAAGGTTCAGTCTGAGCTCGCGACGTTGGCGGCGACGAACCCCGCGGACACCGCAGCCGTGAAGGCGGCCTCGGTCCCGCTGGAGAAGGTCATCGCGACGACGTTGCCGGTTATCCCGCTGTTGTACGGCGCGGACTGGGACGAGTACAGCACGGTGAACTTCACGGGCTTCGTGACTGCGGCGAACCCGTACATGGACCCGTCGCCGAGCGACCCAGAGCTTCCTTACATCTTGATGAAGCTCAAGGCGGCGTAATTGATCACCTCTACGCGCGGGCTAGCAACACTCCAACCCTGCTAGCTCGCGCGTAGAGGGAACATCAGATTACGCGCGACCCCGCTGGTTTTTACGTCAGCGGGGTCGCGCGTGCTGACCCGCCCACCTCATTCGCCACTACACCTAGGAGAATTTCGCACCATGAGCACCACCAACCCGCTTAACGAGGGTCCGCCACGGGCCTTTCCGCATGGTTTCCTCTGGGGAACCGCCACCGCGTCCTATCAGATCGAAGGAGCCGTCAACGACGATGGCCGCGGACCCTCGATCTGGGACACCTACAGCCACACACCCGGCAACGTCTGGAATGGCGACACCGGAGACATTGCCTGTGACCACTTCCATCGAATGGATGAAGACCTCGACCTCATGAAGAAGTTGGGTGTTGGCTCCTACCGCTTCTCGGTCGCGTGGCCGCGTATCCAGCCCGACGGCAAGGGTCCGGCGAACCAGCCGGGCCTCGACTTCTATCGTCGCCTCGTCGACGGACTCAAATCGCGCGACATCGAGCCGACGCTCACTCTCTACCACTGGGACCTGCCCCAGGCGCTCGAAGACAACGGCGGATGGACGGTGCGCGAGACCGCCGAGCGCTTCGCCGAGTACGTGGACCTCGTCGCCCGCGCGCTCGGAAGCGACGTCGAACGCTGGATCACGCTCAATGAGCCGTGGTGCTCAGCGTGGCTCGGCTACGGCTCGGGCCGTCACGCGCCCGGTGTCCAGGACATCGGAAAGGCCGCGGCCGCCAACCACCACCTCTTGTTGGCGCACGGCATGGCCGTGCCGATTCTTCGTTCGGCGATCCCCGACGCCAAGGTCGGTATCACCCTCAATCTCGGCGTGCACCGTCCGGGCACCGATCACGTGGACGACGTCGCGGCCGCCCATCGCGCGGACGGTAACCTCAACCGGCTCTTCCTCGACCCCGTCTTTCACGGCAGTTACCCCGAGGACATGCTCACGCACTACGAAGCGAACCTGCCCGGCTTCTCGGTCATCGAAGATGGCGACCTCGAGATCATTAGCCAGCCGCTCGACTTCCTCGGCGTCAACTACTACTTCCCGGGAACGATCATGGACGCCAAGCGCGCCTCGGAGGCGCGCGTCGCCGGCTACGGCGTTCCCCTCGGCGAGCAGTTCCCCGACCTGGGCGTACTCTCGCTCGAGACGCCCGGTACGGACACCACGTCCATGGGCTGGGAGGTCGACGCCTCGGGGCTCACGGAGCTACTCGTGCGCATCAAGGGGGAGTACACCGACCTGCCGATCTACATCACGGAGAACGGTGCCGCTTTCGATGACTACGTCGACCCCAACGGTCACGTCCTTGACAACGACCGCATCTCGTATCTGTGCGAGCACGTGTCGGCGGTCCATGACGCGATCGACGCCGACGTCAACGTGCAGGGTTACTTCGTCTGGAGCCTCCTCGACAACTTCGAGTGGTCCTTTGGTTACTCGCGCCGCTTCGGCATCGTGTGGGTCGACTTTCCGACCGGTACTCGACTACCCAAGGCGAGTTTTCATTGGTATGCGAATCTCGTGAAGGCGAACGCGATAGGACCGGTGACGACGCAGTAGCGAATGTGGTGATCAATCCGAACGCGACGTGTAGAGACTGCGCGACCTGTGACGTAACAACGCTGAGGAGTCGGGCGCCGCATGCAGATCATGCAGCTGCTGAACACTTGACGGAGTGGCGCTAGCGTGGAATCGTATGCATCGTCCACCAAGGGCGTGGGTGGTTTCTGCGGTGACGGTGGCACTACTGACTGTCGCGACCGCCACACTCGCCATTGCCGCCAGTAACCCGCTGCCCGCTTCGTCGACCGGATATGACATCAGTTGGCCTCAATGCAACAGTGTCTTTCCACCGTCTCCGGGATTCGGCGTC
>JBEKQN010000120.1:0-7579 GCA_049519675.1 Acidimicrobiales bacterium | reverse complement strand
CCGAGTTTGCGCGTAGCCGACCGTCTGAACCACGTCGAGCAACTGCTCCAGGTCGTTTGTTCCGAGGCGCATGGTCGAAACTCGCTTCCCATGGAGGACGGGAGCAAGTATAGACATCCCGGCATCTGAAGTCTGGTCCACCCGATCGGACCAGACCGACCGGGTGAGGCGGATGGCGCCGGTGGGGCCGAAGCACCGTGCATTGCCGACGGTGAAGATCTCCCCGGTCGGCCGCCACCAAGCGATTGCCGAATCACGACGGGAAACCAGAGGTCAAATCATTTGAGAGCTGCACCATCAGCCGAATCACCATGTCCGTCCTTGGGTGATGGCTCCCGCCCGAGTAGGCCTCATTTTAGGCCTCATATTTCTGCAACACCACGAGACGAGACCGACTCAAAACGACACGATTCCTTGAAAACAATAGACACGCGCAACGAGACCGACACAGAACAACCGATGGAAGGTTCCTTTTAACCCCAAGGTGCCGGGATCGAGACCCGGGCGGCCCACTACCTACCGTATTAATTCAGGTGTCACCTGGCGAATTAGTTCCGGTTGATGCCTCACACAGTGTCACGAGATCCTTGACACATTGGCCAGCGCCGATCTTTGCCGCTTTGGCGCTCTTCGCTCTGAAACTTTTCTTCTTCGAATGCGCGATCACATCGTCAGGTGGGAGGAGCCTTTCGACCCCTCCCACCTGAGACGAACTACTTAATGACTAATGACTACTTGAAGTGAACTCCACAGCCGGAACGAGAAGCCCCGGACCGATGGGTTGAGCTGCAAGACCACAATTCTCACTGCCGTAAACAATCGGTTGGGTGCTGTACTGCGCAAACGTCGCGCTCACAGGTTGACAAGTGATCTCGCCATTTGGGGCACCGACGTCGTTGTTACCCAACGGGTTTTGTGCCACGAACAAATATCCAGGGTACGTGTCGGCACCCACACTCGGGACACTGGACGACTCATACGACAAGTTCACATTCAGCCCCGTGTCCACCGTGTAGTTGTCATACGCAATGTCGTAAACAACCTCGCTGGGAAGCGTAATCTTCTGTGATTGGAAGTTGAACGTGACGTTGAAGTTATCAATGCCATAAGTGGGTGGACCAAGCGGAAACGTACTCCCGGTAGCCGTTCCAGGCGGGGTGACCGTCACGGTCTCAGTCGCAATCAGGCTTCCGGGCGCAACGCCGTTGCCCGGCTCATTAGCGCTCGGGTTGTAGATGTTGAGTGTGATGGGCAAAGGCGCCGATGATGACGCCGGAGCGAAGTTGGCCATTGACACAATTACATCACCGAGTCGGCCACCGCCGTTAGCCAGCGTGATGTCGTTGCCAAGCTGATTGGCACCGGTAGCTTCAAAAGCCATCGACCATACGTAATTAGACGAGACAGTTGTACTGTTGTAAAGACTAGAAGTCACAGGATACGGATTTGGTTCTCCCCCACCCCGAGACCCCGCGGAGGCAATTGCCGGGACGCCGAGTCCCAGAGTCAGGGCCGCGGCCACGGCTACCGTGAAAATACGTATTCTTTTAGTTAAGAATTTCATTCGAACAACCTCTATTCGCGCGACGGGCTATTTGCCGATTGGCGCTTTAAGGCCAGCGTACGCATAACTCCTGTGATGTATCTAAGACACTCTTGCGACGCGCCGCGCGAATCCTTCGTATTTCAAAGCCTCCGGACCACCTTGTTATTCCCAACAACTCCTTGCTGGATTCGGCGTGATGCGTGGGGCATTTCCTGGTAAGGAACCCTTTAACGCGAATCACCGTACGCGAGCACCCACCGAGTGTGCCGAGCCGGGTCGGCGTAACTCGGCCGACGGCGAAGTATGGAAACAAAAACACGGACCGAACTTGCCCTTAAACCAGGTGGCTCGACCCTTAAAACGAGGGCGTCATGAGCGCCAATAATCCTGTTGCCGAAGTGGCTTCACCGGGGCCATCCCATAGCCCCATGTGAAAGGGAAGTTTTGTGAAGTTCATTCGAAAGATTGTCTACTCCTCACCTAGACAAATCCCAACCACTTCGCCGTCAGCCTGTCGATTCTGAACGAGGCCCATTCATTGAAATGAACATTGGTCTAGTAAATGGTCCAGCCACGAATTCAAATGTGAGAGAACTTCAGAAAGTGTTGGTGGACATGCCGCTTCTTCTGACCAGCAAATCTGGACACTGCGCGACACTCCTGGAGGATCGCTAAATATTCCCCAGAAGCCGGGATCGAGACCCGGACGGCCCACTAAGTCCCAAAAAAATGTGTTCATCTTGAATATTCCGGACGCGATGGGCCAGTGGCGCTGTAAAGGGTGTTCCCTGACTGCAAAGGCGAATTCTTGACAGACTTTCGGCACTTTCTTGACAGCTACGCCGCCTTTACGGCCAAGTTCAGTAACTTCGCCAACGTCGAGGTCGAAAGCACCTTGGTCAAGATGACTCCGTAGTGGTTCGAGCCGTTGTAAGAGACCATCCCCGACTCGTGGATCTCGGTGTGCAGCGTCGTGTCAGAGAAAGTGTCGGTGAAGGAATACGTGGTGCCGCCGATCGACGTGTAGCTCTTTATGACGAGGCCGCTGACCCCCTTTTGCTTTTTCAATGCGGCGATGTTTGACGACGTGGTTCCGGTGCCTTTGTAGTCGTAGTTCAGCGTTACTCCACTGACCGACCCGTTAACGATTTTGGCGAATTCGCAGACGTCGTTTCCCGGGGTTGCGGCCAGGGCGCCGAGCAGCGTGATCTTCTGGCCGAAGAGCGAAGATACCGTCGAGACCGGGATCTTGTCACAGAAGGCCTTGGGCGATATCGCCGACGCCTGGGCCACGTTCGGTGCACCAAAAATCCCAATGACGCCTGAGACCACGACGGCGCTAAGTCCCACGCGGAGATGGTGCCCGCGTCGCGAAGTCGAGATCCCAATGACGTCTGGGCATTTGCTCGCTCGCGAGTTAAGTGACATTGCGGTCCTCCTACAGCCCTCACTCTAGGCCTCGTGGTGCAGACCATTGGCATCGTCACGAAGAAACGAAAGCGCCTAAAGCGCTCGTATTTGGCACCCATTTTTTGTCTCGCATTTGGTACTAGGTTTCGCACATGCAAGGGAGAGGGATTTCACCAAGAGCCGTAGCGGCGCTGGGTCTGGCATCCCTCGTTTTGTTGCCGTGATCGTCGTGGCACTAATGACGACGCCCGCCCTGACCACTGACTCCTACGGCTACGCCACCAGAGGCAGATTCCCGGTCCCGACCTCTATGAGTGGCGCGAACGGAGCGACGATTATCTTGCCCGGCGCCCCAACTCTGTGGTCCGGACTCAGATCCGTCAAGTCCGAACGACCCACAACTACTCAATTGAGATTCCCGCAGCGTCGAGCTGCCTGACGAGAGGTGAACTGCGATGAAGCGCTTGCTTGGCATGCTTCTGTCGACACTCATGATCGCGACAATGGCCGCGCCACTCATCGACATCGGCGTGGCCTATGCCAACCTACAAGGGTGGACGGTAGGAAATCTCACTCCCACCACCGTCTCCGCCGGCGGTAGCGCCGCGATCGGCTCTTTCAGCGTGGATGACGCCGTTGGGCCTCCCGCGACCCGTTACCAAAGTGTCAGTATGACCGTGAGCCCCACCACGTCCGACGTGGCGCTCGTTGATTCGGGTGACGGAACTAATGGTTGCGTCGCGGAGGTGGGTGCAGCCTCTCCCTTGACGGCGACGTTCAGCAATGCCCAAGTTACGACGTCGTCCGCAACGCCGGCCACGACGTACACGCTCACCTTCACGGTGAGCCTTTTCTCAAGCCTTGCCAATTGCCAGTCCAATACCAACGAAGGGACCCTCGACGCCACAAACTCGCCGACGCTCGCCGTGACGGCCGGCGACACCGTTACGTTTAACGCGAACGACCCCAACCCGGCGGGTGCCAGCGGAACCATGTCTAACGAGTCATTCACGTCTGGGGTTCCTCAGGCACTTACAACCAACGCCTTCGCGGATACTGGTTACACGTTCTCCGGCTGGAACACTGTTGCTGGCGGCGGCGGTACGGCTTACACCGACGGAGAGACAATCACCATCTCTTCGGGCGTGAACCTCTTCGCCCAATGGACGCTCAGCGCGGGCTCTGCAGTAGCGACGTTCAACGGAAACAGCAGCACGAGCGGCACCATGAGCAACGAGGTTTTTGCAGCAGGAGTGCCCCAGGCCATAACCACGAATGCATATGTCCGCACGGGTTTCACTTTTACAGGTTGGAACACGAACTCGGGAGGCACCGGCACTGCCTATGCGCCCGGAGCCGTAATTACGCTTTCCTCGAGTGTCACCCTCTACGCCCAGTGGACCACGAATGCCACCGGCGGTGGCGGTGGCGGACCTCCATCAACCACCCTCCTCCAGACGTCACCCACTTCCGGCGTCACGACGACGGTTAACTCCGGCACCTTCACCGCGGGTCCCATCACCGTGAGCCACGCCACCGGTGCCGTGAGCTTCACCGTCACTGCGTCGAGCAAGGCGCTGAGCGTCAGCCCCCAGGGGGCTATCACCACTTCGGGCGCCCTGTTGGCGGGCAGCTACAGCATCTCGGGCACCGACATTGACCTGTCGGGCGACACCGGCGTCTGGACGTACACGCTCACAGTGAACAATCCATCGGTCACAGTCACCTTCAACGCCAACGGGGGGACGGGCTCCATGGCACCGCAGAGCGAGAACACCGCGACGCCGCTCACACCCAATACTTTCACGCGCACGACATTCGCCTTCACCAAGTGGAACACCGCCGCGAACGGTTCGGGCGTGAGCTACGCCAACGGCGCGACGTACTCCTTCATCGCGCCCTTAACCCTCTACGCCCAATGGACCGCCACCAAGCACCGTGCGGTCACACACCGCGTGACTTTCAACGCCAACGGCGGAACGGGCACCATGGCTGTGCAGTCCAACAGCGTATTGACCCTCTTGAAGGCCAACGCCTTCGCGCGATCGGGCTACAACTTCAAGGGGTGGAACACGACGTCGAACGGATCGGGCAAGAGCTACGCCAACGGCGCTGCCTACAGTTTCGCCGCGTCTGCGACCCTCTACGCCCAGTGGACCAAGAAGGTGACCATAAAGGTCGCCATCAAAGTGACCTTCAGGGCCAACGGCGGCCGTGGCACGATGGCCGATGAATCCAAGACTGCGGCTCGCTCCCTGATGCTCAGCCGGTTCACGCGATCGGGCTACAACTTCAAGGACTGGAACACGAAGCCCGACGGGTCGGGCAAGAGCTACGCCAACGGCGCCACCTTCAGCTTCGCCACGTCCACGACCCTCTACGCCCAGTGGGTCAAGAAGGCCGTCGTGATCATTCCGGCCGTTCCTGGCGTCGTGACCCTCAGTCCCTTTATGAGCAAATCCGCGACGCTCACATCGGATCTGCAAGCGCAGGTCGCCGCCCTCGCCAGCGACATCAAGACCAACCACGACACCAAGATCGCGCTCGAGGGCTTCAGCGGAGAATTCACGACGGCCAACGAGTCCAACGAAAAGGTGTACGCGGCGAGCCTGAAGCTGGCTCGAGCGCAAGCAAACGCCGTGGAGACCTACCTCACGCAACAGTTGGCGGCGATCGGCGTGACGGGCTGCACCATCACGACCAGCGGAAGCGCCGCGCCGATACCGGCGTCCGCGAACGCAACGCCGGCCAGCCGGGCCCAGAACCGCAAAGTGGTCGCGACGCTCTCCTAGCCGCTCCCTTGAGGCACCGAGAGCGCTCGATCATTCAGACCGTGCGCCATGAGCGACGCTCGCGAGGCATCCACGATGAAGTCGACTTACGCCAATCCCATCACTTAACACGGGCGGCCATCAACTTCGAGAGACCGGGTCATTGGGATCAATTACGGCGCCAGACCGAACTACTTGCGGGAACTTCTGACTCGATGCTTGAGAACGCCTCCCACTTCGGATGAGCGCAATGAGATTGCTAAGCGACTCTATGAAGTTTGAGAGTTCGCAAAGTGCGAATACATCCACTCGGAACTGCAACTGACGAACCTAGACCAAAGTTCGCCTATCTCTTTGGAGCCGCGAGCCACCTTGGCGCAAACACTGCCTCAATGATTGTATCGGGGCGATTTTCGGTTGGTTCTTGGTGGCGACAAGGCGAAGTCATGACTATGGCCCCTAAATTGCCAAGACTCCGTGGTGAAAGGCTTAGAAAGTGAGCCAGCTCGACAGTTCGGTACCAACTATTTCAGCGCCGAGTACGCATCGATGGGCGGTGCTGGTCGTGGTATCTGTGTCGGCTCTCATCATCAATGTCGATAACACAATCCTCAACGTGGCGTTGCCCACACTCGTACGGGACTTGCACGCCACTTCAAGTGCGCTTCAGTGGATTGTCGACTCCTACGCAATGGTGTTCGCTGGGTTGTTGCTAGTTGGAGGCAGCCTTGCCGATCGATTCGGCCGCAAACGCTTCTTCATTTTCGGACTAATCATCTTCGTGGGCGGATCCATCGGAGCCGCGCTGTCGGGATCGGTGGGTCTGTTGATTGCGTGGCGCGCGGCGATGGGCCTAGGGGCTGCACTTACTATCCCAGCGTCACTCTCGATCGTGAACGACGTCTTTCGTGATCCGAGGGAGCGAGCGAAGGCAATCGGCGCCTGGGGTGCGACCATTGGACTCGGCATCGCCATCGGCCCGATCGCGGGAGGTCTCTTATTATCGCGTTTTTGGTGGGGCTCAATATTTCTTGTCAACGTGCCGGTGGTAATCGCCGGCCTTCTCGGAGCATTTTTCCTCGTGCCCGATTCGAAAAACCCAGCTGCCGAACAACCGGACCCTGCGGGAGCCGTTCTGTCGATCGTGGGCTTAGGACTTCTGCTCTGGGCCATCATCGAGGGCCCGACAATGGGCTGGACTTCTGGAGCCGTTATCGGTGGAGGGGTATCCGGCCTCGTTGTTCTCGGTTCATTTGTTGGCTGGGAAGCTCGCAGCTCTCACCCGATGCTCAAGCTCAGCCTCTTTTCGAATCGTCGCTTCTCAATTGCCGCGCTAGGTGAAAGCCTCGGGACGTTTGGACTACTCGGAGCGCTGTTTGTCCAGACGCAATTCCTGCAGTTTGATCTTGGCTATTCGCCGCTGCAAGCCGGAATACGCATATTGCCAATCGCCGCCATGCTGGTCCTTGTCGCCGCATTTTCACCAGTCTTCGAGCACCTTATCGGCGTAAAATTCACGGTCGCTGTCGGCCTCGCGTCTATCGCCGGTGGTCTTTGGCAAGTCTCGGCAGCTTCGACAATTGCAGCCAACTACGCTCAAGTTGTTCCCGGCCTGCTGCTACTCGGTTTCGGAGCCGGCCTCTTGCTACCCACGGCAACAAACTCAGTGATCGGCTCCCTCCCCCAAGGAGACTCAGGGATCGGTTCGGCGAGCAATGCCGTCGCTCTCCAGGTCGGAGGAGCGCTCGGCGTCGCCGTTTTTGGGAGCACGCTGGCAACTCGCTATCGAAGTCACGTGGCTGCGGCGCTCAACGGCCATCCTATTTCGTTCGCGATCCGAAAAGAGATCCTG
>JBEKQN010000119.1:0-12794 GCA_049519675.1 Acidimicrobiales bacterium | reverse complement strand
GAGAATGTGCTCATGGGTCAGCGTGATACCCGCTTCATCCGGCGAGACGTCTCCGAGGACCGTTCTTAACTTGCTCATGTGATTTACCTCACTTACCTTTCGATAAAAGCGTCTGTTTGATTGAACTAAAAAATGCGGGCAGGTCATCGGCACTCCGTGACGTGATCACCGATCCGTCGACGACCACGTCGTCGTTGACCAATGTGCCGCCAGTCTGCGCGGTCTCATCCTCGAACGACCCGTCCGCCGTGAATCGCTTGCCCTTCAGCGCGCCCGCCGCGGCGAGCACCCCAGTGCCGGTGCCAATGGCTGCCGTCACCAAGCCCTGCTCCGAGGAACTTCTCACGAGCTCGACGGCGGTCGCGAGCTTTTCGAGTCGTTGGCCGGCGCCGCCTCCGGGAATCACCACTCCGTCGAATGACGAGACATCAAGTTCCTCAAACGTCATCTCCGCCAGCAATGGATATCCGAGAAAACTCTCGTAGGCCTTCACTGTCTGAGGCGCTACGACGACGACCTGTGCACCTTCTTCTCGTAATCGCAAGATTGGATACCACAACTCCAGCTCTTGATATCCCTCCTCGGCCAACACCGCTACTCGCTTACCCTCAAGACTCATTTTTCCCTCTTCCCTTGGTGAAACGCCCTTTGTGACTGCGCGATACCGATTGGTCGCAAAGGAGTATTCACTCGCGACCTCACTACTGAACAGAAGTTCACGTTCTCACGCTTTAATCGTTCGTTGTCTAGCTAGTTGTCCGAGCGCTACTTCGACGCCGCCAAGATGGCCAGCCATCGCGGCGGCGGCTCCTTCAGTGTCTTGACGGATTATTGCGTCGAGGATTGCCCGATGCTCTTGCGTTGCTCGTTCATGCCGGTTCGGCACCTCTCTCAACGCGAGAGACTGCTCTTGCATTGTGTCGCGCAGGTCTTCGATCAGGCGAACCACCAGAGGGTTTCCCGTCGTCCGGGCAATCGTGATGTGGAACTGTCCATCGATTCGCACCGACTCTGCGGCGCCCGTGGCGTGCTCGTGTTCCTCGAGCAAACGAGTCAGCTCGTCGAGGTCTTGCGCCGTCCTAATTTGCGCGGCGCGAGCGGCCGTCGGTACTTCGACGTAACGACGAATCTCATTTAAGTCCGTCGCCGAGTACTGACCAAAGGAGAGTCCAACCGTGACGACCCGAGACGTCACGAACGTGCCACGACCCGGTTGCGACTCAGTAAGGCCTAGGGTCTGAAGGCTGCCAAGGGCCTCTCGAATGACTGGGCGACTTACTCCAAAGCGTTGGCCAAGTTCTGCTTCGGAGGGCAATTGATCGTCAACCATCAGCTGTCCGGACTCAATCATCGCCGTCAATTGGTCCCGTACCGCGTCAACGGCGCTGCGCCGTGAAATCCGCGCAAAAGCGGGAGATGTCGGTTCCGAAACGTCAGGCAAACTGGTTGTCAGGCTGTCAGACATCTCCACGAACTTCTGTCTATCATAAGGGCGCGTGGCATGCAAGCGGTTAGGAGGTCGAATCCCCTTACCTCCACCATCTAAATAACGGACATCGCTTCTTAAAAGGTCCTTTTTTACGTGAGATTCCGCAGTTCCACTGCGTCATGTCTCAGACGGGCTTTTTCAACCTTGCCCATAGCGTTACGGGGCAGCTCGTCGACGAACAGAAAATGCTTGGGGACCTTAAACGGTGCCAGTACCGCGCGGGCCAATTCGCTCAGTTCGCTCTCGTTCGTGGTTATCCCGGATTGCAGAACCACGACCGCGGTGACGGCTTCGCCGAAATCAGGATCGGGAATGCCGATGACCGCCGACTCGAGAACGCCGGACAACTCGTCGATCACCTGCTCGACCTCTTTGGGGTAGACGTTAAGGCCGCCAGAGATTATGAGATCCTTCGAACGTCCGACAATCTCAAGGTACCCGTGCTCGTCCAGGAACCCCAAATCTCCTGTGATGAAGTACCCGTCGGGAGTGAACTCAGTCTCGCTCAACTCTGAACGATTCCAGTATTCGGCGAAAACGTTAGGACCGCGAACTTCGATGCTGCCGGGAGACCCCCCGGTCACGCGAACCTCGACGCCGGGCAACGCGGGCCCGACCGTACCGGGTTTACGCTCTCCCATCAGCGGGTTCGACGTAATCATTCCGGTCTCCGTCATGCCGTACCGCTCGAGTATTCGCTGGCCCGTACGCGCCAAGAACTTATCGTGGGTGGAACGCAACATCGGCGCCGAACCCGACACGAAGAGCCGCATGTTGGTGACGCTCTCCGACGTGAAACGTTCATCGTCGAGCAGACGTGTGTAGTGCGTTGGCACGCCCATCATCAACGTCGACTCGCCAAAGGCGTCGAGAATCTCGCTCACGTCAAAGTCCTTCTGGAGTCGCATCGTGGCACCGCTCGACAGCGTGCAGTAGGCCGCGACGAAGAGTCCGTGCACATGAAACAGTGGCAGCGCGTGCACGAGGACGTCATCTGACGTGATGTCCCAGACGTCGTTGAGCGTCCGGCACCCGAACGTCAAGTTCCCGTGACTCAGCACCGCTCCTTTGGGCCGACCCGTCGTACCCGAGGTAAAGAGCATGGCCGCGGGCGTGCTCGCATCGCACACCTCGTCTTCGAATTCAGTGGGGAACTCCGCCGAGGAGCTGATAAGGCCGTCGCCCTCGACGATAGGCGTAACGTGGTCAATTGCTCCTTCACGCACCAGCAGCGCTGGGGTCGCGTCGTCAAGAAGGTCGGCAACCTCGCGATCGGTGTAGCGCGAATTGAGCGGAACGTAGATTGCCCCTACCCGGGCGCAAGCGACGTTGAGGGCCAGTACCTCGGGTCGTTTCGACAGCTGCACCGCCACGCGATCACCTCGCGACACGTGGTGCGGGTTGACTAGTGTGTGTGCCAATTGTGCAGAAAGGGCGTCGAGTTGCGCGTAGGTCATTGCGCCTCCGGCGTGGCGAATCGCTACGTGGTCAGGAGTGCGTCGTCCGGCGCCGAGCACGGTATCGACGAGCAGGTTCCTCGCTTCGACATCGAACAAGATTGTCACCGGCTCCCGCATCCCGGCGCGGCTATTAAAATCAACGTGCGCGCCATGCGAGATTCATCACACCGCGCCGTCCCTTTGACCGACAAGAATCAACTCGCACTCTTCGGCCGGCAACGCCTTTGAGAAGAGGTAGCCCTGCCCATATTCACAACCGACACTGCGCAACAGGTCGACCTGCTCCTTCTGCTCGATACCCTCGGCAATGCATTGCATGTGCATTGCCTTCGCAAGATGGCAAATCTCTTCGACGAGTAAGAGTGTGCGCGTTGACGTGGTCACTTCGGCGATGAAGGAGATATCAAGTTTCAGGTGATCGAATGGAAATCGACGCAAGTACGAGAGCGACGAGAACGCGGTGCCGAAATCATCCAGTGCCGTTTTCACACCGAGATCTTTGAACCGCGTGAGCAATCCTCGGGTTGCCTCAGAGTCTTCGAGAAGGACCGACTCTGTTATCTCGAAAATCAATGTTCCGGGATGGAGCCCCGCACCGGTCATCATTCCCAAGACACGCTCAGAGAGACCTTCGTCGTGGAGATCGCTGACTGATGCATTGACGCTCATCCACAGTGGCGTTGCCACCGAGAAGCGATCCTGCCAGTCCTTTAATTGCAACACTGCCTGCTGCCAGCACCATTTGTCAATCTCGACAATGAAGCCAGATTCTTCGGCTAAAGGAAGAAACGCAGCGGGAAGGAGTAATCCCCGATCAGGATGCTGCCAGCGAACGAGCGCTTCAAAACCAACGATTCGAACGCTTTCCAGCTCCACGATCGGCTGGTAGTGCAGGACCAATTCGTCGAGCGTCGGGAGCGATGCCGTCACTTCACTGACGACCGGACGACCCTCCGCGACGTTCAGCACCGCCTCTCGTAGTTCCTGGATTGCCCTCGTTTTACGGACCCACGCGGAACTTCCAGCCTTCATCGAGGTGTACATTGCCCCGGAGCGCTCCGAACCCGAAAGCGTCACAATCTTCAAGCCGGGATCCTGCTCTCGAAGCAAGAGAATCGCATGCGGCGCATCCATATCCGGGAGCGCGTAGTCAATAACGACAACATCGGGTTGCTGTGTCAAACAGACTTCAATTCCCTCGGTCGCCGTGAGCGCTGTGCCCACCACGACGATCCGTGAATCAGCGCAGAGCAAGCGAACGACGCTCTGAAGGATCATCTCGTGGTCGTCGATCACGACGACCTTGATCGCTTTCAGCTCATCCAACATCGTCTAAAACCTTTCGTACGCTCTCCAACAGTACCGTCTGATCAAACGGCTTCTCCACCAACATGAACTCCGTACCAAGCATCAACTCGGCTTCGAGTACTGGCAGAGCGTGACCGGACATGTAGAGCAGCCGCACGCCGGGTCGAAGTTTACGGACCTCCCTCGCGACGGCGGGACCCTGCATCTCCGGCATGATGACATCGGTGAGCAAAAGATGAATGGGTCCGTCGAACGTCGCGGCAATCTCGATAGCCTGCGATCCGTTCGTGGCGTTGAGTACTTGGTAACCGCTTCTGACCAACATCCTCCTCGTCATCTGACCCAGCGCCACCTCATCGTCGACAACGAGGACTGTCTCAGTGCCCACCATCTCACGATGCGATCGCGGGGTGTCAGTTAACCCAGCCTTGGCCGGATCGCGCGTCACCACAGGAAGCAGAATGGATATCGTCGTCCCGATGCCCTCATCGGTGTAAATCTCAGTGTGGCCGCCTGACTGCATGATGATCCCGTACACGGTCGCGAGACCCAGACCGGAACCCTCGCCCCTCACCTTGGTGGTGAAGAACGGTTCGAACGCGCGGTCGCGGACCTCGGTCGACATACCTGCGCCGCTGTCGCTCACGCGCATGCACACGTACGAACCGACCGGCAAGTCAACGGGGTTATTGTCGTCACTCGCAATGCTGCGGATTACCGTCGCGATCGACAACGAACCGCCTGACGGCATGGCGTCGCGGGCATTGATCGCGAGATTGAGCACGACCTGTTCGATCTGGCCCGGATCGGCCACCACACGCGTATCGTCGTCGGAAAGGTCGATGACGAGTTCGATCTGCTCGCCGATCGTTCGGCGCAGGATCTGCTCCATTCGAATGATGGCGTCGTTGAGGTTCAGTTCGCGAGCCTGCACTACTTCCCTGCGCGCGAAGGAAAGCAGCTGGTGAGTGAGCTCGCTCGCTCGTTCGGCGGCCACTTGAATCTGATGTACATCGCTGAGCGCACCGTCCCATTGATCGCCCGAAGTTGTTGAAGCAGCCTGGGTCAGCTCTTCGTCGACGAACGACGCGTAGTTGAGTATCACCGCGAGCAGGTTGTTAAAGTCGTGCGCCACTCCTCCCGCAAGTTGCCCCAGACTCTCCAAGCGTTGCGACTGATGCAGTTGGCCCTCGACGATTTCACGTCCAGTTTCGGCCACGAGGCGCGCATCCTGCGCCGTCGCCCTTTCGTCTTCGGCAACCTTGGTCTCTTCTTCAGAAAATCGACTCCGTTCGAGGGATGCCTTTTCCGCCCTGAGCGAACTCGCGACTTGCTGAGACCGAGCGAGGAGTTGCAACTCAGCGTTTCTGAGTGCGGTGTCCATCTCGTCGAATTCGTCGCCTGAGGGACTCTCAAATTCGAGAGGCTCGCCCTGGCCGAGACGGTGGGCATTACGCACGGCAATCTTCAGACGGCGCGTGACGGAGCGGGAGAGGTAGATGGCACCCAATGTGCCACCCACGAGACCCAGCAGCAACCCCGCCAGTTCGCCCGCAGTAACTCCGTCCTCGAAGGTGGCGATCTGGCTCGTTCCGACACGTTCTTTCGCTGTTTCAAATTTCTCAAGGTGGGTGATTTGCGCGCGAAGTTTGTCCATGATTGACTTGCCGGTGTTCAAAGGACCGAGCAATCGTTCTTTGGTGGCACCGGATGCGGCGAGTATGCGCACGCGAGTGAGTGACGCGAACTCTGAATCAACCAGTGAGAAAATTTTCTTGCTTGGCACATGCCCGACTGATTCAACAATGGCACTTCGCAACGCCTCTTCATCCTTGAAACGGCGGTTGACCACTGCGTAGTAGGGCTGAAGAAACGTCACGTCCCCCGTGAGGGCGAAACCCCTGACACCGGTCTCGGCGTTCAGGGCGTCGAGAAGGACCGTTGCGCTGGCAGTGTTGACCTGCGTCGTGGCAAGGTCGACACTTCTTTGGCTTCGTTCACGGGACTGGAGAAAAAGACTCGACAAGACAACGAGCACCAGAACCAATAAGGGCAACGCGACGCCCATCAACGCCTTGGTCCGAACCCCACTCACAAGCCATTTACGATTAATGTTTACGATAACAACGCGGGATGAATCATCAACCATCCCTTCGTCGCACTCCTAGCAAGATTACCCCGAAATAAGTCGATATTTCACAACCCTCTGACAACGCCATTGGTGCACCATGTCAGTATCGCCGTACACACCGTTGAAAGGCGTGACGACCGTGTCGGCAAAGCCAGCAGCAAAAAATTTGAGTCAGTTCGAAAGTCATCCAATGAAGAGGAACAACCATCGTTTGATGATCGAGTTTTCGAAGCGAGGCGCGATTCTGAATTAGTCAAGGACGAATGACATGCAAGAAGTCAGGGGTTCGAATACCCTTTCCCCCGCCACAGCAAAATAGCCACGATGCTCGCGGCGTCGTGGCTATTTTGCTGTACGTATTCCTGCGCTTGAGCGAAGGGACACGAGTGATCTTCTGCTACGTCGTCACTACCGAAACCTTGTTCAAACCAGTCCTGGTCACCCACTTGATCGTTACGTGAAGACTCTTGCGACTCTTCAAGAACGTCGAAATCGCCTCGGCACGAAGTTTCGCCAACTTGCTGTTGTTCTTCGCGTAGGCCGTAATGATGATCGAATCGCCTGCGCTCAGCTTCTTCGCGAGCTTTCCGAGTGCGTTCTTATCGTTCGAAGTGAGCAAGGCGCCTTTGGCGCTGAATCCGAGGTTTACCGGCTGTGGTTTCACCTGTGGCGGCAATGTGGTCGTCGTTGGTGGCGCGGTAGTGGTGGTCGTTGGTGCCATGGTCGTCGTCGTGGTGGTTGTGCCGCCGCCTCCGCCGCCGCCTCCGCCGCCGCCTCCGCCTCCTCCGCCTCCTCCGCCGCCTCCAGCAGTTACCGAAATGCTCTGTTGCACCTGAGCGGCGCTCGAGTAGGAACTTGAGCCGCTCGTCGCATCATTGAAGTCAACTAGGCAGGTACCAGCCGCCGTGAACGTGACGAGCCCCGAACTGATGGTGCAGCCCGATGAACTCCCGTCAAGGGTTATGACGACGGTGTCACCGGACGTCGCGGAGGCACTGGCGCTGTACATACCGCCGACCGTGCTTGGTCCCGGATTAGCGCTCGGAGTGATAACCGAAGCAGGCTTAGCCGAGAGGAGAGCATTGACCACCGTCGTGCCACCAGAAGTGGTGGTCTCGGGACCCGCAATGTTGTCGATTTGATAGGACGACGAGATACCCCGTTTCCGGTTTGATCGACCGTGACACAGACGCCCGCAAGATCAGCACCGCCCACGGCGGCCGTAACGGTCCCCGAAATCACGCCGGCAACTTGTAGTGCGAAACTTTCGTCGGTTGATGAACCCGCGGCGAGGGCTACGTCATTTGCCGGAGCCGTCACCACGTCTTCCAAGAGCGTTGTGATTGTGAAGTTGCATGTGGGGTCCCACTCGAACTGGTAGTTATCGGCCGGCAGACCGGTGATGGTGAAGGTCCCGTCCGCGGCAGTGGTCGCGGTGCCGTCGAAACCATTGGAACCGTAGGCGTGGACGCAGACATTCGGGAGATTAGCGCCGCCTGTGGCGGCCGTGACGGTCCCGGTGACTGTCGCCCCACCAGCCATTGAGGCATTGATTCCACTGTGTGTCAGGCCCGCGGTGAGCGCCACCGGCGAAGCCAATGCTCGGACGTCCGTTCCTGCATCAGTGGTGCTGTACCACTGCTGGGCAAAGTTTTGCGCGGTGACCGTTGCGCCATTACAGGTGGTTGAGGAATAGAAGTCAACGACGTAACTGTTAGCCGCGAGGCCACTAATGTCGTACGTCCCGTTCGCAGCGGTGGCCACGGTTCCGTAGTCGACTCCGCTGGGATCGGTTGCGAACACACAGATGTTCTGGAGATCCGCCCCACCGACCGCGTTCGTTACGGTGCCAGAAATGTCCGAGCCAGCGGCCATCACGGCATTAATGCCGGTAGTGGTGGTTGCTGCGACAGTCGTCACGGCTAGCCCCAACGACGCGGTCGTTCCGGTGAAGGGACTGCCGTTGTACCACTGCTGGGCGTAGTCGCCTGCGCCTGCAGCACAGCCCCGCCCTTGGGTGAAGAACGACACGCTGTAGGTATCGGGGTTGAGATTATTCAGCGTGTATGTTCCGTCGGCTGCCGTAGTCGTATTGCTCGCGGTGGTGCCACCATCTGTCGACCCCGCGAAGACGCAGATGTTCGGCACTGGAAGACCGGTTGCGAGGGACGTGACCGTCCCGGAAATCGCCGTGTTCGAAGCGGCGCCCGCGGGTGTGGCCGTGAGCAAGCCCAACACCAAGGCACAGGCGAAAAATACAAACCTGGTTCGACCCTTTAATCCCAGTGCGAAAGTTTTCATGACACCTCTCATTTACCCGAGACCCCAGAGAAGCCCTCGTGAACTTTGAGGTCGACAGTACCATCATGTGGTTAAGTCGTCAGCCCCTCAATCAGCCCCTCAATTAGCCAATAAGGGTGAGGTCGTGCCCCACAATTTGCGCCATCCGGGCCGATAGGCATCTTTTGGCCACTCTGGGCGCCAGCGTTGTGCCTGAATTTCGTAAATGGTCGTCGATCAACGTGACGTCAGATGACAATTAACGGATTTACACGGCTGAGGTGGGGGTTCGAGTCCTCAAGCGCCGATCCAATCCTGCGCTAATAAATCTCTTGAAAATATATAGTTTTTCTGGAAAATATCGCCTTGCCACAATAGGTAGCGGCGCCACTTTCCAGACCACACGGAGTTGACTGCCCTTAGCAACTGGCACGATCTGACGCCCTGCGTCAGCCCAAGTTGAAGACCACCGTCACCGTGGTCGACACGGTCTTGCGAATGGTCGTCGTGTCGTAGACGCCGCCGCTGGAGACCTCGACGGAGCCTACGGCGTTGACCTGGAACGGACCGCTCTTGGCACTGCGAACCGACCCCACCGACCCGCCCGTGGCCGAAGTGAGCGCAATAGCCCTTGACTTCGCGTCGCGCACCGCCGCAGCAATGAGCCGAGGTCGGAGTTTTTGCAGCGTGCTCACGTAGTACTGCGGTCCCGATGAGTTGATGTTTGCGCCGGTCTCTAAAACCTGGCCGATGTCTTGGCTGAGCTTCTGAATGAGATAGACGTTGTCCGAGTTCACCGTGATGTTACGGCTCGCCTGATAGTTAAGGATCTTGCCCGTCGGATTGCCGTTGACGTACTGCTCGTTGTTTGACGTCGAGACGCCGCTCAGCACCAACTTAGAGACATCGATGCCCCCACTCTTGAGGTACGCGCTGAGCGACGTCACGTCAGCGGCCACCATCGAGACAGCCTCTCGGGCGGTGGGAGCGATCTCCTGGGCCGTCAACGTCCACACCACTTGGTTGGCCGTGACGGCTGCTGACGCCTCGCCGGTGATGGTGATGCCGGTATCGCTGCCGCGCACCGAGAACCCGTGGCCGACGGAGATCAATCCAATGACGAGGGACACCGCGACGAGCAGCGCGCTGACTATCAACGCCACGCCGGTCGGAACGCTTCGCTTCTGATCGCTCATGACGTGAGACTATCTCAGCTTGCCTCACGGAAGGTCGACAATTGAAAACCGTGTGCATCGCCTGGCCGCGGTCACGCCCAGACGAGCCATCCATGCTGCACTGCGGGGGAACCTTCGATCTGGACCACTCAGTAAGAAAAGTACCAACCTGACTTCAGGACTCCTTTCGAAGTGCCGTTACTCGCCCGAACACAAAATCATGTGTGCGCATCGGAGCTAAGAGTTGGGCGCTAGCTGATCGCGTTGTGACTCGCGGCGTCAAAAAACTGAATCCGTTCTGAGTAGATGGCGAATTGTGCCCTCTCCCCCACTTTCACCTTGGCGCGCGGCTGCACGCGGGCGATGCCTTCGCCGGCGATGTTGATTGGAACTTGCGCCACGAAGTCGTCGGACGATTCGTCGGTCACGGTCTTGGGCACTACACGTGTGGCGTCAACCGAAAAGTGCACCAGCAGTTCGGATCCGAGTTCTTCGACCGCCTCCACCTCTCCAGACAGCGTGGGACCGTGCAGGGCGTCACCTTCGGCCAACGGCAGGTCCTCAGCGCGAATGCCGACAACCACTTGCTGACCGGAATATTTGGCGAGTTCGGGTTGAAGTTGGTGCAACGCCGAACTCAGAGCAACGGTCTGCGATCCCAGCTGGAGTGACTGTCCGTCGTTCGCGATTGTGGCTTCGAAAAGGTTCATTGATGGCGATCCAATGAAAGCGGCAACGAAGAGGTTCTTTGGCTTGTTATAAAGATTGTTAGGGGCATCACACTGTTGCAATACTCCCGCACTCATCACGGCGACTCGGTCGCCCATGGTCATGGCCTCGGTCTGGTCGTGCGTGACATATAAAGTCGCAACGCCAATTCGGCGCTGTATTCGACGGACCTCGGTGCGCATCTGCACGCGCAGCTTGGCGTCGAGGTTGGACAAGGGCTCGTCCATCAAGAAGACGGAAGGTTCACGGACGATCGCTCGTCCCATCGCAACGCGTTGGCGCTGACCGCCTGACAGCTGCCCTGGCTTTCGATTGAGGTACGCAGTCAAGCCCAGCATCGTTGCCGCTTCGGCTACTTTCGCCTTTATGTCACCCTTGGAGATATTGCGCAGTCCAAGTGAGAAGCCGATGTTTTCACCCACCGTCATGTGCGGGTACAACGCATAGTTCTGAAACACCATGGCGATGTCGCGATCCTTCGAGGTCACGTGGTTCACGACGCGATCTCCAATTTTTAGTCGGCCGGACGTGATTTCTTCAAGACCGGCCACCATCCGCAGCGCCGTCGTCTTGCCACATCCAGAGGGACCCACGATCACCATGAACTCCCCGTCCGCGACCTTGAGGTCGAGTTCGTGCACCGCTTCGAAGCCGTTGGGGTAGATCTTTGTAACACTCTCTAACGCAATCGACGCCATTGTTAGTACGACTTCCTTCTCGTGTGGTGCTCAAGCAAACGAATGCATCCCGGATTTGTGGCGCAAAGAACCTCTAACCGCGCGGGCTTTGACAGCATCATAATGTGCGACCAATTTGCCGGATTGGTGTTCTAGTAGTTGGAACGCAACGCTCCTTCGACGTTGACGAGGGAAGCGATACAACGACGCACCTACGCATCGGCACTCGCGGTGATCGTGACAGCCAGTTGCGCGCGGGCCATCAATCCGTCCATTTCACCCGACAGCGGAACCAAACTTGATCCCATCGCCACCGCACTCGCGCCCGCGTCAAACCACGACGCGGCGTTCTCGTTGTTGACCCCGCCAGTAGGAATGAACTTGACACGGGGATACGGCCCGCGCAGTGCCTGCAGGTACGACACGCCAACGTTCGCCGGAAATAGCTTCACGAATCGGGCGCCGGCCGCAGTCGCCGAGGCCACCTCGGTCGCGGTAAACGCGCCCGGAATTGCCAGAAGATTATCCCCGTGGCACGCCACGATGACGTCGGGATCCGTATTTGGTGACACCACAAACTGAGCGCCCAGGTCGCGAACACGCCGAACGCTGTCGACGGACAACACCGTGCCCGCGCCAATCGTCGCTCGGTCCGCGAATTTCTCGACGCAGCGAGCAAGGGAGTCATATCCCTCTGGACGCTCGACGGTAATCTCCAAGAACTGAACCCCCGCGTCGCAGAGCGTCTCGACGATTTCGAGCACGTTCGTGTGGTCGCTCAAGCGCACAATGGCGACCAATCGAGCGCGACCGAGCGCACCCTCTAACTCGTCGAGATTGGCCACGGTTAACGCACGACCGTTCGCGACACGACGTATCCATCGGTGAGGTCGTGCAGTGATCCCGCCCACGTGTCACCAGGAATCGTCAACATTCGTGCGTACGCTCTCGCGGCCCGTTCGGTGCTCGAGCGGTTCGACGCGCCATTCAGCATTGACGACAAGAATGCGCCGGCCGCCGCGTCACCGGCGCCTATTTCATCGACCACCACGCCACTCGCCTCGACCGTGCTCTCATCGTCGCCGAAAACACGCACGCACACACTCAGCTCATCGCTCGAGAGCGCCTGACGTTCTCTAATCACCAGCGTCGTAATGCCAAACTGCTTCTTAAGTGTCAACGCCAGGTCGTCCGTCGTACCCCGCTGATCCAACAGCAACGTGAGGTCACTGGGAGCGAGAAAAAGGGTGTCGACCGAAGGAAGGATCGCGAAGTACGCCGAACGAGCTTCGTCAATATCCCAGAGTTGTGAGCGGTAGTTCATGTCGAAGCTTGTCGAGACGCCCAGCGACTTTGCGCTTTGAAGAAACGCAAGCGTCGCTTCTAGCGGTCCCTTGCCGAGCGCGCACGTAATCCCCGTCACGTGCGCTCCTCGAGCGTCGCTCAGCACGGCTTCCCAATCGAACTCATCGGCGTCAACGTGACTCGTCGCGGAATTGTCGCGGTCGTAGATCACGTTGGAAGGTCGTGGTGGAACGCCGAACT
>JBEKQN010000118.1:0-7637 GCA_049519675.1 Acidimicrobiales bacterium | reverse complement strand
AATGCAGGCCGTCGCCGAGCAGCTCCAGGCGCTCGGCGTCGAGAAGGACCAGCTGCGCTACGTGGGTAGTCGGCGCGGGCAGGAGTCGACGTTGCTCGGCGCTGGGCCGATTGCCCTGACGTTGTTGCCCGGACGTGGCATTCGACGCTCCCTCACGCTGCGCGCACTGGCCAGCAATGTTGTCGCGGTGCTGGGACTCGGCGTCGCCGTGGTGGGTGCGTTCATCAAGGTGGGAACGTGGCGACCCTCGGTCGTGGTGTCCGTCGGGGGCTACGCATCGTTCGCGACGTCGCTCGCGGCGGTGTTGTGGCGTCGCCCGCTCGTGCTGGTGGAGTTCGACGCGACGCCCGGCGCGTCACAGAGGATATTGAGCCGATTCGCGACCCGGCGCTGCACCGCTTTCGCTTCACGTGCGCCGCGCAGCGTGACCACGGGTCCGCCACTACGCGAAACCATCGTCGCGATCGACCGGTCCGACGCCGCGCGTCACGACGCACGCGAACACGCGACGCCGCCGATCGAGTCCGGTCGCTCGGTCGTGGTGGTCATGACAGGCTCCCTGGGCGCTCATCGGGTGAACAGTGCCGCCAGCGAACTCGCGTCGCTGTGGTCGAGTCGGCGCGACCGGACGATCGTGCACGTCACCGGTCGACGTGACTTTGCGGGGGTGACGGCGGCGCCACCCGAGACCGATGGGCTCGACTATCGAATTGTTGAGTTTGGCGACATGACCCAGCTGTGGGCGCTGTGTGACGTCGCGCTCTGTCGCAGCGGTGCGATCACGGTCGGTGAGTTGACCGCGCTCGCCATCCCGGCGCTCCTGGTGCCGTTGCCCGGGGCTCCGGGTGACCACCAAACCAAGAATGCGCTCGCCGTGGTGGACGCGGGCGGCGCTCGAATTCTGAGCGATGCGCAGTGCACGGGGCCAGCGCTCGCGACGGCGCTCGACGATATTCTCCAGCCCGACACACTGGCGGCGATGGAAGCTGCTTCTGGTTCACTCGGGCGTCGCGACGGCGCGACGGCGATCGCGCGCGTGGTCCTCGACGTCAGTGGGCGTTCGTGACGTCGCTGGCGCCGGGGGTGAGGGTCCACGTCGTGGGTGTCGGCGGCGCGGGTATGAGCGGACTCGCTCGGTTGCTCGTCGAGATGGGCTGTGGCGTGAGCGGCAGCGACGTGGTTGAATCGCCGGTGCTTGTCTCCCTGCGCGACGCGGGCGTGGTCGTCACTGTCGGACATGACGCGTCAAACGGTTCGGACGCGCAGATCATTGTGTTCTCACCCGCGATACCGGAGAGCAACGTCGAACTGGTCGCGGCGAGAAACCGTGGGGCATCGCTGCTTACTCGCGCCCAGGTGTTGGCCACACTGGCGCAGCGCCAGCCCGTGATAGGGCTGACGGGCACGCACGGCAAGACCACGGCCACTTCAATGTTGGCCCACGTGTTGCACGCGGCCGGCCGTGACGATTCGCGACTGCTTGGCGCGGCGGTTACCGGCCTGGGCGAAAACGGTCACCTTGGCACTGGCTCGCTGGTACTGGAAGTCGACGAGAGCTTCGGCACGTTTTCCCTGTTAGTGCCCTTCGCCCTGGGCCTGCTAAATGTTGAGTCCGATCACCTGGACCATTACGGCACCGTGGAGGCACTCGAAGCAGAGTTCGCGCACCTGCTGGCGCGCACGACGGGACCGGTGGTGGTGTGGGGCGATGATCCCGGCGCGGCCCGGGTGGCGTCACGAAGCGGGCGCGACGTGCAGTTGGTGGGTACGCGCGACGCCGCGTGGACGGTGGAGAACGTCACGCTCGACAAGAGAAGCGCGTCATTCAGGCTGACGGGTCCGATCGGGGCCCTCGAGTTATGCCTCGGCGTCACGGGTGCGCATAATGTCGCCAACGCGGCTGTCGTCGCCGCCCTGGCGAGCGCCCTGGGCGTCGCGCCCGACGCAATCGCCACGGGACTGCGTGCCTTTTGCGGCGCGCCGCGGCGCTTTGAGTATCTCGGACAGTGGCGCGGCGTCGACGTGTACGAGGACTACGCCCACCTACCCGGAGAGATCGCAGCGACGTTGGCGGCGGCACGCAGCATTGGCTATGAGCGCGTCACGGCAGTCTTCCAACCCCATCGGGTAACGCGCACGCTCAGCCTTGCGGAGCCGTTGGCCGCGGCCCTAGAGGGAGCAGACAATATTGTTGTTGCCGACATCTATGCCTCGGGCGAAGCCAACCCCACCGGGGCAACTGGCGAATTGGTCGCGCGCCACATCCACGCGCGTCCGGGAGCCACCAGCGCCTACGGCGCCACGTTTGACGACGTGCTCAAGGTTCTCGAATCGCGTCATGATCAGAGTGACGTGGTGCTGTTGCTCGGTGCCGGCGACATTGCCCAGGTCGCCCAGCGTCTAAGTGGTGGACTGAGTTGATGTCAATCGAGCAATTGGTGAAGGTCGGCCACGGTCGCGTCGTCGAACACGCGGCGTTCGGCGAGCGCACGACCTATCGCGTCGGCGGCACGGTTCGCGCCCTGGTGACCCTCGCGCGCACGAAGGACCTCGAGGAGCTGGGACCGTTGATCGCGCGTAGCGAACTCCCGACCTTTGTGCTGGGTAACGGATCGAATCTCTTGGTTGCCGATGGGGAACATGACGTGCTGGGCCTGCATCTCGTCGACGAGTTCGCGCAACTGAGCTGGCGCGACGACGCAGACGTCGTGAGGGTTCGCGCGGGCGCGGGACTGGACCTGCCGGTCGCGGCGCGACGGCTCTGCGCCGAGGGGATTGTGGGTTTCGAGTGGGCCGTTGGTGTGCCGGGTACCTTCGGCGGGGCCGCGGTGATGAACGCCGGCGGTCACGGGTCCGACATGGCGGCCTGTGTCAGCGAGGTTGCGACCTGGCGCGACGGCGCCACTCGCGTGTGGTCGTTGCCGGAATTGGAGTTTGCTTACCGATCGAGCGCGATCGACTCTTCGCACGTCGTCACCAGCGTGACCCTGCAACTGGCTCGTGGTGACCGCGACGCGGCGAAGAAAGTACTCAGCGAAATCGTGCGCTGGCGTCGCGAGCATCAGCCTGGGGGAGCGAACGCCGGCAGTGTCTTTCAGAATCCTGAAGGCCGCCACGCCGGCGAACTGATCGAGGCGGCCGGATGCAAGGGGCTGCGCGTGCGCAGCGCTTCGGTCAGCGAAAAGCACGCGAATTTCATTCTGGTCGACGAGAACGGTCGGGCTAATGACGTCTACGAATTGCTGGAAGCGGTACGGGCTCGGGTACTCGAATTCAGTGGCGTCGCGTTGCGACCCGAGCACCGATTTCTCGGCTTCGAGGACTTCGAGTGAGCCGGCGTGGCGCCAGTGCGTCCAACGCCGCCGGCGCGGTGACGTCACCTCAGCGCTCGGGCTTCACGCCGCTCACCAAGGTGCTGGTGACCCTCGGCGTGACCGTCACCGTGTTAGTGCTGGGTGGCCAATGGGCGCTGCACCAATCCTTCTTCGAGGTCCAGCACGTCAGTCTCAGTGGCGTGCGTCACGAATCAAGCGCCCAGGTACTCGCCGCGTCGGGACTGAACGAGCACCCGGCGATGATCGACGTGAGCGTCGCGAACATTGAAAAGAACCTCGAGGTCTTTCCGTGGATTGAATCGGTCAGTCTGTCCAAACACTGGCCCAACTCCGTGGTCGTGATCGTGCACGAGAGTGATGCCGTCGCGGTGGCCTTCGGACCCCATCACGTGCTGGACTATGTCGACAGCCAAGGCCGCAACCTGGGACGGGCACCGTTAAAGATCAACTTGCCGACGTTGCGCTACGTCGACGCGACAAAAGCCACGTGGCCCTTTGACGGCGTGGGACGCTCGAGCGCGTTGGTGGCGAGCGAACTACCCAAAGCCTTCGCGAGCCAGGTGAGCGTAATCACCGAGGACTCGCACGGCAGCGTGACGCTTAAAATGACCACCCCGGTGAGTTTCGTGTTGGGACCGGCAACGCAACTGCGGGCAAAATTTGTCGCCGTTGCGTCGGTGATAGCCCACAGCACACTCGGCGTCGGTGACGTGGTGAATGTGACGGTGCCCGACGAGTTAGCGGTCACCGGTCCGGCCCCGTCGTGACCAGGACCATTTGACCAAAAACCAAGGGCTGGCTAGCCTTCTGAGACATTTGTTCGCGAAGTTCGTGTCCCACCGCGCCGGTGGGACACAATAGAAGAGTCAATCCAAGGGGAGTTCATGAGTCTCAGCCAGAACAACTACCACGCTGTCATCAAAGTTATTGGAGTGGGTGGTGGTGGTGTCAACGCGGTGAACCGCATGATTGCTTCGGGCCTTCGCAACATCGAGTTCATTGCGGCGAACACCGACGCGCAAGCGTTGCTCATGAGCGAGGCCGACCTCAAGCTGGACATCGGTCGTGAACTGACCCGAGGGCTGGGTGCGGGCAGCGACCCGGAGATCGGTCGCCAGGCCGCCGAGGACCATCGCCCCGAAATCGAGGATGCACTCAAGGAGTGCGACATGGTCTTTATCACCGCTGGCGAAGGCGGCGGCACCGGCACGGGCGCCGCTCCGGTGGTCGCTGACGTCGCGCGGGCCATGGGCATTTTGACGATTGCCGTCGTGACTCGGCCCTTCAGCTTCGAAGGCAAGCGGCGCGCGATCCAAGCCGAAAAGGGCATCCAGCAGCTGCGCGACAAGGTGGACACCCTGATCGTCATTCCCAACGACCGCCTGCTCACCGTCGCCGCGGCCGACACCTCGATGCTCGACGCCTTCAAGATTGCCGACGACGTCCTACTCTCCGCCGTGCGGGGTGTCACCGACCTCATCACGGTGCCCGGTCTCATCAACACCGACTTTGCCGACGTCAGTACCGTCATGCGTAACGCGGGCACCGCCATCATGGGCGTCGGGACCTCGACGGGGGAGGGTCGCGCCGTCAATGCCGCCCGCGCCGCCATCACCTCACCGTTGCTCGAGGCGTCAATTGACGGGGCCCGAGGCATCTTGATCAATATCGTGGGCAGCTCCAAGATGACCATGTCCGAAGTGACCGACGCGTCCGAGATCGTGCACTCGATCGCGCACCCCGACGCCAACATCATCTTCGGCAGCGTCATTGACGACACCATCGGCGACGCGGTGCGCGTGACGGTGATTGCCGCTGGTTTTGATCACAGCGCGCCATCGCTGCCCACGACCACCAGCGCGCCCGTAATGACCGAAGGTCCACGCAGCGATATTTTTGCGAGCACCACCAGCGATGACTTCTTTGACGTCGGTGGCGATGACGACCTTCCCAGCTTCCTTCGCTAGCGACGAACTAGTCCAACGAGTGTCGGCCAATCTGGCCGACGTGCGCGCGCGCATTGTGCGCTGCGGGCGAGCGCTCGAGAGCGTTCGCATTGTCGGCGTCACCAAGACCTTCGGTGTTGACGTCGTGCGCGCCGCGAGTGAAGTGGGTCTGCGCGACGTGGGTGAGAACTACGTCGCCGAGCTCGAAGAGAAAAAGAGTGCAACGCAGGATCTCGACCTCACGTGGTACTTCTTGGGCGCGCTGCAGACCAACAAGATCCTTCGCGTCACGACGGCCGCCAACGTGCTCTGCGCGGTGTCGCGGGTCAAGGAGATCGACAGGATCGCTCGAGCCCGGCCGCGCATGGCGATCTACGTGCAGGTCGATTGCACGAACGGCGTCACGCGCAACGGCGCGCCGGCGAGTGAAGTGGCTGGCCTGGTACGACTCGCACGGGCCCGTGAGTTAGACGTGCGCGGACTCATGACGGTGGCGCCCCCGGACGTGCCCGGCGCTCGTGAAGCCTTTCACATCACGAGTGATTTAGCGGATGAATTGGGTGTGCTGGAGCGTTCGATGGGCATGAGTGACGACCTCGAAGCGGCGTGCGAATTCGGCACCACCGAAGTTCGCATTGGTCGAGCGTTGTTTGGACCTAGGACTCAACGCTGATGTCACCGGCCTAATATGAATGTGGGCGTGAAGGCGCGAGGAGATTTCAATGAATGAAAAGGTGCGTCACGTACTGGGCTTCCTAGGCCTCGTCGAGGACGAGTACGGCGACAACACGTCGTCGGGTTCCGCGCGACTCTTTGCCGACCAGCCATCGTTCGAAAGTGAAGCAGAGCCCTCGGTGTCGTCGTCGGCACGCGCCGCCCGTCCATTTCCCACCGTTGCCAGCGGATCGGGAACGCCGCGTTCGAGCACGAACCCGCTGCGCATCTCGTCAATTTCCGTGCTGGACTCCTCCGGGCAGGGACCACGCGTACGGCCGTTGGCCAGTGCGGGAGCGCGCGGGATCACTTCTAGTTCCCAGGAGCGCGACATCGCCATTTTCTTTCCGAGCACCTATCATGAGTCGCGACGCATCACGGACATGTTGCGCAATAATCGCGCCGTGCTGCTCAACGTGTCAGAGATTGACGGCACGCTCGGACGGCGCTTGGTCGACTTTGCCGCGGGCACGGCGTACGCCTTGAATGCGAAAATTGAACCGTTAGCTAACGGTGTGTACCTGGTCAGCCCGCAGGGCACGCACATCAGCCCTGATACGAAGGACCGCCTGCGGGCTACGAATTATCGCTCGCTCGATAACGCATGACGCTAATTCATGAGATTATTTCTCTCTACATTTTGATTCTCTTCATCGCGGCGGCATTGAGCTGGTTTCCCGCGTCGAGCAGCA
The DNA here is from genome assembly GCA_049519675.1 of Acidimicrobiales bacterium. Lineage (GTDB taxonomy): Bacteria > Actinomycetota > Acidimicrobiia > Acidimicrobiales > RAAP-2 > RAAP-2. The sequence continues at coordinate 950 of JBEKQN010000118.1, read as the reverse complement.
ACGGCGGTTTGGCGCAGACGCAACGGATCTTCAGCATCCTGACTGAACCCGTGCTGCGACCGTTGCGCCAAATTTTGCCACGTCCCCGCGCGGGTGGAGTGCCCATTGATTTTTCCGTACTGGTTGCGATCCTTCTGCTCTATTTCATAAACCGCGTCATCTAGTCGCATCATTCGCTTTTGCGCTTCAACGGGGCGGTAGGGTACATGCATGGATAGTACGAGTAACGGGTCATCGGCCCTTGACATCATTGATACGGTGGCCTTCAAAGTAGGTCTTAAGGGCTACAACGTCGACGAGGTTGACGAGTTCTTAGAGCGGTTGTCCGTTGAGGCCCGCCAGCTGAAGGATCAGCTCGTGCAGATGCGCCAGCAACTGCGCCTAGGTGCCGAGCGCATCAATCAGTTAGAGAGCGGCCGCCCGGTGTCATCAACGGGACCGACACCGCTCGCCCCGGCTCCGGCACCCGTGCTGGCCCCCGCGCCTTCGCCCGCGCCCGCGGCGCGCATTGTGACGTCAGGTTCGGGAGCCGAGCAGGTGACGGCCCTCATTGTCCTTGCCCAACAGTTCATCGAACAGACCCAACACGAGGCCGAAGAGCAGGCGCGCAACCTTACGGTCGCCGCGCAGGAGCGCGCGCGGGAGATTATTGGTGAAGCCCGTAGCCGCGCGGAGGACGAGGTCAATCGCTTGAACGGACTCAAGCAGCGTCTCAGCGAAGATGTCGACATGTTGACTCGTCAACTTGATTTGGAACGCACGCGACTCAGCGCGGCGCTCGCGGAGTTTTCTCGTTGGGTAGAGAGTTCGTTGCAGGTTGGCGGCGCCCCTCGTCCGTCACACAGCGGATCAAGTTCACGTCCGACGGCGCCGACGCCAATGCCAACACCGCCCGCCGCACCGCCGCGCGTCGTAACGCCGCCACCGACCACCGGCCAGCAGACGATTGG
>JBEKQN010000117.1:0-7653 GCA_049519675.1 Acidimicrobiales bacterium | reverse complement strand
GCAAACTACCCCAACTTTGGTTCAGTAATGCGTTGCGCGCGGCCACAGACTTCACTTTAGGCCTCCGAATTTTGCAACACTTGGAAACTTGACCCACGAAATACAACAGCGTCTGACAAAGGTCAAGTCATCGACTAACTCAGCGGCAGTTCCCTTTCGTCCGAATTTCACAATCAGACGAGGACGGCCTCACCATACGTGAGTCGAGTTTCGTTCGTTGGAAACAAATCGCGCGCTTGCATCCACTCTTGAGAACGTTCGTACATTTCCTCTGTGTAGGGCAAGAAGACGATTCGCTCTCCCGGTCCGAAAGCTCGGACGTCGACCAACTCGGTGTATCGCGCGGGGATCTCCTTTGCGTAGTAGTGCTTGTACCTTTCTGCAGCAAGGTCCAGTTCCATCTGTGCGCGGCGCAACGCCTTGAAATAGCGTTCGACGTCGTCCGGTTCAGTCTGCGCACCGAACATGAAACCCGCCATGAACGTGCTGTCAACAATCTTTCGAAAGCCGAGTTGTTCGACGATGTAACTCGGGGCATTCCAAATTGCTGCCGCACTCACGTCGCCGCTGAGAAGAGCATCGACTCGGTCGTACGGCATTCCAACAAATCGAAGTTTGATTGCGTCAGGTTCGAGATACGCTTCCAGCGCCTGAATGGTCGAAAAGTGGCTGCCGGAGTGGTAACCGACCGCAACTTCAATCCCCGCAAGATCCTCGGGCTTACGGATTTTCGAATCCGCGGCAACGTAGACGCCACTCGGAAGGACAGAGTACGCGCGACCCCACATTCGTCCGGCCGAATCGGTAGAAGCTTGGTTGGTTGCCCAGTGACACGCGCAACTCATGTTCTGCTTGCCACCGCTTTCGCCTTGGTATAACTCGTATGCGCCAGTACGCACGTCGCTCAACGCGGGGGCTGCTATATCTTGATCAGCATTTTCGAGCACTCGCATGTCAATGACGTAGTCGAGTCCCTCGTCTTCGAAGTAACCCTTCTCCACGGCGATCCAGTCCTGCAACCGTCCGTGCGTCGATATCCGGAATTTTGCCATTACCTACCCCCTCATCTCGAGTTCCTAACGTATGAAACTCATCAGGAACCTGATGATATAGCGCCGGATCGTTCTTCGCAAGTGTTCTATACATAAGATTCGAAAAGCAGCGAAGTACGATGACGTGATGCCCGCAGCGATTGGTGAGGACTATCGAGGCCCGAACGGACGGCTCGGCTATTTATTGCGTCAAGCACAACAGGCTCTGTGGATCGCCCTCGAAGCGGAGTTGAGGCCCTTAGGCATATCGGCGTCTCAGTTCGGCGTGCTTCGTCTCGTGGAAGTTGAACCAGGCGCGACGGGTGCGGATCTGGCTCATACAAGCATGTTCAGTCCGCAAGCGACGCAAGAAATTCTCGTGGTGTTGGAGGCGGCAGGTTTCATTGACCGTGAATATGACGAGCGCGACCGCAGAATCCGTCGCACGTTCCTCGCCAAAAAAGGCGCTCGCGTTCTCGCAGAAGCGCACCGACGAGCCATTGCACTTGAAGAGCGAATGGTCGCCGGATTGTCACAGCGCCAGAACCAGGAGCTGAAAAAAGCACTTGTCCACGTGGCGCAAGCGCTCGTTGAGGATGTCACTGAAAGCACGAGGAGTCGGTGAACGCGTCTGTTTCGCCAACACCTTGATTTGTTCAATCGGCCGGCGCCACCCACACATCGGAAAGTTCCTTTCAACCCAAGGTGCAGGTATCGCGACCCGGGCGGCCCACTGAGACTCGTGTTGTCTCGGCTGATACGTGATAAATCGACAATGGATGTTCTGTTACTTGGTAATGCCTGATGCGCGAGACGGCAACGACTCATCCTTGTCGAAAGATCGTCGGGACATGATTAAAAAGATTGACTGACTTCTAAATCACCTCTTCGGCTCTCGATTCACCCCCTCCTTTGCTTTGTCGCTCTTCTTTCAACCACCTGCCCGCGTGGTGCTGGGCCCAAACCTCACTAGCCCGACCACTGAAGATCGAACGAAGCGCCTCTCGGTGAGTGAGTGCCATGAAAATGTGTCCGACCACCACGATGAAGATGATCCAAGCAAAAGTGTCGTGGACGAAGGTCGCACCTGAACGAAACGACACGGGGAAGAATCTGAACCACTGCAGCATCGAACCAGTAACGAGCATCACGAGAATCGACGCGCCAACGAAAATTGCATTGAGTTTCTGGCCCGGATTGAACTTGTCGGCTTCGAGTCTTGACGAACCAAAAGTCTTTATCCAACGAATTTCGTCGTGTGTCCAGTAATTGATGCGCCGGAAATCTTGGCGCATTGCCTTGCCCCACGGTCCAACCAAAGAAATGATGACCGGTAACGCCAGAGATAGACCCGTCCAGAGATGAATCTGTTCAATAAGGTGGCGCGGTAGCACGACACCGAAGAACGATCCGAAGTAGAGCGGGATCGCCGTGAATATGAGAATGAAAAAAAGCGTCGCATTGACCCAGTGAGCGGTACGTTGTACCCGGTCAAAACGCAGCAGGCGCAAGGTCTTAGCCGGAGCGTAGGCGGTGGACATCTCAGGTCAAACCGGGGTTGGGGTTGGTGGGCCCTGTCGAGCCGTCGAGCCACCCGTTCGTCGGATACCCGTTCTGCTCCCAAAAACCAGGCTCGACCTGATCAACGACACGAATGCCAGAGAGCCACTTCAAAGACTTGTAACCAAACATCGGAGCGACGTAGAGACGAACCGGTCCGCCGTGCTCGGTCGTGACCGGGGCACCCAACATCGAATAAGCGACAATGACGTCGGGCAGATGGGCCTGATCAAGAGTGAGGCTTTCCGTGTCGGCGCGATCGTAAGAGTCGAAACTCACCGCCACGGCGCCGGGTTGCACACCAACGTGCGTCAATATATCTGCGAGTTTGACCCCTTCCCACTGCACATCGGGGACTCGCCAACCCGTCACGCACTGAAAGGTCTTCGTAAAGGACGTCTTCGGCATCGCTTCTAGGTCGTCCATCGTCAGTGTCGTTGGGCGATCCACTAGTCCGCTCACGACCAATCGATACCGTTCCCTCGAGATTTTGGGATAGTTACCGGTGATCGAATAAATCCGAAAGCGATCGCCACCGGGTAGCAGCCCGCCGACGCCAGATCCGAACACGTTACCGAGAATGTTCTGCGCGCTATTGCCGAAGATCACGCCCAGCGCGCCCAGTGCCGTAACCCCAAGAAAAACACGCCTTCCGACGTTGACCCTCTTTTGCGGCTCTTTGGAATATTTTTCGGAAGACTCAGGCGGCATGCTAGCGACTCATTTCTATTCTGACATTTACAAGAGATAACAACACCGACGCGCCAATCGCACAGGGGAAATCGCCTGGGCGATACGCCGGGTACCCTCGACAACGGGTCCGTCGCGGGTCCCAGGCGTGTTCCTACACGTCCAACTTGGTACCCGTAATGATCATTCCCTTCACGGTGCCAGTCACCGTCACCAGTGCGCCGACTTTGATGTTCTTCGCCGTGCCCATGACGAAGTGGGTCATTGCGTTCCAGTGCACGACGTACGTCTCGGTGCCTTTTTTGAAGCTGAATGAATTGGTCGTACCCATCTTGGCGTTGATCTTGGTAATCGTCCCATGCCACGTGTGATCCATCGTGGCGTGGGCGTGCTCGGTTGCGCCTGCCGGCGCAGTCGTGAGTGCGACGCCGAGGCCGAGCGACCCAACGGCGAGTAATCCAGGTAAGACGAGAGCGGCAAGAATTCTTTTCATTTGCTGTTTCCTTCCAGCGCAGTACGCAGTGATGTCGGCACGTCGGACGGTCTCGTCCACAATTACTGTCTTGCGAGAGAAAAAAGCGTTACAAGAAAACTGGAAACGCTGTCGATTTGAGTAGCTCCGGAAGAGTCGGGGACCCAACTTCGTGAGACACGCACCCCGACGAGACAGACAAATACACCAATTCCTTCGTGTGCGCTGGATTGCCGAGCATTTCTAAAACCGGTTACCTCTTCGAGGCAGTCTGAGCACACAAGCCGAAATCGGTGCCACGGTCCGAAAAGGCCCCACTTCAGACCTCAGATTTTTGCCAATCTGCGAAAACGGACCAACGCGCAATAATGCTGAATTGGAAAATACTTAGGTTTCCGCTTTCGCGACGCGAATCACCCAATTCTTAGTCCCCAAGTTTCAAAACCAATGCGAGACTGCCCTGCCACATTTCGACAGTGCGATTCACTACTGCATAGATGACGCGAGTTGGCCGAGGACGTCCAGTTCGTTGGCGCCACCGAGCACCATCAGGCGATCGCCAGATTTGATGACGGTCTCACCGGTCGGTCGAATGACATCTCGCCCACGCTCAATGGCGGTGATGAGTACGCCGCGCGGTATCGACGTTGAGCGAAGTGGCATGTTGACGAGCGGGGAATCGTTCGCCACCGTGATCTCTAAGATTCCTGTCGACCCGCCCAACTCAGAAGCTCGACGTAGATTGGCCTGCATCGTCCGGCGATAGTTACGCACGATATCCGTGATGGCGATTGTTCCGACGACGCGTCGCTCGTCGTCGATGACGGCCGCCCACGTTTGCGGCGTTGAGGTCACGGTATCGAGGACGACGTCCAAGTGCACCGATTCGTGGATTGGTGCGAAGGTGGCATCGACCAGACCCTCGACGCCCGTGGCATTGGTGTCCTCGGTCGCCTTCTCCAGCGCCTCGAACGTGACGACACCGACGTAGCGACCCTGTGAATCAACCAACGGCGCAGCGCTGACTTCAGCCTCCTCCATCTGGGCCCGAAACATCGCACTTTCGCCCGGCTCGACCAGCACACATCGTGCCGGGGCCATCGCCTGTGACGCCGTCGCGAGCGCGAGCAGCGGAAGGCCGGTGAGGATGCGGTGCGCGGGGGACTCGGCCCGACTACGCAACTGGCTGCGATAGATGGTGTCGTCGTTGCGGCGAACGATGAGCGTCGCCAGGCCCACCGCCACCATGGCCGGCACGATCAGCGAGAGCGTTCCCGTCATCTCGGCGACCATCAGCATCACCGCGAGCGGCGCCCGCGAGATGCTCCCGAAGCAGGCCATCATCCCGACAATGACGTAGGGGGCGGGGTCGTGGCCGAGGCTCGGCACGACCGGTTCGAGCAGGCGCCAGACGGCGGCGCCGACGAAGGCGCCGATCACCATGCCGGGTCCGAAGATGCCGCCCGAGCCACCCGAGCCAATGGAGAGCCCGGTCGTCGCGATGCGCGCGAAGGGCAGGATGAGCACAATCCAGAGCGGGATGTGCATGAGCTGGGCCCCGAGGCCCGCTTGTATCCAGCCGTAGCCGGTGCCGAGCACCTCAGGGATCGCGAGCGCGATGCAACCGACGAGCAGGCCGCCGATCGCCGGGCGGACCCAGCGAGGGATGGTGAGTCGGCTGAAGAACGCGGCCATGCCGTAGAAGCTCTTGGCGTACAGCAGACCGACTAACCCGCCAAGGATGCCGATGATCCCGAACCACCCCAACTGCACGGCATTCGTGAGTTGGTAGTTCCCGACGTAGCCAAAGAGCGGACCGAATCCCTCGAAGGATCCCCAGACCGCGTAACCCACAATGGACGCGATGAAAGAAGGAAGTAAGGCCTCTACCTCGAAGTCGTCGCGATAGAGGATCTCGGTGGCGAGCACCGCGCCTCCAAGGGGGGCACCAAAGATTGACCCGATGCCCGAACCGATCCCGCTCGCGACAGTGATTCGCGCGTCAGACGGACTGAGGTCGAAGAATCGGGCGAGGAATGAGCCGAACCCCGCACTGATCTGGCCCGTCGGACCCTCGCGCCCGCCCGAGCCGCCCGAGCCGATGGTGAGTGCCGAGGCCACGATCTTCACGAAGACGGTGCGCATTCGCACGCCACGGGGATTGTGATGTACCGCGGCGATCGCAGCATCAGTACCGTGCCCTTCGGCCTCGGGCGCTACGGCGAAGACAAGAATCGCCCCGGCCAGCGCACCTACGCAGGCAATGAGCGGTATGGCCCACGGTCGAGCGAAGTGCGCGGACGCCACTGCCCCACCCTCACTCGCTGGCTGAGGGATCTTGTAGCCCGCGAGCACCTGGAGAAAGAAGTACGTCGCGAGGCGCAGTACCTCGTAGAAGACGACGGCGCCAAGTCCCGCGATGATGCCGACGATGGTGCCCAGCACGAGCCACTTCTGGGTGTAGGTCGCCGACGCGAGCCACCGGCCGGCGCGTACCTGAGCGGAGCGCATTCTTCGTTGCCACCGAAGTGTTCCGACCACATTGCGACGAGGCATCTAAAGGTCCCACCCGGTTGACCAATCCTGTTCGGGGACCTCCCCCGCCGCCGCCGCGAACTGGTTCAGGGCCTGGACGAGAACGTTCTGTTCCTCCGGGTCGATTGCACTCAGGATCACCTCGATCTCGCGACGTCGTCGATCCGTGACGGCACCGACCAGTTTGAGACCCTTTTTCGTCAGCGCGAGGCGCACCTGTCGACGGTCGTCCTGTTCAGACTGACGAACGATCAACTTCTTCTTCACGAGACGGTCGCACATTCGTGTCGCGGTGGCCGGCGTCACCCCGACAGCCTCGGCCAACCCGACCAGATTCTGCGGTCCTCTCGAAGCGAGCACGACGAGGGTCCGGTACTGAGTGAGCGTGACCTCCTCGGCGATGTCGGACAGCGAACGAGCCGCGACCGCGACGAGCACCCGGCTCGCCGACAGGACGGCGTCGATCACCGAGTCGGGTGATTCGGGGGCAAGTATATTCATACACTAATTATTGCATATACTAAGGACATCACGTATCCTCCGACCATTGACCACGACCTTGCAGTCTGATGATCGGGAGTAGTCCCGTTGCGAGGCGGGTGGCCGTGAGGAGACGAAGTGTCGGAATCATCAGGCGTTGGCCATGCGAAGGAGTGCGACATGTCGAGTGCGAAGTCTGACGGTCCCCCGTCCGAGGGTCATGGCGCGAAGCCCAAATCAAAGACCCACACGAACGACGACCTGAAGGCTCTGCCCCTCGCCGAGGTGGAGAAGCGCCTGGAGTCGTCACCGAAGGGTCTCACCCAGGCCGAGGCGACCACCCGCCTGGAACAGTACGGGCCGAACGAGATCGAAGCGAAGAAGGTGAACCAGTTCCTGAAGTTCCTCGGCTACTTCTGGGGGCCAATCCCATGGATGATCGAGGTCGCCGTCGTTCTATCGGGCGTCTTGGGCCACTGGCCCGACTTCATCATCATTTTGATCTTGCTGCTCGCCAACGCCAGCATCGGGTTCTGGGAAGAGCACCAAGCCGGCAAGGCCATCGACGCCCTGAAGGCGGAGCTCGCGATCAAGGCCCGGGTGCTGCGCGACGGCCAGTGGGTCAATCCGCCGGCGCGAGAGCTCGTCCCGGGCGACGTCATCCGGCTGCGCCTGGGTGACATCGTCCCCGCCGACGCGCGACTGCTCGAGGGAGACCCGGTCGAGGTCGACCAATCGGCGCTGACCGGTGAGTCGTTGCCCGCCACGTGTGGTCCGGGCGACTCGGTGTTCTCCGCATCCATTATCCGCCAGGGCGAGATTGGCGCCCTCGTCTACGCCACGGGCACGAACACGTACTTCGGCAAGACCGCGGAGCTCGTCCAG
>JBEKQN010000116.1:0-7667 GCA_049519675.1 Acidimicrobiales bacterium | reverse complement strand
GAGACCGCGATCGTTGAGGTATCGAACGAAACCCCCGACACCACCGCCGAAATCGAGGATCTTCATGCCTGACATCGGCCCTTGATTGCGTGCCTCTTGCACCTTCGTCAGGGTGGTCAACAGTGCGTCGTATTCCACGTTCTTGATCTTCGCGAGCAAAGAGTCGGATTCTGCGAGGAACTGGACCTGGTAGTTCACCCCGGAGTCGGCCCCGCGACCGAGATAGTACGCCTCGTCGTAGATGGCGCCATAATCCTCCCGGGGATCGATTACCCACCCGTAGCCGCACTCATCACACCGGGCGAAGGCGAACATCCGACTGGAGAAGGATGTAAAAAGCGAGCCGCTGGCGCGAGCGCTGGCGCCGCAAATCGGACACGTCATTCGAACAACTCCGTCTCAGGTTGGTGCGACGCAGCGACTGTACCATCCACTCTTCGGTACCAACTTGACCACAATGGCGATCCTCGGACGGGATTGCCGGCCGTCTGCGAGAACAACTCGAATAGTGAATGCCCAGCGCTGGGCGCAGATGCCAATAACTTGGTAGGAAGGTCGCCACTCGACCCAGCAGCGAACGGAAAGGTAATCACGGTGAAGTCTCCAGCCCCTTCCGTGCCTCGCCGACGGGGCGTGCCACGACCGCCCGACACCTACCCACAGCCTCGCTGTCACGAGACGTCCGGGTGCTAGCGATCCTCATCTGCGGATGCGGCCTCTTCGGCTTGGCCATCGGATCGTTTCTCAACGTCGTGATCTACCGAGTGCCCCTGCACGAGTCGATCGTCACGCCCCGTTCGAAGTGTCCGACGTGCGCGACACCCATCCTCGAACGCGACAACATCCCTGTGGTGTCGTGGCTGATCCTTCGAGGTAAGTGCCGATCCTGTCGGGCACCGATCTCGGCTCGCTACCCCCTGGTGGAACTACTCTGTGGCGCGCTCTTCGCGGGCGTCGCCGCGCGCGTCGGCTTCAATGGGGACCTTCCGGCGCTGCTGATCTTGGCGGCCGGCTTGCTTGCGCTGGCGGCAATCGACCTCGAGAAATTGATCCTGCCCAAATCGATCATCTACCCGACGTTGGCGCTGATGTCGGTGGCACTCCTCATCGAAGCCGGTGCCACCGGTCAGTGGCATCGACTCCTCATCGCGGCGCTCTGCGCCGTTGGGTGGTTCGTGGTCTTTTTCGTCCTTAACTTCGTCAGTCCACGCGTCCTCGGATTCGGCGACGTCCGTCTCGCGCCCGTGTTGGGTCTTGGACTCGGATGGTTGGGGATCCGCTACGTCCTCCTCGGCTTCTTCGCGGCCAATCTCATCGGAGCCATCATCGGCGTCGCGCTGATCGCGGCGAAAAAGATGTCGAGGGACCAACCGATTCCCTATGGTGTGTTCCTCGCCCTCGGCGTCGCACTGGCCGTCTACGCCGGACCGGAGTTGCTGAGTCCATTCCAACGTTTCTCCTGAATCGACAACTAGTAGACGAGCTCCATTCGAAGTCCCTCGGAGTCCCACATCGGATCCTTCGGGATCCGCAACGCCGCGTGTCCGTGTACCCGTCGCGCCGTCCACAGGAGAGCGAAGGCGTCGAAGATGTGCTTTTGGGGCACGCCGGGCATCGGATTGTCGAGGTAGCGTTCTGCGCCGCGAATCCTCTCCTCTAGGACCGCGCGACGTTCTTCGCGACCCGCTTCGATCTTCTTGGACCGCTTCAGCGGAGTGTCCTTATGGAGTTGGTAGAAGCTGAGTTCTGGGTGACCTTCGTAGACGACGCGTTGACGATAGGGCGACATCTCCTCCGCGACCTCTTGGTACTTCGGGAAAATCGTGGCGGTGACTGCGTCGAGTCCACTTTCACTCATCGGCACCTCACCGGTAAGCACGGCTCGGCTCGGCGCGTTGTGCACTGACGCGCCGCGACGTCCCAAGAGCGAGCGTGCCTCCATGTCGCACTTGCGCGCGCCCGATGCAGGGGTATCCAAGTAGCCGATCGGCACGTTGATCACGACGATGGCGAACGATGGCCGTTCGCTGAGGACCTCGAGAAAGGTGTCGTAGAGCTTGGGTGGCTCGGGTGCGAAAGTTGAGCCGGCCTGCTTCGCGCTCGCGACCAGCCAACCCGGTCCACACGGCGTGACGCCAGCCACCACCGAGTACGGTAAATCCGGACCGCGATGTGAACTCACTTAATAAATTATACAGGAACCCTTGTCTTGTCCATTGACTCCAAGGTGCGGATCAGTTCCTTCGGGTGCGCGGTGATGAGCATGGCGTCCTCGTACGTGATCGTGTTCTCCACGACGAGTTTCGCGAGGCTCGTTTCCAATGTTTGCATGCCCTCTTTGGTATTGGTGAACATGACGTTCTGGAGTTGGTTGGAGCGACCCTCTCGAATCAAGTTACGCACCGGGTGGGTCGCAATCAAAACTTCATACGCCGCCACCATTCCCCCGCCGATTCTCGGCACGAGTCGTTGGGCAATGACCGCACAAAGGGACGCGGCCAGCTGCACCCTCGTCTGCTCCTGACGCCACGCCGGGAAGACGTCGATGATTCGGTCGATGGCCTGCGGGGCGTCGTTGGTGTGCAGGGTGGCGAAGACGAGGTGTCCCGTTTCCGCCATGGTGAGGGCGATCTGAATGGAGTCAATGTCGCGCATCTCGCCGATCAACAGGACGTCGGGGTCCTCACGGAGGGCTGAACGTAGTGCCCGGTCGAACGAGGGGCTATCGAGACCGACCTCGCGTTGGCTCACCGCCGCCGTCTTGTGCGTGTGCACGTATTCGACGGGGTCCTCGATCGTGAGGATGTGACACGCTCGATTCTCGTTGATCTGATTGACGATGGAGGCCAACGTCGTTGACTTTCCTGAACCGGTCGGTCCGGTGACGAGTACGAAACCTCGAGGTTGTTCGGCCACCCAACTCGCGGCGTAGGGCAGACCCAACTGGTCGAACGTGGGGATTCTGGCCGGGATCACTCGAAGCGCCAGGGCCGTCTGGCCGCGCTGGGTGAAGATGCTTCCTCTGATGCGAGCTCGATCGCCCCACGAAAACGCGAAGTCAACGTCAAGTTGCTCCTCGAACACGAGCAGTTGTTCCGGGGTCAGCAGGGGCTTGGCAATCTCGTCGATCTCCTCACCAGTGAGAACCGCTTCACCTTCGATGGGCTGCAGTTTGCTGTCAACACGTATTCGCGGTGCCGAGCCCCCCGAAAGGAGCAGGTCCGATCCACCTCGATCCCACAGCTTCTGGAGCCATGGTTCGATCCTGGGTGATTGTGTTTCGGACACTCCGTCACGTCCTTTCATCGGGACCCGTGTCACAAAGTGCCCGGCACATGGCCGGGCACTTTGTGACAATTAGCAAAAACTAGATCAAACGACGCCGGTGCAGGAGCTCGGTCCGTTGTACGTACCGGAGTACCCACCGACAACGCTCAGACTCAGACCGGCCGTCGACGAACCCGAGACCGTGAAGGAGTAGTGCGCCGAGTTGTTAGGCCACGACTGGATGTACGGGCCACTTCCATTGGTGCCCGTCGTGAGAACTCCGCTGGACAGTGTGGTTCCCGGGTACTGCGCCTCGAGCGCGGCAATGGCGGTCGATACGGTCGCTCCGTCAGCCTGGCATGCGGCAACCGCGCTCTTGCTGGTGATGCCACCAAGGGCGAAGATGACGACTGCGGCCAAGATACCGAGCACAACGATGACGATGAGAAGTTCGATCAAGGTGAAACCGTTGATCTCTCCAGCATCCCTCTGGCGCTTAAGCCGTTGGTAGGTCGAAATCATATAACTACTCCCTTTATGGTCTAGTGGGTCGGCCGACGCTCGGAACTACCCAATAACGAACCGTAAGAAGATGTTTCGAACGGCTACATGGAACTGTACATGCTGTTTGGAGTTATTTCACGCAATTCCCACACAATTCAAGGCGTACTTTCCCTTACAACTAAAGGGATTTCGGGGAGATTTGCTCCCAAGTCACCCCGAATCGCCTTCCTGCCCACTCAGGCCTTGACCAGGCATTCCTCGAATGCCTCGGCTTCCCTCGGTCACACGGTTCGCGAAGGCCGGGTCTAGGTCAACTCGGCGGACGACAACGCCACCTACGCGGGATCGTGGTGGGAGTACTTACCCGCGCCCGACACAGACATCCTGCCTAAAGGGGTGACGGTATTGGCGCTTGAACTGGCCTATGCCGCGCATCCATCGAACTTTGCGGGCGTATTGCGCTCGCCTCGGGCCGCTCAGTCCCACACGGTCGATGTGTCGCCAACAAAAAACAGGGACATAGCGATCATTGGGACGGCGACGTCGTTGTTCTCGACATCGCTGTCAACGGTTCAGGCGCTGATTGACTCTTTAACGGGGTTCCTGGTGGACTGCACATCGGACTTCTTGTGCCGCACGCCGGTCGGCGCCACCGACAACGTCGGAAAGAGCGCGACGCGCTCGGCGGGCGACATCGACGCTACGGCGTCGAGGATCTGGCGCGATGGAATGTTCGCCGCGCTGTCGTTCAACTTGCGCACGATCCTCCGGCTGAACGTCGTCGCCAACGAAACCACGACCGGCGCGGCGATGATCACCACGATGAATAAGTAAGCAAACACCATTGACCGACCTCCTGGACTCACGAGCCTACGAAGGCAAGTCGCCAAGATTCCCCGTTTGTCCAAGCGTTGTGACCACCGTGGGCAAGAGTTGTTGCTACGCCTCGGGCTGGATTCATCGATGGTCGTGTCGGGCCGACGACGGTGTCGTGCAGTGCGTGGAGTCGATAGTGCTCCTCAGCGACGGGAGTTCGAGAACGCCACGATCGGCGGAGTCATGCTGCAAGGACGATCGCCATCGCGCGGACGCGAAGTCGACAGTCGCCGCCCGGAACGTCAAATGCTCTCCATCATGTCGGCCCGATCGCTCGAAGGCGACCGGGCCGACATTTCCGGATACTCTCTGAAAGGTTTACATAAATAGCAGTGGAACGGTGGCACTCGTACCGCTCGGCGTCGTCACCGAGACTTGGTAGGTCGTGCCGGACTGCATCTGGCTCGGCGCGCACGCCGACAGGTTCCCATCAGTGCCGCCAGATAGCACCGATGCGGTAAAGATCACGTTGTTCGCGCTCGACAGGACGACGTTGACCAACGTGGCCCCCGTCAGTTGAACACCCGTGACATCGATCTCCTTGGTCGACGCGCACGACAAATTAGCCGACTCCTTAACTGTGGCCACCGACGGCACTGGCGCACCAAATGCCCAGCTCACCACCGAGAACGTTGTCCCGCACGTCGAGTTACCTTGTGGTGAGCAATTGGACGCGGCGATCGTGCTCGGGAAGTCATCGAAGTCGACCACCACCTGGAGGAATGGGTTCGCTTGACACGCCGTCGCGTACTGAGTGATCAACGTCGACGACGCGCCGGCGGGGACAGCCACGTTCCCGGCATCGAGACAGGTCGAGAAGGTGACGACGCGAGTAGTGGGGCTGAGGGGATTCCACTGCGTGCTGCACCACACCGCGACGTTCTCATTGTTGAACAGTTCCTGGGACACGAGTGGCGCCGACTGGGGCGTCCAACACGGCTGGGGTGGAGAGGCATTCAATGTCGAGTCGGTGAAGTTATAGCGAATGTCCTGCAGGGCCAACTGCGTGATGCTGTTCGAGGCGTCCTGGAGCGAGAGCGCGGAACCGAACTTTGACGTGTTGTTGAGGTCACTGCTCGCCCAGACGGTCAACGACGCGCAGATGGTAGCGATCACCGTCATGAAGATGAGGGCCAAGATCAGCAGCGCGCCGGACTCGTCCTCGGAACGCTTTGGTCGGGTCGTCGTGCGGCCGCTCCAACTCCTGGAGCCGGTCACTCTCGTTTCCCCCCCGTTGCGGCCGGACCCAATGTTCGTACTCATGATGGTGTTGGCGGCGATATGAGTATGGAATTGACTGAGCCGGGGAAATTTGGATTGTAGGTGTTGCCGTTGAGCACCAATCCGCCGATAGCCGGGTTCGTACTCGTGCTACTCGAAATGGTGAACGTTGTCGTGACGTTATGCAACACGTCCCGCCACCCGTCGTACACGGTGCATGTTCCTGTCGCGTCGGTGGTGCAGGAATTCGTGTACGTGCCAGTGGTCGTGAGGCTCCACGTACCGTTGACGACCACACCGGCCAATGGTGCGCCGGATCCACTCGCAACGGTGATGGTGTCCCACGCGTCCCAACCAGAGGTCGCGTCTTCATCGGGGTCGTCCACCACCGGGTCACCGATGTTGCCGACCATCTTGGTCACGTGCATGCCCGTGGGCACCGACGCGAGGACGGTGAAGAGCGGTGACGTACTCGAGACCGGCGACGCAAGAGGGTTGGTCACCAGCACGTCATAGGACCCGGGAGTCGAAGTGGCGGCGACGTTGACGAACACGTCGAGTGTCGTCGACGACACGAACGTCGCCGTCCCTGGCGCCGGCACCGTAATTTGCGATGCCGATGGGTTGGAGAATGAGACCGTCGCGCCGGGCTGAAATCCGGTACCCGTAACGGTGAGGAGCAGATTGGACGTGCCCACACTCGCCGACGAAGGAGTCACCGCGGTGACGGTGACCGGGGTCTGCAGGACTCCGACTCCGTCGACCACGAACTGCGTCGTCGCACTGCTCCCGTTCGGGTTCGACACGTTGAGCGTTATGAGTTGTGGTGCGTTCGGAGCTGGGCACGAAGTGCCGAAGGTATTCGTCGTCGCATTCCAGTACTCAACCCCGGGACTTGTGGGCATCACCACGCCGTAACCGGTCGGAGCACCGTAGTTAATCCCTGAATAATCAGTGGTTTTGCCGCACGGCGTGAACATCGGCGGGGTCTGCAGGGCCAGTTGATAGTACGCCGCCTGTTCAACGTTCCGGAGAACCGTGGCGTTGGTCGTCAAGTTTCGGTGGTCGGCGGAGGCCGAGATTGCCGTGCCGAAGGTGATGATGAGGGCGACGGCGCAGCCACCTAAGACTGTCACGGTCACCAGAATCTCAATGAGGGTGTCGCCCGCTTCGCTACGACGGTTGCGAAAAAGGATACGACGCAACAGGCCGGCCAGAGGATGTGTTGATCGTCTCACGGCCCCGTCACATTCAAGGTGAGCTGCTGGGCCATGCTGACGGACTGCGCAACGATGAACATTACGCTCATCGAGCCGGTGAAGCTATTACTCGTCACGTTCACGGATCCTCCAGGTACATAGATACCGCCGTAGGTATTACGGCTGGTCGCAACATTGGTGATGGTCACGGTGGTGGCGGGATTAGACGACGCGTCCCAGATCGCGAGGCCGGAACCCAACGGGGTGAGTTCCACCGATGTGTTGCCTCCGAAATTCACCGATCCGCCAGACGGTGACACATAAAACAGGACGTTGTTCCCGGTGATGGTTGTGACGCCCGTTCCGGCGATGACCACGATCGCCTGTTGGGCTTCGGGGGCCTGTATGTAGGTACCGTTCGCAGCGGCGTTGGCATTGATGTCACACGTACCGGCACCGGGCCCGAACGTCACGAGGTTGCTACCGCCAATCGAGCAGCTGCCTGTCGCGGTGAAGGTGACCGTCACCCCGGTACCCGCCGTGGCCGTTGGTGTGTACGTCGCGTTGATGGCTTCCGATGTCGGCTGGGCCGAGGTAAAG
>JBEKQN010000115.1:0-7839 GCA_049519675.1 Acidimicrobiales bacterium | reverse complement strand
AATGTCCGCTTGAGTCGTCTGGTATCGAAGGCAATCGGTGCCATCTTTGGCATGGTGGCCGGACCAAGTCGCTCGTACGAGTTCCGGGACCGGATTCTCTCGCTCTACGCGTCAATCGTCCTGCTCTCGTACCAGGCCCTCTGGCTCGCCATGAGCGTCATCGCGTTCGGGTTCGGATTCGTGGCGGCCGGCATGCCGAGTTATGGTCACGCGTTCGAGATGTCAGGCTCGTCGTTGTTCACGCTCGGCGTTATTTCAGGCAACGGCGGCGTGCAACTCACCCTCGGTTTCATCGAAGCGGCAATTGGTCTGACACTGCTCGCACTCCTGATTGCCTTTATCCCTACGCTGTACACGGCGTTTCAGCGTCGCGAACTCTCCGTCGCGCGGCTCGCGGTTCGCGCCGGTGTGCCGGCCACGCCCTGGGGCGTGCTCGAAGTCGCCCAAAGCGTCAAGTCCTTCGATGCGCTCGACAAACTGTGGCTCGAGTGGGAGCAGTGGTTCATCGATGTGGGTGAAACCCATACGACCCTCACCATCCTCAATTTCTACCGGTCACCGAATCCCAAACAGACCTGGATTGGTGCGGCGGCCACGGTGCTCGACGCTGCGGCCATATTTAACGCCGCGGTTGACGTGCCACCATCGCCCACCGCGGGCCTCTGCATCCGCTCAGGGTGGATTGCCCTGCGACGACTCGCCGATTACTTTCGTGTCCCCTATCCCGTGGATCCCCAACCAACCGATCCGATTTCGATTTCGCGTCACGAGTTCGACCTCGTGCTCGAGCACCTTGACAAGAGCGGCGTGCCCTTGGTCGCCGACCACGATGCCGCGTGGCGCGACTTCCAGGGATGGCGGGTCAACTACGACGCCATTATTGAAGCCAGTTACGAACGCTTCACCTGTCCACGCATTGATTGGAATCAAGTGGCCGTCCAACCCCTACTGCCGCCGTCAAACGTTCGCGGTCTTCACCATTAGTTGACTTGGAGCGGTTCAGTCGTGCTCGGCGAGGAATGACTCCACCACACTGAGGTAGTGCTCGGGTTCTTCGACGAACGGCATGTGACTGGACTGTTCAAATATCTCCCAGCGAACGTCCGCGATGTTGTCAAAGAACGGCTGCACGGTCGCCGGTGTCGCTTCATCAAAGCGTCCCGAGCAGAGCAGGGTTGGTGCGGTGATGCTCTTGACGCGGTCGACGACCGACCAGTTGCGCAACGTCCCGATGCAGAAGAACTCATTGGGCCCGTTCATCGTGTTGTAGACCGTGGGATCTGCCGCAAGGTACTCGAACATGCGCACAACGTCGGGGGGATTGGGCACTACGCGACAGACATGCTCGTCGTAATAGACCGTGGTCGCGGCGATGTATTCGGGGTCATCCGTCGTTCCGTCCGCCTCGTGACGATCGAGCGCCGCCTCAACCTCGGGTTCCAATAACGCCCGCAACTTCTTCGCTTCGCTGGCCCACAGTTCCATTGACGCGGGCGAATTGCTCAGCACGAGGGCGCGCAACCCCGCGGGCTGGCGGATGCCGTGCTCGGCACCGAGCATGCCGCCCCACGACTGACCGAGCAGGTGGTATCGGTCAATGACGCCCAGCGCGGCGAGCAGGTTGTCCAACTCCTCCAAGAAGAGCTCGACGGTCCAGAAGTCGCCGCCCTTGTCGGGCAGGTGCGTCGATCGTCCGCCGCCCAATTGGTCGTAGTGGATCACTGGCCGGCCGTCCTTGGCGAGCTCCGCGAGCGCCAGCACGTAGTCGTGCGTGCATCCCGGTCCGCCGTGGGCGACCACGAGGGGAACTTTGGACGACGAAAGATCGCCCGTGACGCGGTACCACGTCTCCCAATCGCGGAATGGGACAACACCTGAAAGTACGTTTGGTGAACTCATGGCACAACTTTATGTGGCGAGTTCGGCGTGACGGACGGTCACGATCACTCCGTCGAATGACATCAACTCCGAAAGCTTCAGGTGTACGTGGCGAAGCGCTCGCGGAGCAGCGTCACGAACTTGCGATTGTCGACGCGCACGCCGATTTTTACCGGGCTGTTCGCGTGGATGCGCCGCCGGTCGACCCACGTTGCGCCCCGAGAGTGCTCGCCGCCCGTCTCGACCGAGATCACGACGCCCTGCTTGGATATCGCCAACGGGTCCAGCACCTCGTAGACCGCCATCGCGTCGTGCATCACGAGGTCCCGGTTCCCGTACCACTCGTCGTGGAACTTGGCGTAGGGCTCGAGGATGTCCGCGGTCCGTCGGCCGACCTCGCTGCCCAGGCCACGCAGAAACGACAAATCATCATCATTGAGAAAGGCCTGGTGCGTGAGATCGAGCGGCATTACGGTGACCGGCCAATGGGCGGCCAACACACGCTGGGCCGCTTCGGGGTCGGCCCAAATGTTGAACTCGGCGGCCGGAGTGACGTTGCCCTCGAAGGACGCGCCACCCATGATGACGACGCGCTCGACGTCATTTTCGATGCCGGGATGTCGCTCCAATAACGTGGCCAAATTCGTGAGCGGTCCAATGGCGATAATTGTGAGCGGGCCTTGAGCAATCAATTCGGCCAACAACTCCGTCGCGTGCAACTCGGAAAGTGCGACGTTCGGCTCTTGCCACGCAATGTCGCCAAGCCCGTCACTGCCGTGGACCTCGCTCGCATCACCCGCCAGTCCCTCGAGGGGTTGCGCGCAACCGGCCGCGACGATCACGTCGCGCCGTCCCGCCAGTTCGAGCAGGCGCCGGGCGTTGAGTGTTGTTTTTTCGAGGCTGACGTTTCCCGCCACCGTGGTGAGCGCCACCACGTCGATCTCCGGACTCGCGAGCGCCAGCAGTATCGCGACCGCGTCGTCAACACCCGGATCGGTGTCGATAACTACCCGCGTGCGAGCCACGCCAGCACCGCCTCATCAGTGGGTAGCGCGCCCTGCGCACCGAGGGCCAAGGTGGCGAGGGACCCGGCCGCCACGGCATAGCGCAGCGCGTCGTCGTCAGTTGAACGCTTCGCCCACATCAACGCGTACGCCGCGCAGAAGACATCGCCCGCTCCCACCGTGTCGACCGGCTCAACCTCGAGCGCGCCGGCCCGCGCCACCTCGGTGCCGTATTGGTAATGGACCGCTCCCGCGGCGCCCAGGGTCACCACACAGTGTTCGAGTGCCGCGAGATCAAACGACTCGGCCTCAACTTCGTTGGCGATGACCACGTTGCACAATGCCAGCGTCTCGGCGCTCACCGGCGCGGCGGGAGCCACGTTCAGGATGAAGTGACGGCTTCGTTGCGCGGCATCCTCAAGCACCGACGTCGAAATCTCCATTTGCGCGAGCACGACGTCGAAGTCGTGGAGATTGAACTCTGCGAGGTCGAGATCGGCGTTGGCGCCGGTGGACACCACTATCTCATTTTCTCCGAGGTCATCCACCGTGATGAACGCCGTGCCCGTGGGGCGCGGAGAACGTCGGATGAATTCATCGTGTACGCCGTATCCTCGAAGAACATCGAGCAACCACTCGCCGCTGTCATCGCTGCCGAGCGTTGCCATGAGCGAGACGTGGGCGCCCAGTCGCGCCGCCGCGGCCGCCTGGTTCGCACCCTTGCCGCCGCTCAGTCGCACCACGTCATCGCCGAGCACGGTCTCGCCGGGTCGGGCTAAGCGTCGACAACGAACGACGAGATCGACGTTGCACGTGCCCACGACCCCGATCCGAGGCGCGTGCGTGCCGGTCACGACTACGGCAGGAACTTGTTGGTGTAATAGGTCGATGGCGACGGCACCGACGAGATCAAGTTGATGCTCTTGAGCGCCTTGGACATCGTGGCCCACTGGGCGCTGGTCTGCGTGAAGTACTGGCCCGCACTATTGGCTAAGAAGGGAATCGTCAACTTCCAGCCATCAAGGTTGTACGCGTTGGTGTAGCCGCTCTTGGGATACAACTTGTCGAACTCGACGGCTGCCTTCGTGGGATTGGCAATCGCCCAGAGCGTGCCCTTCTTCACGGCCGACATGAATTTCGACACCGTCGTGGGATTCGACGTGGCGTAACTCTTCGACGTGGCGTACACCCAAATTGGGATATTCGGCGCGCCAACGGCCGTGCCGAGCAGTGTCGGCTCTTTGCCCTTCAGTCCCGACGTGTCAAAGCCCGCGACTTCGTAGTTCGACGTGTTGGTCGCGATGTTGACCTTGCCATCGAGCAGGAATTTGAAGTCCTGGCCCGTGGGGTCGGTCACGATATCGACCTGCTTATCGGTGAGTCCCGCCTTCTTGAGGACAAAGGGCAACATGGACTCGGTCCAGGTGTCGCCGTAGGAGAAAATCTTCTTGCCCTCGAGCTCAGACTTGAGTTTGTTGGCCGACAGCGCAACGCCGGGCTTGGCGAAGAGGGCCCAGTTGTTGCTCATCGTGTAATTGCCGATCGACAGCACCGGGGCTCCGGCGTTGACGGCGACACCCATGTCCGTCGTGGTGATGAAACCAATATTGGCGGCGCCCGTCACGAGAAGTTTCGTCGTGGTTGAGGTGTCAGGTGGGAACACAACCTTGACGTTGAGACCGGCCTGGGCGAAGAAGCCTTGATCTTGGGCGACCACCAGCGGAATGAGTTCAAAGTCCGGTCCGGGAAAGTCGTACGCGTACGTGACGTTGGTGACCGGTGCGGCCGATGCGCCACCGCCCAAGGACAGCATCGCGAGCGAGCCGACGGCCAGCGAACTAGCGAGGGCGAGCGCCCCCGTGCTACGTATTTTCATAACTCTCCCTTTATGAACGCTTAGGCAGAAGGTTAATGGACCGTGGACGCAGGGTCCACGTCGGGTTCGCGGTGAAACACGGAAGGTCGCGCGACGGTGCGACGCTGCCAGGGTGTGGCGACGACTTCACTCGCCACAATCAACAGGAACCAACTAATACCGATGACCGTCATCACCATGGTGGTGCCGTACACCGCGGCCACATTGAAATTTGTGTTGGCGTGCTCTTGATAGAGCGCCAACGATCCACCTGCGCCGCTCGGGCTCACCAACTCGCCGATGATGGCACCGGTGACAGCGTAGGTGGCACCAATCTTGAGTCCGGCGAAGAGTGACGTCGTGCTCGCAGGGATCTCGATGAGCAAGAAGGTGCGCCATTTTGATGCGCCGTAAACGCGTGCCAGGTTAAGCAGGTCTTGATCGACGTGACTGAGACCCGCGACCACGTTGACCGTGACGGGAAAGAAGACAATCCACGCCACGATGACGACCTTGGGCGCGATGCCGAAACCGAGGATGAGCACGATGGGGGCGCCGAGGGCGATGATCGGCACCCCCTGGGAGAGCACCAATACGGGATAGACCATGCGGTGAAGGAAGGGCGCCTTGGCCATCACGACCCCGAGGCCGATGCCAAGGATGGTCCCGCACACAAATCCGTAGATCGTCTCACGAATGGTGCCAAGCACGAGGGGCCACAAGGACCCCCAGTTGTCCGTCACCGACTGGATAGCGGCCAGCGGTCGAGGCGCGATGTATGGCGCCACGTGAAACACCACAACGATTGCCTGCCACAAGAGGAGGAGCAGCGCAATCGACAAGATTGGAATCCCAACATTGCGCAACACGGCACGACGCCTTGATCGATTGAAACCGCCCGCACTTCGCGACTCACTGGCACTATCGAGATTCACCGTTGAGACCGGACCATCCTGAGAATTCGAGTTCATCGTCAGCTGACTCCATGCAGCAAGTGCAATATCTGACTCTTCAATTCCACAAAACGAAGATCGGTGAGCACGTCGAGGGAACGAGGACGTTCGAGCGGATTGGCGAAGTCCGCGATGATCCGCCCCGGCCGAGGAGACATCACCAGCACGCGGTCCGACAAAAAGATTGATTCATCAACGTCGTGGGTAATGAACAAGACCGTGCGTTGGGCTTCCTTCCACACTTGGAGCAGCCACTGCTGCATCTCGAGTCGAGTCTGCGCGTCCAGGGCGCCGAACGGCTCATCCAAGAGCAGCAGTGGGTGGCGCGTCACCAACGTGCGCATGAAGGCAACGCGCTGGCGCATCCCGCCCGAGAGCGCGTGCGGGTAGTGACGCAAGAACTCGCCAAGTCCGTACTGTTTGGCGACGCGCCGCGCTTCGAGCCGATCGTCGCGCGTCACCCCGCGGGTGAGCCGCGCCGCCATCGTGATGTTGTCTTCCACCGTGCGCCACGGCATCAAGAGGTCCTTTTGCAACATGTAACCCACGTGGCCCGACGTGCCGGTGACCACCTGATTCGCCACGTGGACCTCACCCGAGTCGGGCTTGAGGAGTCCGGCGATGACGTTAAAGAGCGTCGACTTGCCGCAGCCCGACGGTCCAACAATTGCCACGAAGGAACCCTCTTCTATCGTCAGTGACGTTGGTTCGAGCGCGACGGTAGAACCGAAGGATTTTGCAATATTGTCCAGCTGCAAAAGTTCGTTCATACTCACGCGACAAATGTAACCGGGCCCTCGCGGAGTAACCTCAAGTGGTCTATGGCTCTCTCTATTGGCATCGTTGGTCTACCAAACGTTGGCAAATCCACACTCTTTAACGCGCTGACCAACAACAACGTGCTCGCGGCCAACTATCCGTTTGCGACGATTGAGCCCAACATTGGCGTGGTGGCCGTGCCCGACTCGCGGTTGGCCAAGCTCGCCGAGATATTCAAGTCGGAACGGATTTTGCCGGCGGTCGTCACGTTCGTCGACATCGCGGGCATCGTGCGCGGTGCGTCGGAAGGCGAAGGACTGGGCAATCAATTCTTGGCCGCGATTCGTGAATCCGACGCCATCTGCGAAGTCGTTCGCGTCTTCGTCGATGACGACGTCATTCACGTCGACGGCAAGATTGACCCGGCCAGTGACGTCGCCACCATCGAGACGGAACTCATTTTGGCCGACCTGCAGACCATTGAAAAAGCCGTCGTTCGGCTCGAAAAAGAGGCCCGACGTAGTGGCGAGGCGGCCACCAGATTGGTGGAGGTCCAAAAAGCGCAGACGTCACTCAACGAAGGAATCGTCATCTCCAAGGTCACCAAGGGTCTGGACCACAAGGCGCTGGCGGACTTGCACCTGCTTACCGACAAGCCCTTCATCTACGTCTTCAATGTGGACGAGAAAACCATTGGCGATGTCGCGCGCACCCAAGAACTCATTGATTCGGTTGCTCCCGCGCCGTGCGTCGTTCTCTGCGCCAAGGTAGAGGCCGAACTCTCGGGGCTCGACGAACGCGACGCGCTCGAACTGCTCCAGTCCTACGGCCAGGAAGAGTCCGGACTCGCCCAACTCTCTCGCGTGGGATTCGCCGCGTTGGGGCTGCAGACCTTCCTGACGGCCGGGCCCAAAGAAACGCGGGCCTGGACCATCCATCAAGGCGACACCGCGCCCGAGGCAGCCGGCGTCATCCACACGGACTTTCAGAAGCACTTCATCAAGGCCGAGGTCGTCGCCTTCGATGACCTGATCGCGGCCGGTACCATCGCGGGCGTGCGCGCCGCGGGTAAGGCGCGTATCGAGGGCAAGGAATACGTCATGCACGACGGCGACGTGGTGGAGTTCCGAGTCAACGCCTAACCACTATTATCTGTCCAGGCGTTCGCGACAGAGGTCGGCGCCGGTGGAGCTGTATTAATTCCTTAGGAGAACCATGACCTCTGACACTTTTGACTTCAAAGTTGCCGACCTTTCATTGGCCGACTTCGGCCGCGCCGAAATGACGCTCGCCGAGCACGAGATGCCCGGTCTGATGGCGATGCGGGCCGAATTCGGTGACGCAAAACCGCTCAGGGGCGCCCGCATTGCCGGTTCGCTGCACATGACAA
>JBEKQN010000114.1:0-7871 GCA_049519675.1 Acidimicrobiales bacterium | reverse complement strand
CGGGCTACGGTGACGAGCTGGCGGCATACGGCGACCTTTCGGCGCTCGGCGCGGTCGTTGTCAAATCCCTCGCCTCCTTTAGTTGGCCGGGTAACGAGGCACCCCGGGTGGTGGCGTCGGGTGTGCACATGCTCAACGCCGTGGGACTGGCGGGGCCGGGTGTTGGCGCCTGGCGCGAACAGTACCTGCCGACGCTACGCGAACGCGGGGCCACCGTCGTCGGGTCCATCTGGGGCCGCAACGCCACCGAGTTTGCTAACGCGGCGAGGGCCATGCGCGGCGCGGACATCGTCGCGCTCGAGGTGAATGCGAGCTGTCCCAACCTTGACGACCCGTCGTCGATCTTCGCGCACTCGGCCAACGCGACGGCACAAATCGTCACCGCCAGTCACGAGGCGGGACTGCCCCTGTGGGTGAAGCTCAGTCCTAACACGCCGGACCTCGTCGCGATAGCCAGCGCCGCGCTAGAAGCAGGAGCGAGCGCGTTGGTGCTCGTCAACACGGTGCTCGGTATGGCCATTGACATAGAACACCGCCGGGCCGCCTTGGGCAACGGTGGCGGCGGCGTGAGTGGGCCAGGCATCTTGCCGATCGCGTTGCGTGCGGTGTACGACTGTCGCGCCGCATTTCCTTCGACGCCAATAGTGGGCGTAGGCGGCGTCAGCTCGGGCCGTGACGCCGTGGCGATGCTGATGGCCGGCGCCAACGCGGTCGAGGTCGGTACGGCGAGTTTTGCCAATCCTCGCGCACCGTGGAGAATTCAAGAGCAACTTCGTCGGTGGATGACGGATCATCGGGTGACAACTATTGAAGAGATTGTGGGGGCCGCACATGGCTGATTCCTTCGCCACCAGATTGCGAGAGCGCATCAGGGCCCTCGGTCCGCTGTGCGTGGGCATCGATCCCAGCCGCCAAGTCCTCGAGTCCTGGGACCGACCGGACTCGGTCGAGGGCCTGGAATTCTGCGCGCTGGCGGTACTCGAAGCTGTGCTCGGCACCGCTGCCGCCATCAAACCTCAGGTGTCATTTTTTGAGCGATTCGGGTCCCAAGGCTACCGCGTGCTCGAGCGTCTCATGAGTGACGCGCGCGATGCCGACATCTTGATCGTCGCCGACGCCAAGCGTGGCGACGTGCAGCTCTCCAATGAGGGCTACGCCGAGGCGTGGTTGCACGACCGCTCGCCGCTCGCCGCCGACGCCGTCACCGCCAGTCCCTACGTGGGCTTCGCCGCGCTCGCGCCGCTCTTCGACCTCGCGAACGAGAACGGCCGTGGCGTGTTCGTGCTCGCCGCCACGTCCAATGAAGACGGACGGACCGTGCAGCTCGCGCGCACGAGTGACAACGTGCGCGTCGAAGACGTGGTGTTGCGCGCGATTGCCGAACTCAATCAACGTGACGACGGATTGGGTCACGTGGGCGCCGTCTTGGGGGCCACTCGCGACCGTCCCGAGTTCAACCTCTCCACCCTGGGCGGTCCATTCTTGGTGCCGGGCGTCGGGTCACAGGGCGCCACGGCCGATCACGTGGCGCGGTTGTTCGGGAATTGTCCTTCTGGATCGGTATTACCGAGCGTGAGCCGCTCCGTGTTAGACGCCGGACCCGAACGGGCCGGGCTGCGCGACGCCGCTCAACGCTGGCGTGATGATTTGAGCGCCGCACTTCTCTGAACACGCGCCGTGGCGGAGGACTATTCTACAAAACGTGGCTCCAACACCGCCGATATTGTCTCAGGATCAGCGCGTCGAAGCATCACGGCTCGCGGTCGCGAATCGCCGTCGGCGCGCCGAAGTGAAGCGGCTGGTCAAGGCCGGCGACCTCTCCTTAGAAGAGCTGTTCGATTTGGCCGATCGCGAGGAGTGCGTCGCGCAAATGCGAGCCCACGACCTGATCAGTGCATTGCCGTCCATTGGTGAAGTGAAGGCCGAGCGCATAATGGCCCGAGCATCGATTGCCAAGACCCGTCGTATTCGCGGCCTCGGCCCTAAGCAGCGCGCAGAACTGTTTCGAGCTCTTGTCCGCTGAGCCACTGATGTTGGTGCTCATTGGCCCCGGCGGGGTGGGAAAGGGAACATTGGCCCAGCGTCTCGTCGAGAGTGACGATCACCTCTGGTTGTCCAAGAGTTGGACTACCCGTCCCCGTCGCGCCACCGAAAAAGGCGGTGAATACGTCTTCGTGGAACGCGACGAGTTCGAACGGGCCATTGATGACGACAAGTTTCTCGAATGGGCCGAGTTCCACGGCAACCTCTACGGCACGCCCGTGCCCACGCCACCTAATAGCGAGGACGTGCTACTCGAGATTGAGGTTCAGGGAGCCGAACAGGTTCGCCAGCAGCACCCTGACGCGGTGGTGTTCTTGATCCTGCCGCCCTCGATGGTGCACTTAGAAGAGCGACTGCGCGCGCGTGGTGACAGTGACGAGCACGTGGCCAAACGGCTCTCGAGTACACCGTACGAGTTGGCCAAAGGCCAGGAAATGGCCTCGTACGTCGTGATCAACGATGATCTCGATCGCGCAACGAGCGAAATCCTCTCTATACTGGAAGTACTTCGTCAGCCCTGACGAAACCCCCTGGAAAAGGACTAATACCGTGAGCGTAGAACGCCCCACACTCGTTGACCCGCCGATTGAGAACCTCTTGCACAAGGTGGGCGACTCGAAGTTCACGCTGGTGTCGGTCGCGGCCATTCGCGCGCGCGAGATCAACGAGTACTACAACGGCCTCGGACAGGGCCACGGGGCTCTCATTCCGCCCCAGGTGACGTCACTGTCAAATAAGTCGCTGTCACTCGCGCTCGAAGAGCTCTACCAGGGAAAGCTGGAGTTTCACCGTCCGACCGCCGACGAAATCGAGATCGAGCGCCTGGAAGTTGAAGCGTTGGAGCAGGCCCGACAGGACGCTAATAACGACCTGGACGCCTTCACCGATGCCCTCCGCGACGCCTAATTCGCCCGCACCTCGCATTGTCTTAGGAGTAGCCGGCGGCATCGCCGCCTACAAGTGCGTTGAGTTGCTTCGCCACTTGCGTGACGCGGGTTACTTCGTCTCTCCCGTGCTTACCCCCGATGCCGTGCGTTTTGTCGGCGCCGAGACGTTCTCGGCCTTGGCCAGTGAGCCCACACGAACCTCTCTCTACGGCGACCTCGCGACGCCGATTCCTCACACCTTCCTCGCCCAGCACGCGGACCTCATCGTCGTGGCGCCGGCGACGGCGCACCTCATCGCGCGCTACGCCATGGGACTCAGCGACGACTTGCTGACCGCGACGCTGCTGGCATCGCGCGGACCGGTACTGCTGTGTCCGGCCATGCACACCGAGATGTGGGAACAGCCCTCGGTGCAGGAAAACCTGGCCACACTGCGCCGTCGCGGTGTCCTGGTGCTCGAACCCGAGACGGGCGTACTCGCTGGCGGTGACGAAGGTGCCGGACGCCTGCCCGAACCGGAGGTCATTTTCGCGCTCATCGAAAAGATCGTCCGGGGCTACCGCGGACCCTTGAGCGGTAAGCGACTGCTTATCACCGCCGGCGGCACACGCGAACCGATCGACCCCGTTCGCGTGCTCACCAATCGTTCCTCGGGCCGACAGGGACACGCGTTGGCCGAAGTCGCCCAGCGACTCGGCGCGCGCGTCACGCTCGTCACGACGTCGGACCTGGCGCTGGCCCTTGACGTGGCGAGGGACATTGACGTCGTGCGCGTGGACACGGCCGCGCAAATGCACGACGAAACCATGAAGCGCTGGAGCGAAAATGACGCGGTGATCATGGCCGCCGCTATTGCCGACTTCACGGTCACGCCGGCGAAGGAAAAACTCAAGAAGCAGGATGGACCGCCCGTACTCAATTTCGTGGCGACCGCCGACGTGGTGCTCGACTTGGTCGCGGCCAAATCGCCCGGACAGATCGTGGTCGGTTTTGGCGCCGAAACCAACGACGTCGTCAACCACGGTCTCGAAAAGCTCGCACGAAAAGGGGTGGACCTGCTCGTGGTCAACGACGTGTCCGCCCCGGGGTCGGGCTTCGCGCACGAGACGAACGAAGTGGTCATCTTGGACCGGTCGGGTGGTACGCAACGGCTCTCTCTGCGCTCTAAAGAAGCAGTTTCCCTAGATATCTTGAGTAGGGTGGCTTCAATGTTTGGCCAAGGAGATCAATGAGCGACCGTACTCTCTTCACCTCGGAGTCGGTGACCGAAGGGCACCCCGACAAGATGGCCGACCAGGTGTCGGACAGCGTCTTGGACGCCATCCTCACCCAAGACCCCGCGGCTCGCGTGGCCTGTGAGACCCTGCTCACCACTGGTCTGTGTATCGTCGCCGGAGAGATCACCACCACCGCGACCATTGACATTCAGTCAATCGCGCGCAAGACCATCATCGATATTGGCTACGACGACAGTGCGAAGGGCTTTGACGGTCGTACCTGCGCCGTGTTGGTCTCACTCGATCAGCAGAGTCCCGATATTGCCAGTGGCGTTGACGTCGCGTTAGAACATCGTTCCGGCATTGGCAGCGAGGACATGCTCAACGCGCTCGGCGCGGGGGACCAGGGCATGATGTTCGGCTACGCCTGCGACGACAACGAAGATTTCATGCCGCTGCCCATCTGGTTGGCGCACCGTCTGTCGATGCGCCTGGCCCAGGTGCGACGTTCGGGTCTCGTTGGCTACTTGCGTCCCGACGGCAAGACCCAGGTCACCGTGGCCTACGAGGAGGGCAAGCCCGTGGCAATCGACACGGTGCTCATTTCGACCCAGCACGACGACAATTTCGACTCCGAGAGCGAGATCAAGCCCGACCTCGTAGAGCACGTGATCCGACCCATGCTGCCCGCGGACCTCGATACCAGTTCCATGAAGATCTACGTGAACCCCTCGGGCAAGTTCGTGCTGGGTGGCCCCCACGCCGATACCGGACTCACGGGACGCAAGATCATTGTTGACACGTACGGCGGCATGGCCCGTCACGGCGGCGGCGCCTTTTCGGGCAAGGACCCCAGCAAAGTCGATCGTTCGGCCGCGTACGCCGCTCGCTGGGTCGCCAAGCACGTCGTGGCTTCGGGCGCGGCGAAACGTTGCGAAGTACAGGTGGCCTACGCCATCGGAGTCGCGCGCCCCGTGTCGGTGCTCGTCGAGACCTTCGGCACCGAGGTGGTCGACCGGGCCAAGATCGCCAAGGCGGTCGACGCCATCTTTGACCTGCGGCCGGCCGCCATCATCCGAGACCTCGACCTTCGTCGACCGCTGTACCTACGCACCGCCGCCTACGGCCACTTCGGGCGCAGCGACCAGGGCTTCACCTGGGAACAGACACCCCGCCTCGACGACCTGCGCCGGGAACTGTCGCTGTCATAGTGGCCGCCAATCGCGCGGTTCGCATCATCACTGAAGTCGCCGCGGTTGATCGTCCCTTCGACTACGCCGTTACCGAAAAGACCAGCCAGGTCGGTGTGGGTGACCGTGTCCGAGTTGACTTCAACAATCGCTCGGTGCGCGGCTGGGTGACCGACGACGTCGACGTCACGCGCGACCTCAAGCCACTCGTCAAGTGGCTGGGTTACGGTCCGCCGCCGACGTTGCTCGCGCTGCTCACGTGGGCCGCTCAGCGATGGTATAGCCCGCTGTCGCGTTTCCTGATTTCGACCTCGCCCAAGCGACTGATAACGGCCCTGCCGTTGCCGCCGACGGCGCTGGCGCTGGCCAGAGGCGTTGCGGAGAGTGCGACGTACTTCGCACCGGGCGTGATCCAACTTTCTCCCACGACCGACCCATTGGCGTTGGTGCTGGGTGCCTACGAGTGGTGTCAGTCGCGTGAGGGCTCCCTGCTCATTCTGGTGCCGACCGAATCGTGGGCCAGTCGACTGCGCGGTCGCTTAGAGCAGCGCGGGTGCGCCGTTGCCTCGGGTGAGGGCGAGTGGGACCGGATGCGTGCGGGCTGGCCGGTCGTGGTCGGCCCGCGTGGCGCCGCGCTCGCGCCAGTGCCGCGGGTCAGTGGGGCGCTCATCATCGATGCCGATGACGAGTCCTACCGTTCGCAGGCGTCACCAACGTGGGACGCGACGACCATGTTGCGCGAGCGCTGCCAGCGAGACGACGCCCCACTGTGGTTGACCTCAATGATCCCCTCGCCAGCCGTGCTCGATCGCGGCACCTACGAAAAAGACGTCGACCTGGTGGGCGGATGGCCCCGCGTTGAGGTGGTCGACCGACGCCAGAGCGACCCGCGCGACGGCGCGCTGTCGGCGTCCGCGCTGTCGGCAGCTCATCGTGCGCTGCACGGTGGCGATCCAGTTGCGGTATGCGTGGTGCTACAACGCCTGGGCACCGGTCGACTGTTCGCGTGCGCCAGGTGCGGTGAGCTGGCGCGGTGTGCGACGTGCGGTCAGGGCGAAGAAGAAGTTGACGGCTTGGTTGCCTGTTCCGAGCGACACGAACTTCGAGCAAAGTTCTGCCGATCGTGTGGCGCGACGAATCTCAAACGAATACGTGTGGGCGTGACGACACTCGCTCGAGATGTGGCCAACCAACTCTCTCAGAGCGTCAGCGAGGTGACTGCGGCGACGGATCCCTCGATGCCCCTCGAACGGGTCGTGGTGGGCACCGAGGCGGTATTCCAGCGAGTGCGACGATGTGGCGTCGTGATCTTCGCAGATTTTGACCAGTATCTACTCGCCCCTCGAGAGTCGGCACGCCGGTCCGCGATTTCCGCCGTGGGAAAGGCCGGTCGTTTGGTGGGGTCGCGGCGCGAGGGTCGCGGAGAAGTGGTGCTGCAAACTCGACGCGGCGACGACTTGGTCCTGACCGCATTGCAACACGCCCGTTTCGAAGAGATCATCGCCGATGACGTCGCGACCGCTCAGATTTTAGAACTCAGCCCGTACGGGGCCAGCGCGGAGGTTACCGGCGACGGTGCCGAAGAATTTGTTGGCGGTCTCGCGGTTCGCGGTGTCACAACCCACGAAACGCCCGAGGGATACGTGCTGCGCTCGAAAGACCTGACCACACTCACGTCGGCGTTGGCCGCGGCGCCTCGACCAGCCGGTAAAGTTCGCGTCGCGGTGCAATAGCAATATCGTTCGAGCGCCATGTTGAAGTTGTATGAAATATCTCGCTCATCATGCCTCGCAACGGTATTCGCGGGGTCTAACCGCCGCGGTGCGCGAACGCCCGGCAGCCATTAGCCCAAGGGCGAGCGGTATCGTAGTGGGGTGAGCCTGTTACCAATTCGTGTTTACGGCGACCCCGTGCTCAACGAGGTCACGATCGAGGTCGAGAACATCGACGGCCAAATCAAAGCGCTCGCTGAGTCAATGATTGAGACAATGTACGACGCGCCCGGGGTTGGCTTGGCGGCCAATCAAATCGGCGTCCAGAAGAGAATGTTCGTCTACGACCAGGGCGAGGGTGACGGCGCCTTCGTGGTGATCAATCCCACCATTGTCGAGACCGACGGGGAGTGGACCTTTCACGAGGGCTGCCTGTCAGTACCCGGACTCAGTTGGGACATCACGCGGGCCAACGCGGTGCACCTCACCGGATATGACCTCGACGGCAACGAAATCGACATTCAAACCGACGAATACGAAGGTCGCATTTTGCAGCACGAGATGGACCACCTCAACGGTGTGCTCCTGATCGAGCGCCTGGACGTGGATCAACGTCGGGAGGCCAAGATTCTGCTTCGCGAGCAGCGAGCGCTGATCGCCGCGAACGATCCCGACGGTCTACATCGCCTCTTTGGCGACTAGATGCGCCTCGCCTTTCTCGGCACCCCCGACGCGTCCGTTACCTCACTGCGCGCCCTAGTAGGGGCCGGTCACGACGTGGTGATTGTCATTACGCGACCCGACCGTCGACGCGGACGGGGC
>JBEKQN010000113.1:0-7994 GCA_049519675.1 Acidimicrobiales bacterium | reverse complement strand
AAGGCCAAGAGTTCCAAGGGCACCGGGGGGTGCAGTTGGTCAACGAGTTTGGTTGAGTCCGCAATCACGATGAAACGTTCGGCCGACGCGGCGACAATCTTTTCCCGGGTCTGGGCGCCGCCGCCGCCCTTGATGAGCCAGCCGCTGGTGGCGATCTGATCGGCGCCGTCGATACAGAGATCGAGCCGGTCCAGGACGTTGAACGGTTCGACCAGGATCCCGAGGGCTCGGGCGGCTTCGGCCGTGCGCGGTGACGTCGCGACGTGCACCGCTTTCAGATTGCGCCGCGCGAGTTCGACGAGCAGGTACGCCACCGTCGAGCCCGTGCCGAGCCCGACGCGCATGCCGGTTTCGACCATGTCGGCAGCCGCGTGCGCGGCGAGCTGCTTTTCTTCCTCGACGTTCATGGTGCGGTTGCCAACCGGTCGGCCATGACCAGGGAGTGGGCGGCGGACACCCGTCCCGCGGGGATTGACGTGTCACCGTCGAGCAACTTGGCGAGCGGACCGCGCTTGTCGGCCCCGGTAACCAGCCACAGGAGTTGATCGGCGAGCGCCAGGGCGAGGTAGGTCATGGTCATGCGCGGGTGTCCCTGGTACGGCCCCGTCATGGCAATGAGTTGGTCGTCCACCTCGAGCACCGGATCGTTCGGGATGAGCGACGCGGTGTGACCATCGGGACCGAGTCCGAGGTGCACCAAGTCCAGTCGCGCCGGAAGTATTGACGCGTACTCGCGAGTCGCGTCGTCGAGATCCACGTCGTTGACCGGCATGGGGCGTACCAGCGCTCGCGCATTACCCAGGCTGTCCAGCAGATTGCTCAGGTTGCGGTCGGGGTCACCTTCGGGGGCCACGCGCTCGTCAACTTGGTAGATCACCGTGTGCTCCCAAGGCATGTCGAGCGACGCTAACTCGGCGAACATGGCCCAGGGCGTCTTGCCGCCGCTCACGGCGAAGTCGAAGATGCCCTTTTCGGCGACCGCCTGTTGGGCAATGCCGATCACGTAGGACGCGGCAGCGTGCGCCAGCGCCTCGTCGTCATCGAACGTGAGCAACTCGTGATTCATCTACCCGCGTTTTTCTACGTGTCCGCCGAACTCCGAACGCATGGCCGAGAGGACCTTGGCGGTGAAGTCGCCCAAGTTGCGTGACTCGTAGCGCTGCCAGAGCGCGGCGCTGATCACCGGGGCGGGTACCGATTCGTCGATCGCCGCTTCAATGGTCCAACGGCCCTCGCCGGAATCCGAGACGCGACCACTGAACTCGTCGAGCTCGGGTGAGCGGGCCAAGGCGTCGGCCGTCAGGTCCACGAGCCACGAACTCACGACCGAACCGTGGCGCCAGACTTCGGCGACGTCGGCGATGCTGATGTCGAAGGAGTAGAACTCGGGGTTGCGCAGTGGCGTGGTCTCGGCGTCAACCTCGGTCGCCTGGGACTTCCCGACGTTGGCGTGCTTGATGATGCTGAGGCCCTCGGCAATCGAGGCCATCATCCCGTATTCAACACCGTTGTGGACCATCTTGACGAAGTGTCCCGCCCCGTTGGGTCCACAGTGCAAGTAACCCTGGGGAGCGGTGTCGTTGGAACTCGGACGGTTGGGCGTCGGTTGACGCCGGTCGGGACCGGGTGAGATGGACTTGAATATCGGATCGAGACGATCAATAACCTCGTCCTCGCCGCCGATCATCAGGCTGTAACCGCGCTCGAGTCCCCAGACCCCGCCGCTGGTGCCGCAGTCAACGTAATGGATGCCCTTCTCTTTTAGCGACGCGGCGCGCACGATGTCGTCCTGGTAGTACGAGTTGCCGCCGTCGATGACCACGTCGTTG
This sequence comes from Acidimicrobiales bacterium, assembly GCA_049519675.1. Lineage (GTDB taxonomy): Bacteria > Actinomycetota > Acidimicrobiia > Acidimicrobiales > RAAP-2 > RAAP-2. The sequence goes on along the minus strand of JBEKQN010000113.1, from coordinate 6,165 downwards.
GCCGAGAGGTAGCCGACCAACTCGTCGAGCGACTGCTGGACAATCGCGGCCGGCAGCATCAGCCAAATGACTCGCGGTGTGGGCATCTTGGAGACCAGGTCCTGCAGTGACGAGGCGCCCAGGACGCGGTTGCTCGAGAGCGACTTCACGGTCTGCGCGTTGACGTCGTAGACCACGCAGTTGTGGCCGTCACGCACCACGCGGTTCACGAGGTTGGCTCCCATCCGACCGAGTCCCACCATTCCCAGTTGCATTGGCTTATTGGTCGCCACGACTGCCCTCTTTTCTTTTCAGCGCCCGATAGAGCGTGATCAACGAATTGGTCGACGAGTCGTGGGCGAGCTCGGGCTCAGAACTGGACTCGAGTTCGGGAATGATCTGCACGGAGAGGACCTTGCCCAGTTCCACGCCCCACTGGTCGAAGGAATCCACGCCCCAGATGGTGCCCTGGGTGAACACGGAGTGCTCGTAGAGCGCGATGAGCGAACCGAGCAGCCGCGGCGTCAAGATCTCGCACAGCAGCACGTTCGTTGGCCGGTTACCCTCCATGACGCGGTGGGCGATCACGTGTTCGGGCGTGCCCTCGGCGCGGACCTCCTCTTCGGTCTTGCCGAAGGCCAACGCCTGGGCCTGGGCGAAGACGTTCGAGGACAGTATGTCGTGGTGCTCGCCCAACGGGTTGAGACTCTTGGCGAAGCCAATGAGGTCCACCGGCACGATCGTGGTGCCCTGGTGGATGAGTTGGTAGAAGCTGTGCTGGCCATTGGTGCCCGGTTCGCCCCAGTAGATCGCGCCCGTCTGGTAGTCGATCGACGTGCCGTCCAGCGAGACGTGCTTGCCGTTGGACTCCATGGTCAGTTGCTGCAGGTAGGCCGGAAGGCGTTTCAGGTACTGCTCGTAGGGCATGACGCCCACGGTCTGACAGCCGAGGAAGTCCCGGTTCCACACCGCGAGCAGCCCGAGCAGGACGGGCAGGTTCTCTTCGAAGGGAGCGGTCTGAAAGTGCACGTCCATCGCGTGAAAGCCCTCGAGCATCTCGTAGAAACCCTCGGGCCCCACCGCCAGCATGGTCGAGAGGCCAATCGCCGAATCCATTGAGTAGCGACCGCCGACCCAGTCCCAGAAGCCAAACATGTTGGCCGTGTCGATGCCGAAGGCGGACACCTTTTCTTCATTGGTCGAGACCGCGACGAAGTGCTTGGCGACCGCCGTGGCGTCGCCCAACTCTTGGATCAGCCAGTCGCGGGCGGAACGGGCGTTGGTGAGCGTCTCGAGCGTGCCGAACGTCTTGGACGAGATGATGAACAGCGTCTCGTCGGCACTCAGGTCACGCACCGCTTCGACGAAGTCCGTGGAGTCGACGTTGGAGACAAATCGGAACGTGAGGTCTCGGCGCGAGTAGTAACGCAGCGCTTCGTAGGCCATGACCGGACCGAGGTCCGAGCCGCCGATGCCAATATTGACCACGTTCTTGATGGCCTTGCCGGTGTGGCCCTTCCACTCGCCCGAACGCACCCGGTTGGCGAAGTTGGTCATTTGATCGAGCACCGTGTGCACCTGCTGAACGACGTCAACGCCGTCGACGACGAGTGATGTCCCCTTGGGCATGCGCAGCGCCACGTGCAGCACGGCCCGATCCTCGGAGACATTGATGTGCTCGCCAGAAAACATGGCGTCACGGTGCAGAGCGAGACCTGACTCATTGGCCAACTGGATGAGCAGGCTCAGGGTCTCGTCGGTGACGCGGTTCTTGGAGTAGTCGAGGTAGATGCCCTCGGCGTCGGCGCGCATGCGCTCGCCGCGCTGCGGGTCCTCGGCAAAGAACTCGCGCAGGTGGCGCGAGTTGATCTCGAGATAGTGCGTTTCGAGCGCCTTCCACGACTTGCGCTGGCGCAGGGGAGCGCTCATGAATCTGCCTTGGCGTTGGCGAGCTGCGCGTCGATTCTCGAGAGCAGCTCGCTCCACGCGCTGGAAAATGACGTCGCGCCGTCATCTTGGAGTTTGAGCGCCAACGCCCCCTTGTCGACGCCGGCCTTGGAAAAGCGCTCCAACAAGGCGACGTGGTCGCCGCCGTCGCTGGGTACGGGAGTGCCCAGCACGCCGTGGTCGTAGAAGGCCTCGAGCGTGGAGTCGGGCATGGTGTTGACCGTGAACGGTGACGCCAGACCCTCGACGTAGAGCGTGTCCGAGGCGTCGGGGTCCTTCGTGCCGGTGCTCGCCCACAGCAGGCGCTGCATGCGTGCGCCGGAGTTGGCCAGACATTGAAAGCGGTCCGACGCCATGAGTTCGCGATAGGCCCGGTAGGTTTCAAATCCCACGGCCAGGCCTAATTTATTCTTCAGGTCATCGGGCACGGCACCGGCGACCGCGGTGTCCCAGCGCGAGATGAAGATCGACGCGACGCTCGCGACGTCGGGGTTGAGACCCTTCTCGATTCGTCGCTCGATGCCGCGCAGGTAGGCGTTCGCCGCGGCCAGGTACTGGTCGACGTCAAAGAGCAGGGTCACGTTGATGGGCACGCCCGAGAAGATGCTCTCTTCAATGGCGGGCAAGCCTTCCGGCGTGCCGGGGATCTTGACGAAGAGGTTCTCGCGATTGGCTTTCTGATGAATGGCCTTTGCCGCGTCGACGGTCTTGGTGGTGTCGTAGGCGAGCAGCGGCGAGACTTCCAGCGAGACCCACCCGTCCACGCCGTCGGTGCGCTCGTGTACTGGCTTAAAGAGGTCGGCCGCCCGCTGTAGATCAGCGGTAGCCAGGTCAAAGAAGATCTCCTCGTTGGTGAGGCCCTTGGTCGATTGGGCCATGATCTCGGTGTCGTAGGCGCCTGTCTTGATGGCCTTGTCGAAGATGGAGGGGTTGGACGTGAGCCCGCTCACCGAGTGGGTGTTGATATAACCCTCGATGGTGCCGTCGTCCAAGAGACCGCGGGTGATGTTGTCGAGCCAGAGACTCTGACCCGCGTCGTGTAATTGTTGGGTCGCCTTCATTTCTCTCCTTCGCTTGGTGAAATTCAGTGACGTTGCCGGGACAACGTTGCCCTTAAACCGAAAACATGTACGCCCACGACCTTAAAGGAACGGAGATTGCGCGCATCTTTATTCGATTTTCCCCGCCGGCGGATCCTTGACCGGCACGTGGGGAAGATTAGGTGGCACGTCGAGACGCCCGACGCCGATCCGGTAATCGTCCAGTCCGAAGTAGACGTCGTAGCGGTGGGGCTTGTCGATATCGGTCCGCCGGTCAATGCCCGTAGGAAAGACCACGTTGGATGGCGTCCCGCGAGGTCCGGTCGAGAGCGTAGGTACGAGGACCGGCTGCATGGAGCGGTAGAGCAGCTCCTGCGGGTACTCCTTGGAGAGGATCATGACGCCCGCCGAGTAGGTGAGCCGTTCTTCACCGGTGTCGGGCAGAAGATATTCTCCAACACCGTGGTACACGACCAGCCAGCCGTGACGCGTCATCACCGGTGGCGTGCCGCTGCCGATCTTGAGCGCTTCCCATGGTGAGACCGGGGCCGCCAGGCGGTGGTGCGAGGTGAAGTTGCTCAACTGCGAGGGGTCGTCACCCTCTAGGGGCAAGGCGCTGTACGAGATCCAGATGCTCTCGCGGTGAAGGTCGATAACTCGGTCATCGTCTTTTTCCTTGTTGTCTTCGGGCAGCGTATTGGGGAAGAGCGGGCGGTGCAGAATCGCCAGCTCATGTTGACCCGAGGGATTAGGCACGGCCATGGGAAACCCCGTCGCGTCCTTGTTGTCGATCCCGTTGAACTGAAGGCCCTCGTAGGGCTCGAACGTGGCCAGTCCCAGTCGCTGCCACGTGAGCAGGTCCTTGGATATGGCGAGCGCGATCCGCGGTCCCACCGGAGAAAAGGCAGTGTAAGTCATCAGGTAGCAGTCGAGCGGGTGCACGTACGTGACGCGAGGGTCCTCGCAACCTCCCTGGCCGTTGGGCCGGAGCTCGTAGTCCATCTCGGGCTCCAGGGCGACGCCCATTCGCTCGACGCCGCACGGCTCGCCCTTTTCGTCGAAGAGCACCTTCAAGATGCCAATGCGCGAGTAGTTGTTCTCGGCCACGATCCGCGGGAAGAGGTAGAGCTCGCCGTCGGGTCCGCGCGCGGCCGCGGGATTGAGGATCCCACCTACCTCGTAGGCGTTGCCCGGCTCGGGTTCAATGACCAGGTCGAGACGTTTCATCTTGAACGGCACTACGTCGTCCTCGGTGACGTGACCTGCGTCTTGTCGTTACCCAAGCAGGCAATGACCGTTTGAATCACGCGGGCCGTCTCGTTGGTGTCGCGCACGAGGATCGAGTCGACGCCGGCTGTTTGGGCGGGGTAGTCGTTGCCGCCCGGAAAGATCGCGTCACCGGCGAAGAGCATGTCCTTGATGGAGATATCTAAATGTTCGTGAAGTTTCCCGATGCCGTACGCCTTGTCGATGCCGGGCTTGGTGACGTCGATCGACGTGGTGCCGCCCATGCGGATCGAGAAGTTCGGGATCATGGGCTCCAGCAGGGCCGTTATCTTCTTGCGCTTGGCGAAGTCGGGGTCCCAACTCTCCTTGGCGCTGAGCGGCGCCAGCTGACCCAACACCGACAGCGTGATCTGGCTGCCGCGATTCTCAATCGCCTCGCCCCAGATCTTTTCGACCTTGATGCCCGATTCGTCCATTGCCTTGGCGAGCGCGGCGATGATTGTCTTCTGTTCGTCAGCGGTGAGGTCTTCGGAATAGATCTTCACCCATTTGCCCTCGTAGCGATAGAACTGCGTGCCGCACGTGGGCAGCAGAAAGAGATTCTCAAAGTGATCGTCGCTGAGCAGGTTGGCGAGCAGTTGTGTTTCAAACTGCTCCCACGCACCCCCAGAGATGACGGCAACTTTCATGAAACTGAGCAGTTCGCCGAGCAGGCTCGCCATCTCAGGACTTAATGAGGATTTGCTTTCGGCGAGCGTTCCGTCGAGGTCGAAGACAAAGAGCTTTTTCATTCAAATCTCATCTCTGGTTATCGGGCGAATCGAAACCGCAAGGACTGCACCCGCGTTGTCCGTCTTCCATCTTACGGTTCCCAGAATTTGTCTCCACCGGACGAAGTGCGCGTTGAACTTTGCGGCGGATTTTCGCGAGTGACCTTTAACACTGGTCAGGAAGTGGAACCCTAAATTAAGGAGTCCATATTCGGTCAAGCGGCATCACATGAATCTCGGGCTCGTTAGTGTAGGAACGAATTCCCGTGTAAAGAGCAATCCCGCCGACGAAATTGCTTCCCGCTATTTTCTTGAGCTGCCGCAATCCGCCGAGGTCGCTGCCACTGACACTATTTCCAGCCTTGATTTCGAAGCCGATAATGCCACCTTCATCGTTCTCGAAAACGAGATCGACTTCTTCGTCATCTCTCGTTCGGTAGTGTCCAAAATCAGCGACGTTACCGCTCCATGACGCCTGCTTCAATAATTCGGAAACAGCAAAGGACTCAAGCAGGTGGCCGTATTCGGTCATGGCGGTTGGGTTTTGAGGAACTACCTTGGAAGGTGTCAGCCGAAGAAGTCGAGCCCCAACGCCCGAGTCGAGAACATGAATTTTGGGTGTTTTGATGGCACGCGCGTAGAGCGTCTTGCCCCAAGCTTCTAATCGGTACACCAGAAACAACTTCTCCAGCAGGGCGACATACGACTCGGCTGTCTGCTTAGTGAGACCTATTGGTTCTCCAGCTGAACTTATGTTCATGAGCTGGCCGGTTTGGCCGACCATCCTTCTCAACAAGTCGTTGAGCCTGGCCTTTTGTCGGAGATTTGAAAGCTCGAGGATGTCTCTCTCCAGTGAGAGTCTGATGTAGTTGTCAATCCAACTTCTCCGGGCTTGATCGGTGGTCGATTGGAGGGCGAGCGGGAAACCACCTACGCACACACGCTTGATGTAGTCGTTACGAACTGACTTTGATGTCCGTTTAGTGACCAATCTTGAAGGATCGACGAGTGCGGTGGAGACAAAGGTTTCCACCGTTCTATTAATTTCCCCTTGAGAGAGTGGGTAAACCGTGACTCTTGCCAACCTCCCGGTAAGGGATTCCGATGCCAGGGGTAGCGCGTCGAGGCGAGTCGAGCCTGCGAGAACGAAGCGGCCTGGAGTGGCGCCCTTATTCAACTCAGCCTTGATGACATTAAGCACC
>JBEKQN010000112.1:0-8013 GCA_049519675.1 Acidimicrobiales bacterium | reverse complement strand
CGCTCTCGGCTGATAGTTGTTCGACGTTCTCATCGCAGATTCCGTGTGGTGTCAACGCGAAATGGCGACCGGGGTCACGTCGACTGCGGCGGTCGGGTCGTGCCCGAGGGACGAAGCGGCTCAAGAATCTGCGCCTCGAGGACGTTAGGTTCCAGGGGATGGGAGAACAGGAAACCCTGAACCTCAGCGACGTTGTTCGCGCGCAGGAGGTCCATCTGGCTGATTGTCTCGACCCCTTCAGCGAGGGTCTTCAGTCCGAGATCCTTGCCCAGTTGGATGAATGTCTTGACGAGTGCCTGCGATTCGGGCGACGTGGTCATGGCGTTCGTGAAGGACTTGTCAATCTTGATGCAGTCAATGGGGAATTGGCGCAAGTAGCCAAGCGAAGAATAGCCAGTGCCGAAGTCGTCGATGGCGACCCGTACCCCGAGATTCTTAATGGCGTGCAATCGCTTGACTGACAATTCCACGTCTAACATGAGGGCCGTTTCCGTGACCTCGATGATGAGTGACGTGTCAGCGAGCCCGCTCGCCGTCAGTGCGTCGCGGATGTGGTCGACAATGAGGTCACTGTCTAACTGGCGTCCCGAGACGTTCACCGATAAATCGAGCGTGTCGCCGCGAGTGTGCCACGTGGCCATCTGCTTGCAGGCGTGCTCAAGAACCCAAGCGCCCACTTCACGAATCTGTCCGGTCTGTTCTAGGATTGGGATGAACTCGTCAGGTTGGATGATCCCTTCCGTGGGGTGCTTCCAACGCAGCAGGGCCTCGACGCCCACGATGCTGAGGTCTTCGAGGTTGTAGATCGGCTGGTAGAGCAGGTAGAACTGCTCGCCGACGAGCGCCGAGCGAAGGTCAAATTCGAGTGCGATGCGTCGTCCGAGATCGGTCTGCATCTTGGGATTGAAGAACATGTACTGATTCTTTCCTGCGGCTTTGGCCTGGTAGAGCGCGACGTCTGCATCGTGCAGGAACTCCCCACCAGACTTGCGGTCACCGACCGCAATGCCAATGCTCGCGGTAACCACGATGGGCATGTGGGCGCCTTCGAGCACAAAGGGTTGGCGCATGACGCTGAGCAGGCGTTGCGCCACCAGTTCGGGCCCTTCCTTGTACGCACCGCCATCGATCAATATCACGAATTCGTCGCCGCCCATTCGCCCGATGGTGTCGGCGTCACGCAGCACGTGCTTCATACGTTCGGCGACCGAGACCAGTAAGTGGTCACCGGCCGCGTGGCCGAGAGAGTCGTTCACGTTCTTAAAGTCATCGAGATCGACGTACAGCGCCGCTCCCAAGGTTTCGTCGCGGCGGTTTCTCGCGAGCAGTTGATCGATGCGGTCCGCGATGAGCGCCCGGTTGGGCAGGTCGGTGAGAGGATCGTGCATGGCCTGATAGAGCAGCTGATCGGTGCGCTCATCGACAATCTGCAGTGAACGGGCGCGACCGGTACCGAGGGCAAAGATCAGCGAGGCCAGTAGCGCGTTGAGCGCGATGGCCCCCAACAGCAGTGCCAGCGCGTCGCCGTCACCAAACAGGCCGCCGCCCTTTCCGGTGCCGAGTGTCTCGATCGTCCAGCCGTCGTGAAGATTGACGGTGGCGGTCTGCGCATTCGCGGGCACGACGCCATTGCGAAACTGCTCGGTTGAGTTCGCGCCGCCATACTTAAAGACCACGGCCGTGTTGGGGTGGTCTCCGCGCGCCGCGTGCAGCAAGACACTGGGCTTGAGGATGAGGCCGATCAACTCAACGAACGATCGTGTGCGTCCGGCAACCGACGTGGGCTCGGATTGGCCGCGATAGATCGGCGTCTCAAGCCCCATGGTGTGGAAGCCGAAGGCCGTGAACGGGAGTACGTTGCTTTTTCCCGAGTTCCGGGCTCCGAGCACGGCGGCGCTCAGATTCTTAACATCACAGAGATCGAAGTCCTTGGGCAGCGACGTTGACTTGGACCGGAAAATGCCGTAGGGCGCCAGACAGTAGTACGGTCGCACCCCGGCGGGCACGATCTTAAAGGGCATCGCCTGATTGGTCGTCGCCGTTGCCGCGTACGCGGGCAGTTGCGCCGCCGTCACCACTTTGATAATGCCGAGTCCAACGAGTTCTGGATAGCGCCGGAGCACGTGCACGTCGTTGGCCCACTTTTGAAAATCGGCCTGCGTCGCGTGGGGATTTCCAATGAGGTATGAATCAGTGCTGTCGATGAGGTCCTGCTCACGTTGGATGTCCAACTTCAGGGTCGAGGCGATTTCGTTCGAGGTCGCAATGAATGACTTGTGCGCTTTTTGATCAAGGGATTGCGCGACGAGGTTGACGCCGAATAGTGAGCCTAGGGTGCCCACGACGAGCAGCAGGGCCGCGATGAAGGTCCACGTGCGGAATAACCGGGTACGACTGCTCGACACGCGATAACGCGGCTTCCTGGTCAACGTGACCAAATTGATTTCGCGCAACACACAGCGGCGCTGGATTACTTGTCGAAACCAATAACTTCAGTCTCCCAGAGAGTTGGTCTAAGGAAAACTCGTTCGACCCAACGTCGACACAATATTGATGATTCGGTGCCCTTTTGGGCACTTAACCTCGCGTGTCCGGCCATTTCGCATACTTTTTGTGTACTACTTGAGTCCGTGGCGCTGTTTGACCCTACTTTTTCGCGGCTTCGTAATAGGGATTTGTGCCCGACGCGTGGTCGGTCACGTCCACGACGCGGCGTATCTCGCTCACCGAATCACGCAGCGCGACCTCGATGCCCTGGCTGAGGGTCACCGCGGCCATGCCGCATCCGGCGCAGCCGCCGCTTAAGCGCAGGTACGCCACGTCATCTTCGACGGCCACTAAATCGGCTCGACCGCCGTGGGCCGCGATGCTGGGATTGATTTGCTGCTCGAGGACTTGGATAACTCGCTGGGCGACATCGCCGCTGAGGTCAATCGGTGGACCGGTGATCAGCGGGCTCGGACCGCTCGGTCGCGGCGGCCGATTGGGATTCTCGATGAACATCCCGCCCTGGTCGCCGTCGGGGTTGAGGTCAAGCACCGATCCTCGGATTTTGGGCACGCTGTCGGCCGTCACCACAATGGTGAGCCCGTCGCGATCGTCGTTCCAGTCCCCGGTACGCCGGTCGTCAATTGATTGGAAATAGATGTCGTAGGTGTAGGCGTTGCCCGACGTTCCCGTGACTTCGATCCATAGTGCCAGGGACTCCGGGTTGTCCTCATTCGCGCGCAGCGCCAGCACCATGTGTACCGCGGCGTCCGAGGCGTACAGCACCTTTTCCGCGCTTGCATCGATGTCGGTCATGGGGCCTCGCTACGAACTTCTTGAGTTGCGGCCATCATAGGGGGATGTCCCGAATTCTCTTGTTACTGCCCACCGCGACCTATCGGGCCGCTGATTTCATCGAGGCCGCCGACCGACTGGGGGTTGAGGTAGTGGTTGGCTCGGAGCACCGTCAGGCGCTCGCACGGAGCATGGGGGACCGAGCGGTCGTGGTTCCCCTCACGAACGTCGACGCCGCCGTGGACGCCATTGTCGCATTGCACGATCGCACTCCGCTCGACGCCGTGCTCGCCGTTGACGATCCCGGCCTCGTGATTGCGGCCCGCGCATCCGCGGTGTTGGGTTTTCGGCACAACGATTCGGAGTCCGTCGCCGCGACCCGCGACAAAACGGTCATGCGCGACCGTTTCGCGAGTGCGTCGCTTCGTCAGCCGGACTATCGGATTGTCGCGAATGACGCCGACGTCGTCGCTGCCGCGCGCGACATTGGGTATCCCTGCGTGGTAAAGCCCGTGTCACGTTCGGCCAGTCAAGGGGTCATTCGCGTGAATAACGATGAGGAGGCCGCGGCGGGCGCGACGAGAATTCGCGACATTCTGAAGGACAGTCAGGAAGTCTTGCTCGTCGAACGATTCGTACCGGGAGTTGAGGTTGCCGTTGAGGGTCTGTTGTCCCAGGCAAACCTTCACGTGCTCGCGGTGTTCGACAAACCCGATCCACTGGATGGTCCGTTCTTCGAAGAGACCATTTACGTGACGCCGTCTCGACTGTCGCCCGCGGTACTTAGAGAAATAGGTGACGCCGCCGATCGAGCGGCAGGTGCGTTGGGACTGACGGAGGGGCCCGTGCACGTCGAACTGCGAATCGGTGACGACGGGGTGGTCACGACCTTGGAGCTAGCCGCTCGTTCGATCGGCGGGCTGTGCGCCCGGTCGCTGCGCTTCGGCGCGGGCGTCAGCCTCGAAGAGTTGATAGTGCGTCACGCGCTCGGACTTGGCGTGGAGGGTCTTCATCGGGAGTCTCAGGCGTCGGGCGTCATGATGCTGCCGATTCGTGACGCGGGGGAGCTGGACCACGTATCCGGTCTCGAAGAAGCCCGGGCGATCGATGGCGTCGTGGGCGTCGACATCACTATTGCGCCGGGTCGGGCGGTCGTGCCGCTCCCCGAAGGAGATCGATACTTGGGCTTCATCTTCGCCCGTGGGGCTTCGCCCGAGGACGTCGAAGCGACACTGCGCCGTGCCGAATCGTGTCTGACGGTCAATCTCAGGTGAATTCTCGACGCGTCGTGTGGCCTCGTGCGCGCGAGTGGTGCGACGCCAGTCTCGGTTTACAGCGTGGACAGCGAACCTTTGATGACCTTTTGGTCATGAACGGCATCTCAAACTTCGACGCCGCGCCTTGTTCATGCTTTGTCCCGGCCAATGCAATAGTATCGGGCAAGTTCTGAACGAAGTAGGTACAGCGAAGTGGGCGTCAGCTCGTTTTTTGAGGGGGAGGGAAAGTGACTGTAACCGTAGAACCTGCCGGCCGCGCGCCGGAGAAGGGGCTTAAGACAGGCGCCCTCGGTTTGATATCCAGTGTCGTCATTGGCATCGCGTCGACCGCACCCGCGTACAGCCTCGCGGCGACGCTCGGGTTCGTCGTGGTCGCGATCGGCGTGCAGGCGCCGATCGTCGCGATCCTCGCCTTCGTGCCGATGTTCTTCATCTCGATTGCCTTCCAGCAGATGAATAAGGCCGACCCCGACTGCGGCGCCACATTCACGTGGGCGACGCGCGCCTTCACGCCGCGCGTGGGCTGGATGGGTGGCTGGGGCGTTCTGGCGGCGGACGTCATCGTCATGGCGAGTCTCGCGCAGATCGCCGGTCAGTACGTCTTCGACCTGTTCAACACCTCGAGCATCGGCAACACGGCGAACAGCGTGTGGGTCCTGCTCGTCGGCGTCCTGTGGATTGTCTTCATGACCTGGATCTGTTACATCGGCATCGAAGTCTCCGCCAATTTTCAAAAGGCCCTGTTGGGCATTGAGCTGACGATGCTGACCGTCCTGTCGGTCTGGGCGCTCGTGCGCGTGGGCAACGGCAGCGCCCCGATCGGGCACCTCACGCCGGCGCTCTCGTGGTTCAATCCCTTCAAGGTGAAGCATTTCAGTGACTTCATCGTGGGACTGGCCGACATGCTCTTCATCTATTGGGGCTGGGACACCGCGCTCAATCTCAATGAGGAGACGGACAACGCCGAGATAACGCCGGGGAAGGCGGGGGTCATCTCGACGTTCTTCCTGCTGGGCATCTACGCCCTGGTCATCTTCTCGGTGCAGTCCTTCGCTGGAATTGGCACCCACGGCATTGGTCTAGGCAACACGAACCACGCCAATGACGTGCTCTCGATCCTCGGTCCGGCGATATTCGGGCACTCGACATTGGCGTCGATCCTCGACCACCTCTTATTACTCATGGTGCTGTCCTCGGCGGCCGCTTCGACCCAGACGACCATCCTGCCGACGGCGCGCACGGTGCTCTCGATGGCGGTGCACAAGGCTGTCCCGCAGGTCTTTGCCAAGATGCACCGTCGTTTCCTCACCCCCACGGTGGCGACCGTCAGCTTCGGATTGGTCTCGATTGGTCTGTACGTCCTCATGAACTTCCTGTCGGCGGGACACGTGATCAGTGACTCGGTTGACGCGTTGGGCGTGATGATTGCCTTCTACTACGGCCTTACGGGGTGGGCGTGCGTCTGGTACTACCGCAAGAGCGTCACAGACAACGTGCGCAATTTCTTCGTGCTCGGGGTGATGCCCTTGGTCGGGGCCATCATCTTGTACTTCATCCTCTGCTGGTCCTTCTGGTACTACTGGAACCCGAACAACAGCTACACGACTCTGAGCGTCTTCGGCCACACGTTTGGCGGCACGTTTGTCCTGGACGTCGGCGCGCTGCTCATCGGGGTCATCTTGATGTTCACCATGCAGGCCTTCCGACCGGCCTTCTTCCGCGGTCAGACGCTGACCCGGAACTCACCAACGTTGGTGACCGAAGAGTACGGGGCCACGCCTGATGCGACGCACTGACATGGACCCGGCGCACCCAACTTATTTAGTGACACACGAGGAGACACACCATGACTGATGCATCCAAGCCGCGAATCGTGGTGGGCGTCGACGGCTCGCCGCTGGCGGAATCGGCGCTCGAGTTCGCCGTTGAAGAGGCCCGACTACGCGGCGCCAGCCTGCACGTGACGTACGCCTACCCGGCCATGGGCTCCGCGCTCACGGGCTCGACGGGCAAGGACTACTACGAGCAAGTGGAAAACGACGCGCGAGAACTACTCCAGGGCCTGGTCGCGAAAGCGCCGTCGACCGAGGGTGTGGAAGTGGAGTGGGTGGCCGTGCCGGGCAATCCCTCCGAGGTCCTCATCGAAGCGAGTAAGCACGCGGTGCTGCTCGTGGTGGGTTCGCGCGGTGTTGGCGGATTCATGGGTCTCGTCATGGGTTCGGTGTCCACGCAGTGCGTGCACTACTCGCACTGTCCGGTGCTGGTCGTGCGCGAGGATCACTAGCCTTCGACGTTGGCATTCGAAGGCTCCAGCACGCTGGGCGCCTAGGACGTAATAATTCTCCAGCGATTTCGGCCGCGGTCCGATCAGGCAGCACGCGAAACACGGATATCTGAATCACGGATGTGATTGGATGGGTGTGGTCTGAACGCAGATGGTCACAGGTCCAATCTCTAAACCAAGTCGAGAGCGAAGGAAGAAATGCGAGTACTCATTGTCGGGGCCGGTGGCGTTGGTTCAGCCATGGTCCGCACGGCCACCAAGTGGAATCTGTTCGAGCACGTGGTGATCGCGGACTACGACGAATCACGCGCCCAGCGGGCAATCGTTGGTGGCGGGGATCGATTTGTCGCCTTTCAGTTGGACGGCAGTAACGAAAAGGCCATTGTCGAACTCATCAAGAGTGAACGCATTGACGCCGTGGTGAATGCGCTCGACCCGCGCTTCGTCATGCCGCTCTTTCGTGCGTGCTTCACCGCGGGCGTCACGTATCTCGACATGGCGATGTCGCTCTCGCACCCCCATCCCACCGAGCCCTACGCCAAGACCGGCGTCATGCTGGGCGACGAGCAGTTCGCCATGGATGAGCAGTGGAAGGAGAAGGGACTCTTGGCACTGTGCGGCATTGGCATTGAACCGGGACTTTCCGACGTGTTCGCCCGCTACGCCGCGGACAAACTCTTCTCTTCGATCGACGACCTTGGCGTGCGCGACGGGGCCAATCTCGTGGTCGCGGGCTACGACTTCGCACCCTCGTTTTCGATCTGGACCACTATCGAAGAATGCCTCAATCCGCCCGTCATCTGGGAACGGGGCACCGGGTGGTTCACCACGCCGCCCTTCAGCGAGCCCGAAACCTTCAATTTCCCGGAAGGAATCGGACCGGTCGAGTGCGTCAACGTCGAGCACGAGGAGGTGCTGCTCATGCCGCGCTGGGTGGAGGCGAACCGGGTCACGTTCAAATACGGCCTCGGCGACGAATTCATTCAGGTCCTCTCGACCCTGCACAAGCTGGGACTGGACTCCACCACACCGATCCGCGTGGGCAACGTCGAGGTCTCGCCACGTGATGTGGTCGCGGGCTGCCTGCCAAACCCGGCTGAGTTGGGCGACCGGATGTCGGGGCTCACGTGCGCGGGCACCTGGGTGACGGGCACCGGCGTCGACGGCAAC
>JBEKQN010000111.1:0-8061 GCA_049519675.1 Acidimicrobiales bacterium | reverse complement strand
TTTCACCGCCGAGCGACGTCGACGACTCGTCGACGTCGACGGTAACGCCGTCAATCGAGCTCGAGTTGTCGACGCAAAATCCGTCGGTGACGCGTACCACCAGTCCGGCGCGGCGACACAGTTCCTTAGCGAAATTTGAATCCTCGCCCTTGAGCGGTTCCGTGGCGACAGCGAAACGGTCAAGTTCGAGATCGCCCAGGGGGGCGTAGCGCCACACTTCGTCGCTGACTTGGGGCAGTCCGGCGGTCTCAAAACCGGTCCAGGCCACCGCTCGTGAGGCCGCATCGGGCCGGCTGGCAATAAAGGAGGTGGCTGATTCAGCGAAGATTTCCATAGAAGAGGCTTGGCCAGTGTAATAGATGGCCCGAAAACTCCCGGCGAGCCCGGCTCTAGGCTTACGCCGAACGGTAGGAGGAATGATGGAATTCACGTCTGACGTCATCACGCTCGAGCTCAACGAACACGTCGCCACGTTGTGGCTTGACCGAGAAGAAGCGCGCAACGCAATGGGCAGCGCGCTGTGGCGCGACCTATTGCGAGCGAGCGTGGCGTTAGCGGGCGACGACAATGTGAGGGCACTCGTCATCGCCGCCAAGGGACCCCACTTCAGCGTGGGACTCGATCTCAAAGAGGCCAGTCGCGCACTGCTACGTGACGATCACGACACCTCGTCCACGGGTGCGACGACGGCCATCACGTACGACAACGTACGCATCATGCAGGACTCGGTCACGTCGCTCAACGAACTGCCATTTCCGGTGATTGCCGCCGTGCACGGTTACTGCATCGGCGCCGGCGTTGACCTCATCAGTGCGTGTGATATTCGCTTGGCGTCGAGCGACGCCATCTTCTCCGTCAGAGAGGCCAAGGTCGCCCTCGTAGCGGATCTCGGTTCCCTGCAACGACTGCCCAAGATCATTGGCGCAGGTCACATGGCCGAACTGGCCTTCACGGGCAAGGACATCACTGCTGAACGGGCGAGTCAGATCGGCCTGGTGAACTCCGTGCACGGTTCGGGCGCCGCAGACGTGTTAGCGGCCGCCTACGAACTAGCCGGGGAGATCGCCGCGAATTCGCCGCTCTCGGTGCGCGGGACCAAGTCCGTGCTTAACGCCAATGACGGTCACACCGTGCACGAGGGTCTGGTCTTTGCAGCCCGCTGGAACACGATGCACATGCAGAGTCACGATCTCAAGGAAGCAATGACCGCCTTCGTCGAAAATCGAGCACCGGTGTTTACCGGCAGTTAACGACGCCAGAATTTGCGCTTGCGCCGTTGCTTGTCTTCGATTGCTTCCAGTTCACGGCGACGCTCTTCGAATAGTTCCGGCGCGACAGCATTAACAATGTCACTCGCCATGTCGAGAATCTCGCGGCGGTCGTCAACGGGAACGTTGGAATCGGGAGCCTTCTCCACCGGTTTCTTCACCAGGGAACCGTGGGCCCAGCCCACGTCGGCGAAACGACGTTCGTACGCAATGCAGTCATCGGGGCATGACCAGGGCTGGTCGGGAGCGAGGCCGAGCACGCAGAACCGAGCCGCCTCACCGTTGGCGTAGGTGCGGCTCTGAAAGTGCTTGCACTCCTCACGCATTCCCATACGACAAATTTTACATGCCAGCGCAGTTCACCGCGCCAGCATGGCTTTACCATCTGAAGTCCAGTGAGGGGACCAAAAGTGTTGCGTTCATTCCGATGTGGTCTGTGACGACACGGGCAACGACAGTGCTTGCTTACCCCAGTGAGATCACCGCATTGACCAACTAATTTTGCCAGACGCCGTTAAAGCAGATGTGAGGACCAGGAGTGTTCGGCACTGGAATCCCACCGCAGGACAAGAAGTGCGAAAAGACCGTCACGAAAAGGATGATGACCAACGTCGTGAGCAGGGCGGCGCAGATGGAAATAATGATCCCCGCCAGCGCCATGCCGTCGCCCGCTTCACCCGACGCACGAATCTGGGAGCGCGCAATGAATCCACAGACAATCCCTGCTGGCCAGAACACGAATGCCGCGACCAGAGAGACGACGGCGAGCGTATTCGTTCGTGCTGGTCCGCCGTAGGCGTACGTCGAGGATGGGCCGCGCGGCGAAAATGGTGGAATCGGTGGCGGGGGTGGCGCCGACGCGAAGGCGTTTCTGGTCCCGCAGGCACGGCAGAACGCGTCGCCGGCTACCAGCGGAGTTCCGCACTTTGAACAGAACGACGATCCTTGTTGGTCCACTCGGTCACGCTACCTGATGGGCTCAGCGATAAACGGATGGACAGAATCGCTATAGAGGTAGCCGTGAGAAAGAAGACTGGCGTGGCAGCAATTGCCTAGCCGACGGAACCTTCCATTTGGAGTTCAATGAGTCGGCTCCATTCAACGGCGTATTCCATGGGCAACGTGCGCGTCACTGGCTCAATGAAGCCGTTCACGATCATGCCCATCGCTTGGACTTCTGTGAGTCCACGACTCATCAGATAGAAGAGCTGGTCGTCGCCGATCTTAGAGACCGTGGCCTCGTGACCGATCGAAGCGTCCTGCTCGCCCACTTCCATGTAGGGCCGGGTTTCTGAGATGCTCTGCTCGTCGAGCAGCAGGGCGTCGCAGCGTACGAAGCTCTTGGCGCCCGTGGCGCCCTCTTCGACTTTCACCAATCCGCGATAGGAGGTCAGTCCGCCTTCTTTGGAAATCGACTTCGAGACAATCGTCGACGTCGTCTCGGGCGCGACGTGCACCATCTTGGCTCCCGCATCCTGGACCTGGCCGGGACCGGCGTACGCAACCGACAACACTTCGCCAGACGCTTTTGGACCCATCAGGTAGACCGAGGGGTACTTCATCGTCAAACGTGAGCCAATGTTGCCGTCGATCCACTCGACGCGAGCTTCGGCCTCGCAGCGTGCCCGCTTGGTGACCAGGTTGTAGACGTTGTTCGACCAGTTCTGAATTGTCGTATAGGTGATTCGAGAACCTGGCAGAGCCACGAGCTCGACCACGGCCGAGTGCAGCGAGTCCGTCGAGTACACCGGCGCCGAGCAACCCTCCACGTAATGCACCTGGGAGCCTTCGTCGGCAATGATGAGCGTGCGCTCGAACTGACCCATGTTCTCGGTGTTGATGCGGAAGTACGCCTGGAGGGGTTGGTCGACGTTGACACCCGGCGGCACGTAGATGAACGATCCGCCGCTCCACACGGCCGAGTTGAGCGCGGCGAACTTGTTGTCGTTGGGGGGAATGACGGTGCCGAAGTACTTGCGCACCAAGTCGGGGTAGTCGCGCACCGCGGTATCCATGTCGCAGAAGAGCACACCGAGGCGCTCTAGGTCCTCTCGGTTGCGGTGAAAGACCACTTCAGATTCGTACTGCGCGGTGACGCCAGCCAAGTACTTGCGTTCGGCTTCGGGGATGCCGAGTCGCTCGTAGGTGTTCTTGATGGCGTCGGGCAGGTCTTCCCAGCGTTCGACGCGATTTTCGGTGGGCTTGATGTAGTAGTAGATGTCATTGAAATCCAGATCAGGCATGCGCGTCGCGAACCACGGCAGCATCGGCTTCTTTTCGAAGCGCTTCAGCGCGCTGAGACGGAAGTCGAGCATCCACTGCTCTTCCTTCTTGATGCCGGACATCTCGCGTACAATCGCTTCGTTGATTCCCTTTTTGGGCTTGAAGACCGGAATTTGGTCGTCGGACCAGCCCAACTTGTATCGGCTGAAATCAAGATCGACAGTTGTCATGAAGCTCCTCCGGGAATATCCCTATTTCCATAGTAACAACTCACAGAACAGGTTTGACAACAATTACTGTGAATGTAGAGACCATGCCTATTCCCCCCACGGTGCCCCAGCGGCCCCACGCCATCACTCGCCACGGCGATACTCGCGTCGATCCCTACTACTGGCTGATGGACCGCGAGAGCGAAGAGGTCCTCAGCCATCTTCGCGCTGAAAACGATTTTCTCGCCAGTGAGTTCGCTCGTCTCCAGCCGCTCGAAGACGAATTATTTGAAGAGATCAAGAGTCGAATTGAAGAGACTGACATCTCGGTGCCAGTTCGCCGCGGAACGTGGTGGTACTTCGATCGCACGCGCGAGGGGCTGAGCTACCCCATCAGTGCGCGCGTGCTCGCCGACGGCGACGACCTCACACCGCCGGTCATTGATCCCGAAACAACGCTCGCCGGAGAGCAGATCATCCTTGACGAAAATGTCGAAGCTGAAGGTCACGATTTTCTTTCGGTCGGTGTGCTCGCTGTGAGTCCCGACGATCAGTGGGTGGCCGTCGGCACTGATTTCGAGGGCAATGAGCGCCATCACCTCACGGTTCGCCCCCTGATGGGCCAGGAGCCCGTCAGCGACGAACTCGACGATGTCTATTACGGATTTGCCTGGGCCATTGATTCGCGACACTTCTTCTATACGCGCGTTGACGAGGCCATGCGACCGTGGCAACTGTGGCGCCACGAGCTGGGCACACCAGGCAGCGCCGACGTACTGGTGCTGCAAGAAGACGACGAGCAATACAGCGTGTCGGTGGGACGCAGCCGCGACGACGCGATGCTCTGCGTGTTGATTGGATCGTCCATGACGACCGAAGTGCTGTACCTGCGCGCTGATGATCCCACCGGCGAACTGACACTGCTCGAACCCCGACGTCACGGTATTGAATACGGTGTCGAGCATTTCACTGACGAAGCCGGGCGGGGCTGGTGGCTCAAGGTGACCAACGAAGAGGCGACTGACTTTCGTCTACTCGCGCGTCTCGTCGAAGACGGATCGTGGCGTGAACTGATTGGCGAACGTCCCGGTAATCGACTGGACGGTGTCGATGCCTTCAAGACGTTCCTCGCGATTAGTGAGCGACTCGACGGGTGCGCCAGGTTCCGCCTGGTCCCGACCTTGTCGGGCGACGACCCATTTGGCGACGATCTCATGAGTCGCTCCACGCTGACCGAAGACATTGGCAATCCGAGCACCGAAGTGCTCGCGGGCAACCCCAATTACGACACGCCCCAGGTACGCTTCATTGGCACATCACTCGTCACGCCACGTTTGGTGGCCGACGTCGTTGTGTCAACCGGCGAACTTATCGTGCGCAAGAAGCAAAAGGTATTGGGTGATTTTGACGAACGCAACTACGTCACGGGTCGCTGGTGGGTGACCGCGAGCGACGGCGTGCGCATCCCCGTTTCGATCGTCGGCCGCAAGGACCTGCTGACGCTCGACTCACACTTCCCCGAGGTGGAGCCTCTGAAAGCTTCACCGCTCTTGCTCTACGGGTACGGCAGTTACGAGATTTCAATTGACCCAACGTTCTCTTCCGCGCGACTCTCACTGCTTGACCGCGGCGTCATCTTCGCCATTGCCCATATTCGTGGTGGCGGAGAGATGGGCCGCTCGTGGTACGAAATGGGTCGACTAGCCCAAAAGCCCACAACCTTCAGCGACTTCATCAGCGTCGCCCGTGACCTGGTCGACAAGGGCTGGACGACGCCCGATCAGTTGGCCGCCCGTGGAGGATCCGCCGGAGGTCTCTTGATGGGCGCGGTCATGAATCAGGCACCGGAATTGTTTAGGGCGGTAGTCGCCGAGGTTCCCTTCGTCGACGCCCTCACCACGATGCTCGACGCCACGCTGCCCCTGACTGTCGGCGAATGGGAGGAGTGGGGTGACCCCGACGCCAGCGCCACGGTATACCGCACCATGAAGGGATACTCCCCCTACGACAATGTGGTCGCCACCAATGATGACGGCACTGAACGGGTATACCCTCACCTCTTTGCCGCGGGCGGACTCAACGACTCCCGGGTCGGATTTTGGGAGCCCGCAAAGTGGGTCCTGAAACTGCGTGACACCAACGCCAAGAACGTGGCCTACCTCAAGACCGAGATGGGCACCGGCCACGGCGGACCGTCGGGCCGCTACGACGCGTGGCGCGAGGAAGCGCAGATCCTGGCCTTCCTGCTTGACGAAATCAACCCGACGACGTAATCGGCGGGCGCAGAACCAACGTCAACGTTGCGGGCAGCGTCGAGGGAAAGACGACGTTACTTCGTCCGACCTTGACGCTCGCGCTGTGCGGCGAACCGAGTGTAATTTTTGACACGCCGCTCAGCACGAGCGATTCGCTCGTGCCTTTCACAATGCTCCCCTGCCACTCCAGCGTATTTAGCGGTCCCATTCGGTACACCGTCCAGACCGCACCGTTGGCGCCACTCACGGTGACGCGGTACCTGGACACGGGTACTCGGTACGTCGCGTTGTCACCACTCGCCGCGCTCGCCACCAGCGTGGACGGCCACACCACGTTCGAGTGCGCGGCCGACGACGAGGTCAACGTCGTGGTGGTCGTTGTCGTCGTCTTGGGCGGGTTGCCGTGCTTCGCGTAGTAGAGACCCACGATGGCCACGATCAGAATCACGAGGACGATTAATCCAAATCGGGCGCCAAAGCCGGCCAGGCGCGCGGGACGGGCCGACTTTGACAGCGCCCAACGCTCGTCGCGGCGACCGAGCGGCGACACGCCTTCCTGGTACGACGACAGTTGACTCTCGCTGAAGACGTAGTCGTGGTCGGTCTCTAAGCGAGGCCGCGGTGGTTCTGGGCGCGCCCCTTCGGGATTTATCGGACCATCGAGGAGCCGAAATCCCTTGGACGGCGTGTACGGCGACGGTGGTGGCACCATCAGTCGGCGGTCGACGCGCGAGGCGATCTTTCGTATCTCGTCTCGCCGCAGCTTTCGCAGTCGAAGGGTGACGATCACGATGACGAGGGCGACCACGACTCCGATGACTACCGCCAGGACGACACTCATTACCTACCCTCTCGAAAGCCGCGCACGTGAATCGCCATTCACAGAAGGAAGCGTAGTGACGTGGGCCCTAATCGGGAAGCCCAAATTCACCGCGGTAGTACAGCAGCGGGCTTCCGGCGTCGGCCTGGACGAAATCAATCGAGACCACCGCGAAATCATGATCACCGTGGGTCGTGACGCTGAGGATCTGTCCTTCAAGGTGGGCCAGGGCACCGTCAATGAGCGGCGAACCGTGCGGCGCCTTCGACCACCGCACATCGGCGAACTTGTCAATCCCACTCGTGGCGAAGACTCGAGCCACCTCGACCTGACTGGCCGCCAACATGTTAAATCCCACCGCGTCCGCGCCCCGAATCTTCAGCCACGACGGGCTCGCGCTCTTGGCCGCGAAGGAGATGAGTATCGGGTCAAGCGAGAGGGAGCTGAAGGTTTGACACGTGAAACCTGCCGGTCCTTCCTTCGTCAGTGCGCTGATGACCACGACGCCGGTCACGTAGTGACCGACCACCTCTTTGTAGTGCGATATGTCGAGCGAACTCACCCCGATGACACTACCGCTCGGACCTACGAGCTAGTCGCCCGCAAGTTGGACAATGCGACCACGTCGTTGTACGAGGCCGTCCGCGACAAGTCCATCCACGATGTCGTCATACCTCGATTGATCAAAACCGGCCAGCGCCGAGAAGAGCTGTTGCTTGGTGCGTGCACCGTGACCGAGTTGAGTGAGCATTTGACCGCGGAGTTGTCGATCGGAGCCAACGTAGGCAGTCTGCGCCCGAGAGACCGCCGCGCTGCGCGGCGCCGGATCGGTGCCGCCCTCGCGCTTCCATTTGCACGCGCTGGCGACGGGACACTGCTCGCACCGTGGCACGGCACGGCAGAATTGCGCCCCTAGGTCGAGCATCAACTGATTGAACCGTGCGCTGTTGGCCCGACCCATCACCTCCTTCGCCATCGGCCTGGCCTCGCTCAGCGTCAGCGTTCGATTCGCCAGCGCCCGCGACAGGATCCGCCCGACGTTTGTGTCGAGCACGGCGACCGGTCTAGCGAACGAAAAAGAGGCAATGGCGTGCGCCGTGTACTCACCCACGCCCGGCAGTCGTCGTAATTCATCCACTTCAGCCGGCACCGCTCCGCCAAAGTCATCACGGATCATGGTGGCGGCGGCGTGCAGGGCCTTGGCTCGACGTGGATAACCAAGTCCCGACCACAATCGCACCACCGTCGACAGCGGAGCGTTCGCGCAGTCCGATGGCGATGGGAAC
>JBEKQN010000110.1:0-10903 GCA_049519675.1 Acidimicrobiales bacterium | reverse complement strand
TAGTTGCTTTCGGCATGCAACTACCTTACGTGGCCGCTGCGACAGCGTGACCCAAAACTTTGACAATACTGGCGCCTCCTGGACTGACTTGTGGGTTCGCCGCCTGACATGGATTTGTCACGTCATGAGTCAAGACGGGTAACTTTGAAGGCTAAGAAGCGCGTTCCCTACGGGCGCAGTCGATTTTTTGAGGAGTTCATCGTGCGTCACGTCGGTCTGGTCCTCGCCCGGGTGGTTTTTGGTTGTTATCTCGCGGTGCACGGAGCCCAAAAACTCTTTGGTTTGTTTGGTGGCCACGGCCTCGAGGCCACCGGAGCGGGATTCGACAAGATGGGCATGAAGCCAGGAAAGTTGATGGCGGCTGTCGCGGGCGCGAGCGAGCTGGGCGGCGGACTGCTCACGGCCACCGGTATCGCCGATCCACTTGGTCCGCTCATGATTGCCGGCACCATGGCGGTCGCTTCGACGACGCACCGAAAGAACGGGCCGCTCGCGAGCAACGGTGGATTTGAGTTGCCACTCACCAATATGGCCATGGCGGTTGCCTTGATGAGTGCCGGCACGGGCGTGCTGCGCCTGGGTCCTCATCTCTCAAAGTCGCTGATCCGCAAGGCAGTCCTCGGCGGGGTGATCTTGGCCGGCGGTTCGTTGGCCCAGTTGCTGATCGCGAGTCGCAAGCAAGAGCAGATTCATTTGGTAACGACCGAAGAATCAACTGTCGCAGAATCTGCGGCGTAAACAGAAAGCAGAAATGAATGAAGCAATCCCTCAAGGCACTTCACAATTCCGTCGCCCATTTGGTCGAGGTCATCGAGAAGATCGAGCCCGCTAAATACACGGACTCGGCGTACCCCAAGGAGTGGAGCATCGCCGACACGATGTCGCACCTTGGATCGGGCGCAGTGATCGCGAGCCAGAATTTTGACAACATCACCTCGGGCGCCGAGGCCGATCCGGACTTCAACAAGAAAACGTGGGATGAGTGGAATGCGAAGGAGCCGGCAGCGCAGGTTGCCGACGCGTTGGTGGTAGACGCAGCGTTGCTCGACCGTCTGCAAATGCTCGACGAGGAGGGCCGTGACAAGTTCGAATTCTCTATGGGCCCCATGAAGTTTGACTTCGATGCTTACGTGAGCCTTCGACTCAACGAACACGCCTTGCACACGTGGGACATCGAAGTGACGACCAACGGTTCGGCGACAGTACCCGAAGACGCCGCTGCCATTCTGGTTGATCACGTCGCGATGTACGTGGGCTTCTCCGGGAAGGCGAATGGCGAGGCGCACGACGTGCTCGTGAAGACCGTGAACCCCGAACGCGAATTCGTCCTGGCGTTCGGCGAGGAATCAGTTTCGCTGTCGGTCAACGAACACGGGGGCCACGTTGACTTGGAGTTACCGGCTGAAGCTTTCGTTCGGCTTGTCTCAGGACGGTTGGATCCAAAGCACACGCCCCGCGACGTCACCGGCGAACATCTCGATGAGCTACGAGGGGCGTTTCCCGGTTTCTAAGTAGTCGTCGGCACCGTTGTTCGTGGCGAATCAAGAACTGCGCACTACACCCAACCGAAACGAACTTATGCGGACACCGCGTCAGCGATGCGACGCCATTCTGTAAGTGGTGGAGTCGTGGGTTCAGCGCCGAGCACTTGAAGACAGACGTGATCGGCGCCGGCGTCGCGATGCTCCTTAATTCTTTCAAGTATCGCTGCTTCGTCGCCGTGCACCACCATGGCGTCGCATAGGCGGTCGGTCCCGCCACGCACGAAGTCTTCGTTGTTAAAGCCCAGCCGACGCCAACTGTTCTTGTAGTTGTCGAGTCCGGTATAGATCTCTAAGTGGGCGTGCGCTCGGCGCAAGAACTCCTCGCGATTTTCGCCGAGCACAACGGACTGTTCAACGCCAATGAATTTGTCACCGACGACTTCGCGTGCTTGAACCGTGTGCTCTGGCGTCACCAGGTAGGGCAGCACACCGTCGGTCATGTCTGCGGCGAGCTGCAACATCTTTGGCCCCAGTGCCGCGAGCACTCGCGCGTACGGGTGCTGGGTTTCGTTTGACAACATCGGCGCCGCGTCCATGGCGGTCAAATAGTCGCGCATTTGCGTGAGTGGTGTCTCGTAGGTGTGACCGCGCATCCGTTCGACTAACGGTGCGTGGCTGACACCGAGTCCCAAAATGAACCTGTCGTGGTAGGCCGCGTTGAGAGTCTTGGTCGCGTTCGCAGCGTTTACCGCGTCGCGGGCCCAGATGTTGGCGATGCCGGTGGCGATTGTGATGATTGACGTGGCCGAGAGCAACAGTGATGCGCTGGTGAATGCTTCGCGGCCCCACGCTTCGGGAAACCACATCGCCGAGTAACCCAACGATTCGAGCTCACTCGCTATCTCGCCGCTCTCACCGGGCGCCAGTGATTCATGCGTCCCTGTCCAGATTCCAACCGTGCCGCGTAGGCGTTCGAGTGATGACGGCAACGTTGACATTGAGACCACAATAAAGATTGTTTGCTCTTCGAGCACAGTGGCGACCACAATGGTCGCATGGCTTATTTCGTGCTGGCGCTCTCTATTTGGCTGCTCTTCAGCGCGTCTACGGCCTTGCGACCAGGTCGTAAGGGGATATTTGCGGCGTTTGCCTATCCGGTTGGCTGGGCCGCCGGCGAACTGCCGGCCCAGGCGATTGTTCTCGAGGGCGCATTGCTAGGTCTGTTGTGGTGGTGGGGATGGCCACGCACGCACAGTCTCAGCGTCACGATTCTTGCCTTCGCCATCTTGGTGTTTGTCGAGAATGTGGTTTTGGTGCTTATCGCCTTTTACTCGCGCCGCACGGTGCGCCTGGCAATGTCCAACAGCCCAAGACGACCTCTCGAGATTCCGCGACCCGGTGATGACATCTTCGGCGCCTGGTGGCGCACCGCACTGCAAATCCCCTTTCATCCGCGTCACATGCAGATCATCCGCAACGTGGCCTACGGGCCGGAGCCGCGAAATCGTCTGGACATCTGGCGACTGTCGACAACGCCGACCAACGCGCCGGTCATCTTCTACATTCACGGTGGCGCGTGGACCTTTGGCGACAAACGCGAGCAGGGCCGACCGATGCTGCACGAGTTCGTCGAACGCGGCTGGATCGCGGTGGTGTGCAACTACCGACTGGCGCCGCGCTATCCGTGGCCCGCGCAGATGCAGGACGTCACGCGCACCTTCGCCTGGCTCAAGAAGAACATTGCGAACCACGGGGGAGACCCCGACCGAATCGTGGTCTCCGGAGGATCGGCGGGCGGACACCTGGCTTCACTGCTGGCGCTGTCGGCGAATGATCCCACCTGGCGACCGGCGGACATCGACGGTGTCACTGACTGGTCGGTACGCGGGTGCGTGTCGTTTTACGGAGTGCTCGAAATGACGGGTGACGAATCGCACTGGCACGGATTGGGCAAGGGCCTGCTCATACTGCTCGAAGGTCGCGTCGTGCAGCTCAAGTTTCGAGACAACGAAGATCTCTATCGCGCGATGTCGCCGCTCGAAAAGATCGATGTCGAGTCGCCGCCGTTCTTGGTCATCCAAGGGGGCAATGACACCCTGGTTGACGTGCACGTGGCGCGCGGATTCGTCGAGAAGTTCCGTCGGGTCGCGTTGGCGCCGATCTACTACGTGGAGCTGCCCTTCACCCAGCACGCCTTCGACGTGACGGCGAGCCCACGAACGTCGGCGACCACCCGCGCGGCGGTGGCCTTCGCGACGTCAGTCGCCCAACCGCGACCATCGCTCACCACCCTGTTGGTGGACGGGTATCAGTCACCGCCCACGCAACTACTCATTGAAATGTCGTCCGACGAATGGGTGAGCGCCCAGGATGCGGTGCACGACCTCGGACCCTTTTCGGTGGTGACGGGGGACAACCCCTTTTCCCAGCATCTCGACGACGAAACCAACGCAGCGCGGCGCAGTGAGTTGTTGGGCATACTTCGTCATCACGAGGTATCCGTTCGCCCGACAATTGCCCGAGATCCATCGGGCGAGTGGCCCGATGAGGAGGGATTTGCGGTGCTAGACCAAAGTGACGAATTCATCAAGGCGCTGGCGAGAGCGTTCGAGCAGTTTGCCTATTACGACGTGGGAGACGATGCCGTGCTGGTACGAAGTTGTGCGGACGGCGAAGCGCTCGTTTAGCTGCTCGCCAGCGTCACCGTGATGTTCACGTCACTGGCTTCTTCAAGTTGCCATTCGCGCACGCCACCCGCCTTGGTGAGGTCAATCAACGCCGCGCGCACGGCATCGAGCAGCTCGGTTGGTCCAGCCACTTTGCACAGTGCGACTTCGGCCCGTTGGGAGACTTTGGCCGTGCTCTTCTCGCGGCGAATCGCTTCGAGCACGTCGCAGATGGGTTCATAGATTGATCCAAGCTGTGCCACGCTGGCACCCAGTGCCAGCTCGTCAACGCTCGGCCACGGTGCCAGGTGCACTGACTTTTCGTGCCACCAGCGCCATACTTCTTCCGTGACGAACGGCAACGTTGGGGCGAGCAGGCGCTGTAGCACCGACAGCGATATCGACAGCGTCGCGCGTGCGGAGCGAGTCGAAGCGTTGTCGTCGTCGCCGTACGCGCGGATCTTTACTAGCTCGACGTAGTTGTCGCAGAAGGACCAGAAGAATGACTCCGTACGCTCGAGCGCCCGCGCGTAGTCGTAGTTGTCGTAGGCCCGCGTCGCGTCGCCAATCAATTGGCCGAGCATCGCGAGCACGTCGCGGTCGATGGGTTCGGTGATGTCGCTCGGACCGGGTAGCGACGCGCTGTCAAGGCGGCCGAGCACAAACTTCGAGACATTGAGGACCTTGATCGCGAGGCGCCGGCCGATCTTCATCTGGCCCTCGTCGAGTGCCGTGTCGACGCCCGGGCGCCCGCAGGCCGACCAGTATCGCAGCGAGTCCGCGCCGTGCTGTTCGAGCAACGGCAACGGGGTGACCACGTTGCCCACCGACTTGGACATCTTCTTGCGCTCCGGATCAAGCACCCACCCCGAGATCAGCGCGTGCTCCCAGGGCAACGCGTCGAATTGGAAGTCGCTGCGAACAACCGTCGAAAAGAGCCAAGTGCGGATGATCTCGTGCGCCTGGGGCCGCAGGTCCATGGGAAATACCCGATCGAAGAGTTCGCTGCCCCAACGGCCCGCGATCTGGGGGGTCAGCGAACTGGTCGCCCAGGTATCCATGACGTCGGGGTCGCCGACGAAACCGAGCGGCTGGTTGCGCTGGCTCTCGCTGAATCCTTCGGGCGCGTCGCTCGAGGGATCTACCGGTAGGTCGCCCAGCGGGGCCACGATCGGTGAATCGAAGTCGATGACGCCGTTCGCGTCCGTGGGGTACCAGACCGGGAAGGGTACGCCAAAGAAGCGTTGGCGCGAGATGTTCCAGTCGACGTTGAGTCCCTCCACCCATGACTTGTAACGGTGGCGCATGTAGTCCGGGTGCCATTTGATCTGGTCGCCGCGAGCCAGCAACTCGTCGCGGTGGGCCAGCGTCTCGACAAACCACTGGCGAGACGTGACGATCTCGAGTGGCCGTTCGCCGCGCTCGTAGAACTTGACGGGGTGCGTAATCGCGCGCAGTTCGCCAATGAGCGCCCCGCTGTCGCGCAGCTTTTCCACGACCACCGCGCGCACCTGATTGATGGTCTTGCCCTCGAGTTCGCGGTAGATCGCGTTGGCCGCGTCGGCGTCGCGCGAGGGCCAATTTTCCTCACCGAACGGCGCCGGCAGGAAACGGCCGTCACGCCCGATCAGGGCGCGTGTGGGCAGTTGCAACTCTCGCCACCAGATGATGTCGGTGGTGTCACCGAAGGTGCAGATCATGGCGACGCCCGAACCCTTTTCGGGATCGGCCAGTTCGTGGGCGAGGATCGGGACCTCCACGCCAAAGAGCGGCGTCAGCGCGGTGGTGCCAAAGAGAGCCTGGAACCGCGGGTCGTCGGGATGGGCCACCAGCGCCACGCAACTGGCCAGCATCTCGGGGCGGGTCGTCTCGATTTCAATGCTGCCCTGTCCGTCGGCGCGTTGAAACGCAACGCGGTGGTAATTACCTGGCCGCTCGCGGTCTTCAAGTTCGGCCTGGGAGACGGCGGTGCGAAAGTCAACGTCCCAGAGCGTCGGCGCGACGCTCGAGTAGACCTCGCCGCGGCTGAGCAGGTCGAGGAATCCGCGCTGGGAGATGGCCTGGGTCTCGCGCGAGATGGTTGAGTACTCGAGGCTCCAGTCGATACTTAAGCCCAGGTAACGCCAGATGTGCTTGAAGACCTCCTCGTCAATCTGGGTGAGCTGGTGGCAGAGCTCGACGAAGTTCTTGCGCGAGATGCTGAGTTTCTTCTCGGGGGCCGTCTGCGGCGGTGTGAAGTGGGGGTCGTAGGCGAGGGAGGGATCGCACCGCACGCCGAAGTAGTTCTCGACGCGCCGCTCGGTGGGCAGTCCGTTGTCGTCCCAACCCATGGGAAAGAACACGTCCTTGCCGCGCATGCGCCAATAACGGGCCATGAGGTCGATCTGGGTGAAGCTGAAGATGTGGCCAATGTGCAGCAGTCCCGACACGGTGGGTGGCGGCGTGTCGATGGAGTAGACGCTCTGGCGTGACGCGTCACGATCAAACCGGTAGGTCGCTTCGTGGTCCCAGACCTGCAACCAGCGCTCTTCGATCCCGTCCACGGTGGGCTTTTCCGGGACGGCCCGCGAAATTGGAGTGAGGGCCTCGGTCATGGTTCACGTAGTTTAGTAAGGGTGATTCGCCTCTTTGATTCCGTGCACGGTGAAGTGCGTGCGCTCACGATGCGTGACCCGGGGCGGATTTCCATGTACGTCTGCGGTCCTACCGTCTACGACCTGCCCCACCTGGGACACGGGCGCTACACGCTTATTTGGGACATCGCGCGACGCTGGTACACGTTCCAGGGTTTCGACGTGCGCTACGTCTCGAACATCACCGACATCGACGACAACATCATCAACCGGGCGCTCAGGGAGAAGACCACCGAAGTCAAGGTCGCCCACCGGTACGAGCAGGAGTGGTGGGACGCCATGGACGCGCTCGGCGTGGCGCGGCCCGATGACACGCCCCACGCCACGCAGTACGTCGCAGAGATGGTGGAGTTCATCACGTCGCTGCTGAGTGACGGCGTGGCCTACCCGACCAGCGACGGCGTCTACTTCGACGTGTCGCGGGTCTCCGACTATGGACTCCTGGCCGGCCAGCCACTCGAATCGTTGCGCGCCGGTGCTCGCGTCGAAGCCAACGAAGAGAAGCGCTCGCCGCTGGACTTCGTTCTGTGGAAGAACGCCAAACCCATTGAACCGTCGTGGCCCGCGCCGTTCGGCGACGGACGACCGGGATGGCATACCGAATGCGTGGTGATGTCACTCGGGCTGCTCGGTGAGGGGTTCGACCTGCACGTGGGCGGGTTCGACTTGCGCTTTCCCCACCACGAAAACGAACGGGCCCAGGCCGTGGCGGCGCGACGCTCTTTTGCCCAGCACTGGAGTCACAGTGGTTGGGTCATGGTGGGTAACGAAAAGATGGCCAAGTCGTTGGGCAACTTCACGTCGCTGACGGACCTGCTCGAAAAGACCGATCCCCGGGCCTACCGGCTGCTGGTGTTGCGTTCGCACTACCGATCGCCCATTGAAGTCTCACCTGAGACAATTGCCGACGCCGAGCGGGCGCTGGCGCGCCTCGACGCGCTGGCGCGACGCTTCGACCTGCCGGTGCTGGCCGGCGAACGCCTGGAGACACGCGGCGGCATTTACGACGCCCACATAATCCTCGACCTCAACCAGAGTGTTTCGGACTTTCTGGATGATGACCTGGATACGCCCTCGGCGGTGGGCCTGCTCTTTGAAGCCGTGAGCGCGGCTAACTCCTTTGCTGACAAGGGCGACGGGGACCTGGCCCGAGAACTGGCGATGGCCGTAAATACGCTCTTTGGGGCCCTGGGTCTGGCGCTGGTGGGCTCCGGCGGCGAATGTTGATTGACCAAGTAATGTGTTCTATTGAGGTTGCCGTTGTGGTTCCCTCCGGATTCAACGAAGGTTGATCCAAAGAAACTAGGAGGCCACAGTGGCTGTAGGAACCGTCAAGTGGTTCAACGACGAGAAGGGTTGGGGATTCATCGCAGTTGATGGCCAGCCAGACGTCTTTGTGCACTACTCGGAGATTCAAGGTGATGGTCGTAAGACTCTCGTTGAAGGTCAGACTGTCGAATTCGACATCGAACCAGGCGATCGCGGCCCATTGGCCAAGCGCGTCATCCTGAACTAACCAAACGAATTGCTGTACACAACCGCCGCCTTCGGGCGGCGGTTGTTCATTTAAGCCGTAGTTTGTCGTAATGTCTTGTTGGTTACTTGAGAGTAACAACACGTAACCACATACATTGGACGAACTTTAGAGGTGACACGGTGACCGATTTTTCGATGGACCTCAACGATGATCAAAAAACGCTGCAGGAGTGGGTCCACGGATTTGCTCTGAACGTCATGCGCCCCGCGGCCCACGAGTGGGACGAGCGCGAAGAGACGCCGTGGCCGATCATTCAAGAGGCCGCCAAGATCGGCATCTACGGCATGGACTTCATGGCCAACACGTATTCGGATCCCACGGGGCTGTCGATGATGATCGCGCTCGAGGAGTTGGCCTGGGGCGACGCCGGCATATGCATGGCCCTGATGGGTACCACGTTGGCGGTCGCGGGCATCATGGCCAACGGCACGCCCGAACAACAGATGACGTGGATTCCCCAGTGTTACGGCACGCTCGATGACATCAAGATCGCGGCCTTCGGCGTCTCCGAACCCGACGCCGGCAGCGACGTCTCGTCACTGCGCACGCGCGCGACCTACGACGAAGCGACCGACGAGTGGGTGCTGAACGGCACAAAGACCTGGATCACCAACGGCGGGATTGCCAATCTGCACGTGATCGTCGCGTCGGTCGATCCTGAGCTTGGTTCGCGCGGTCAGGCCTCTTTCGTGGTGCCCGAAGGGACCAAGGGAATTCGAATGGGTCAAAAGTTCAAGAAGATGGGCATTCGCGCGAGCCACACCGCAGAAGTTGTGCTCGAAGACTGTCGAGTTCCCGGTAACTGTCTGCTTGGTGGCAAGGAGAAGTTGGACGAGAAGTTGGCGCGGGTTCGCGAGGGCAAGAAGTCGTCCGGTCAAGCAGCGATGGCCACCTTTGAAGCAACGCGACCGGCGGTAGGCGCCCAGGCATTGGGTATTGCCCGTGCCGCCTACGAGTACTCGCTGGACTACGCCAAGGAACGCAAACAGTTTGGTCGGGCCATCATTGAGAACCAGGGGATTGCGTTCAAGCTGGCCGACATGAAGATGAACATCGACGCGGCGCGGCTGTTGGTGTGGCGCGCCTCGTGGATGGCGGCCACGCGCAAGCCCTTCCTCAATGGCGAAGGCTCAATGTCCAAACTGTTCGCCGGCGAGACGGCGGTCAAGGTCACCGAAGAAGCGATTCAGATTCTGGGCGGCTACGGCTACGTGCGCGAGTACCCGGTGGAACGCTGGCACCGCGACTCCAAGATCTACACGATTTTCGAAGGGACTTCGGAAATACAGCGCCTGATCATTGCAAGGGCCATTTCGGGAGTGCACATCAGATAGTCCTGAGAAGCGACTCGGGTACTTTCCGTTTGCCGCGGACACGATCAAGGGCCGCCGGTTGCGACCGACGCGCAAACCGGTTAATTGGCATCCGCGAACAAGTCGGCCGGCCGTAACGGCCTCGTTCTTCAGGAGCGTGAATCTTCGAACTTCCGACCAATAATCGGACCGACAGAAAAGCGACCGGCCACAACGCATGCAATGAAAAGGAGCCCCAGCCATGCGTGTCCGTTGAATGTGTATATGGCGGGCGGTAAGACGCCGACCGCGAACAACAAGTTACGGTTTAGTAAAAATCCAAAATATTTGCTCACGTGCATCTCCTGATAATCGTTGACTTAGTCAACGATTAATACCGTAATGTGTTTAGTTGACTTTGTCAACTAACTGGTATGGTTTGGCGTGCCCCCGAATAAGCGCGACGTGAAGTTGATGGTTGCAGCTCTGTTCACGATGAACGCCGGTCTCGAACGAGCGAGACGTCAGCGGAAGGGAGCCGCCACATTAAGTCTGTTGCAAACCATCGCTAATCATGACGGAGCGCGGCCCTCCGATATTGCCGGTCTTCAGGGAGTTCATCCCTCACTCGTCACCAGACAAATTCGAGAACTTGAAATTGCTGGTTATGTAGAGGTCAAGGCTGACCCAACGGATGGACGATCGAATTTGGTCACGTTGACGGACAACGGAACTGTCGAACATCGTCGGTTGGAGAGTTTTGGCCTGAAGCGATTTTCGCTTTTTGTCCGCGATTGGGAGTCGGAGGATGTTCGGCGCCTGACAGAACTCTTGTGGAAACTTCAACAGTCAATGAGTGCTGTCTCTTCTCGTGAACAGCGGAGACCCGGCGACGTGCCCTAGACGTTCAGGAGTGTCATCACGTCAGTGGGTAAAACTGCCGCCGCCCGGTGCTCGACAACATGCCGTCCATCATTTCCCAAAGATGCCCCGAAAATGTCGCTTTGTAGAGATGGGCACGGTACAATGCATTCATGTCAACTCCTGTCGTTCAAGCCCGTGTGTCCCAGCGTGGTCAAACCAATCTTCCGGCAGAACTAAGGCATCGTTGGGGTATCGAAGACGGTGGCGAGATCGCCTTCGTTGACCTCGGCGACGCAGCATTGGTACTGCCCGGAGGAATGGCTCGAGCCAAGGCTGAACTGAAAAGCGTCCTCACCGCGCGCTACAACGCTGGGTTAGCAGCAATCGGCGACCCCGACCTCGCCGATCAGTAGTGAACGTCGTCCTC
>JBEKQN010000109.1:0-8163 GCA_049519675.1 Acidimicrobiales bacterium | reverse complement strand
TTGAATTCGGCGACATCCTCGCACTCAACGTGAGGAGTGAAGTCATGTTCGCTTCGGGCGTCCAGGACAACGAGAACCTTTCCGGCGCTCTCGCAAACGAATGTTCGTCATTCGCGGTGCTGCCTGAGGCAACGGCCAACTCGCACACACTTGTTGGTCAGAATTGGGACTGGCTGCTGCACGCGCGTGGCACGGTAGTGCTCGTGCACGCGCGGCGCGACGACGGCCCGGACTACGTGACAATTGTCGAGGCGGGGCTCCTCGCTAAGACTGGTGTCAACTCCGCCGGTGTCGCAAGTTGTACCAACACGCTGGTCAGTTTTCTCGACGACGGTGCGGTGGGCGTTCCGTATCACGTCTTGCTGCGTCGACTGCTCGATGCGGAGTCGATTACGGACGGTGTGTCCACGGTAGTCAACGCACACAAGGCGTTGTCGGGCAATTTCCTGCTCGGCGATGTTGACGGTTTAGCCATTGATATGGAGGTCAATCCCGGCGGAGTGACGTCGGTGCGCACTCTCATGCCCAGCGGTGGCGTGCTCGCGCATACCAACCACTTCCTTTCTCCCGACTTCGCGCGATCCGACAGTCGAATCGGCATGAGTCCGAGCACGCTCTTTCGACTCGACTGTCTCGAATCGACGCTTCGTCGGGCAGCGCCAAATCTCACGATCAAGAATCTGCAAGACGCCTTGTCTGATCATCGCAACTTCCCAGTCGGCGTATGCGCGCACGGTGACGAGCGAGCCTCAGAGTACGAGCGCTACGCCACAATCGCGTCGGTCATCTACGACCTTGATGCGCAGGAGTTCTACCTCGCCGCCGGTGCGCCCTGCAGCGGGAGTTGGCGCCGCTACCAGTTCGATTCGGTTTCGGGTTTAGTTGAAATTGACGTGCCCGATGACGTCACGGTGTTCGACAGCGAAGTTCAAGGTGTGCGCTGATGTCCTCGCACGCAGGGATTTTCGTGACGCTCCAAAGGATCTGTAGCAAATAAATGCAGTCACCAACAAAAAGGGGAAATCATGAGAAGTAAAATTCGTTTGAGAGGGTTTAGCCTCATTGTGGCGGGATTAGTCGCCGGGGCTTCGATCACGACCATGCTCACGGCATCCACC
Source organism: Acidimicrobiales bacterium (assembly GCA_049519675.1). GTDB lineage: Bacteria > Actinomycetota > Acidimicrobiia > Acidimicrobiales > RAAP-2 > RAAP-2. The sequence goes on along the minus strand of JBEKQN010000109.1, from coordinate 7,045 downwards.
GTGGCGGGCGCCAGCGGAAAATCGGCCCACGCATTGGCTCCCGTCTCGATTGCGCTCGACTTCATTCCGAACGCGGACAATGAGGGCGTCTTCGTGGCCGAGAAGCTGGGCTATTTCAAAGATGCCGGGATCGACGCCACGGTCGTGCCCTACGGCCAAACGCCGCCGGACTCGCTCGCGAGCGCCGGTAAAGTGCAGTTTGCAATCGGCGACACCGAGTCGGACGTGCTCTTTGACTTCGCGTCAGGTTTGAAGATCACGTCGGTGATGGCCGTACTGCAAACGAACCCGTCGTTCTACGGCTCGCTGGAGAGCAACAAGGCCATTACGTCGCCCAAGGACTTTTGCGGTCAGACGTACGGCGGATTCGGCTACCCGGGTGACCCGGCAATCATTGCCGCGATCATCAAGGGTGCCGGCGGGCCGGCGAAGTGCACCGTGAACAACATCGTCCTGGGTAGCAGCGCGTATCAGGCGGTTGAATCCAAGAAGGTTGGCTTCTCGGCGTTCTTCTTTTCCGATGTCATCCAGGCCGAGTTGCAGCAGCACGCCAAGCTTCGACTCTTCAACATGGTCAACTACGGTGTGCCCAACCAATACGCCGCGCTGATTCTCGGCAACAACGCGTGGCTGAAGGCAAACCCAGCGCTGGCCAAGAAGTTTGTCGGCGCCCTGGTGAAGGCTTATCAATACATCGAAAAGAACCCGGCGGCGGGCGCGCGCATTGAGTACGAGTTGAACCCGACTGCGGTCAACCTCCAGGTCGCGATCAAGGCGAGCGAAGTAATGGCGAAGTCCTATCTGCTGAGTCCCCAAGGCACAATTGGCGTGCAGACGGCGAGCATGTGGGAGAAGTTCGGCAGCTTCCTCTATAAGCAAGGTGCGTTTGTGGATGCCAACGGCAACAAGTTGACGAAGGACCTCAACTGGTCGAGTTTCATGACCAACAAGTTCCTCTGATCGGCGCGTAGGGGACCTCTAGGGTGAGTTTGTCGAGGGCGTTGGCCAAGGAAATCGAAGGGGATCGCAACTCGTCGGACGCGGTGATGACGTCAGACGAGTTGCGAATTCCTAGCCGCAAGTCGAGATGGGCGAGAACCGCGGGGACCAGGTTGTCTGGCGCGTGGCCGGCGCTGCTGGCGATGGCTGTCCTCCTCGGTGTCTGGCAGGTGACCGTCGTTCTCCTGCACGTTGACCCGACTGTCTTGCCGTCGCCCGCGCGAGTCGCCAGCCAAGGTTGGATAAATCGCGGTGCCCTTTGGCAGAACGCGCTTCCCACGATCAAAGAAACGCTCATCGGCATCGTGGCGGCGCTCGTGGTCTCGTCGATACTCTCGGCGGTTATCGATCTTTCCAAGCCCACGCGAAGAGTCGTCTACCCATTACTTGTTGCTTCCCAGTCGATCCCGGTGCTGGTCATCGCCCCGCTTTTTGTCATCTGGTTCGGATTCGGGCTGCTGCCAAAGATTCTCGTAATCATCCTGGTGACGTTCTTTCCAACAACCGTGGCGTTGCTTGAAGGGTTCAATTCCACGGAACCTGAGGCTTCGAATCTGATTCGTTCGATGGGTGCGGGACGCTTCAAGGAGTTCTGGATGCTGCGGGTGCCAACGGCGCTGCCCTTCTTTTTTGCCGGGCTCCGAGTAGCCGTCAGTTTCGCAGTGTTGGCGGCGATTTTTGGCGAGTGGGTCGGCGCCTCCGTGGGTCTTGGTGTCTACATGGAGTTGGAGAAGAACGCACTTCGAACTGACCTCGTCTTCGCGGCCGTGGTCGTGACGGCCGCGCTCAGCATGGTGCTCTACGGCCTCACATTCTTGATACAGAACCTCACCATGCCCTGGTATCGAAACTCGCGCCAAGTCAAGAGAATCAAGTGAAGACAAATTCTAAGATCCCATCGCAGCTTCATGGCCCTGGAGCGTCCATTGAAGTCATAGATGTCTCCAAAACGTTCCAGCGCCGTGGCGAGCAGTTGAGGGTGCTGGACCGCATCTCACTCGAAGCCGCGGCCGGCGAGTTCGTTTCCATCATCGGTCCTAGCGGCTGTGGCAAGTCGACACTGTTCAATATATTGGCTGGACTCGAGAGCGCTGATGGCGGCAAAGTAAAGGTGAATGAAACCGTGGCAACGGGAGCGAGCGAGCACTTCGCCTACAAGCCGCAAAAGGATCTGCTGTTCCCTTGGCGACGAGTTCTCGATAACGCCACGCTCGGTCTTGAAGTCCAAGGCATGAAAAAGAAGCAAGCACGACAACTCGTCGAACCCCTCATTGAGAAATTCGGCCTGACTGGATTTGAAAACAGTTATCCCTACGAGCTCTCCGGCGGGATGCGTCAGCGGGTTGCCCTTTTGCGCACCATTGTCCAGGGCCGACAAATTGTGCTCTTGGACGAGCCGTTTGGCGCCCTCGATTACTTGACGCGGACCGAGTTGCAGTTGTGGTTGTCGTCAATGTGGGAACAGTTCCGCTGGACGGTGGTGCTAGTCACCCACGATGTGCCCGAGGCGCTTCTTCTTTCGGACCGCGTCTACGTACTTGGAAATCGTCCGGCAAACGTGTGTTGTGTCCTTGATGTCAATCTACCGAGACCCCGAGGACTGGAGTGCATCGGCACGCCTCGATTTGCCGAACTGGAAGAAATACTTCTCAATAACCTTCGAGATCCAGAGAAAGCACAACGTTCCACATCGATCAGTTCGGCTCGCTCGATCGTCGAGGGCAACGTCGATGGCTGATGCCACCACAATGGCCCCAGTGGTCAAGGTCGAGACAGTAGCGCACACGGTCAGGGGCGATGTCGCGACGTCGGAACTTGGAGTTGTCTTGCCACACGAGCACGTCTTAATCGACCTCGGCAAGTTTTTCGAGGAGCCCACTGATCCGCTCGAGAAGGAATATGCGAACGCCGCAATCACCTTGGAGAATCTTGGATGGGTTCGTTTTCATCATCGACAATCCCGCGACAACCTCGTGCTATCTGATGTGCAGAGCCAGATTGAAGAGTTGCGCCTTTTCAAGCTCGCTGGCGGTGGGACAGTGGTTGAGTTGACGCCGGCGTGCGCGGGCCAAGACCTGAGCGGGCTCGTCGCGCTCGCCGAGGCAACGGGTCTGCACGTTGTCGCGAGCACGGGAGTCTACTTGGACGAGTTTCAATCTGAGTTGACGCGCACCATGTCATCGCAACAAATTGGTGAACGGATGGTGCGAGACATCAATGAAGGAATCGACGGTGGGGACATTCGCGCCGGGATAATCGGCGAGATGGGTTGCTCATGGCCGCTTACCGAAAACGAGGAAAAAGCACTCCGTGGCGCGGTGCTCGCCCAGTTGGCAACCGGCGCCTCGATTTCCATTCATCCCGGCCGACACCCTGACGCGCCCGGTCTCCTTCTCGACTTACTTTCGTCCTGTGGCGCGCAACTTGAGCGGGTAGTCATCGGTCACCTCGATCGCACTATCCCCGAGCATGATGCACTGGTGGCCGTCGGTCGTTCCGGTTGTTTTCTTGAGTTTGACCTCTTCGGCCAGGAGTCGAGTCATGTTCGATATGGTCCCGTGGATCTTCCTAATGACGCCACTCGCATCAGTCGGATCGCGGCGCTTATCGACGCGGGCTTTGAGGATCAGATTCTCGTCTCTCACGACATCGCGGTCAAGAAGTGGCTGTCTCACTATGGGGGCCACGGTTATGACCACATCCTCCAGCGCGTTGTACCCCGAATGAAGGAACACGGGATTAGTGATCAGGCGCTGCAAAAGATGCTGGTGGCTAATCCGGCTCGGCTGCTCGCGCTGTCACCTTCAGTCGGACACTAGAAATTGGTCGAGTCAACTCGGTTGCCCCGTCTCATCACCGCCGGGCGAGTCCTGCTCGGCGACGGTACCTCCATTGATGCTGCGGGCGTGGTGGTGGCGAATGGCAGGATCGAACGAGTCGCTCCTATCGAATTGCTCGCTGACGAAAGGTATGACGAGATTGATTCCTTCCCTCATGGGTGCCTCGTTCCGGGCTTTATTGACGCGCACGTGCACTTGTGCTTTGACTATAAAGGTGGCCTGAACGTCGATCCCGAGCAGTTTGTGGAATCGGAACTGATGACTAGTGTCAGTCTCCACTGCCGTGGACTCGTCAATGCTGGGGTCACGAGCGTCTGCGACCTCGGCAGTGTCGGCGACATTGTCCAGCGAGTTCGTGACGCGATCAATCAAGGCGATTTGGAAGGACCGAGGATCATTTGTGCCGGGCGACCGATTACGACGATTGATGGTCATTTGCGTTCTTTCGGCTTGCTCGCCTCTGACGAGGAGAGTTTGGCAGCATCGGTGGCAGCGCTTTTTGCCGACGGCGTGGATGTTGTAAAAGTCGTCGCGACTGGAGGGGCAAGCACGCCAGGTACTGCGATGGGGCTCGCGCAGTTCACCACGAGAGAACTTCAAGTCGTTGTGCGCACGTCCGCGAGCGTGGGACTCTTGGTCGCCGCTCACGCCCACGGCACTGAGGGAATTAGGCGCGCCGTGGAAGCTGGAGTCCACACAGTGCAACACTGCACTTGGTTGAACGATGACGGTACTACAGGACCGATGGAACCCAATGTGCTCGATGAAATGGCGCGTCGCCAACAAATCGCGGTGATAGCGGGACCCCTGCCAGAAGAGATTGTCGGGCGTCTTACAGCACACGAACCACCGTCACCAAAGGAGGTAATACCGTTTGGATTCGAGGAGCAGCGCCAATTGACGTTCTGGGCTAATGCTCTCAGCGCGCGCGAGATGGGCGTTGAGCACGCACTAGGCACGGATTCTCTATTTGGCCAGTTTGAGGATTATCGAGATCTGGCCTGGCGTGCCCAGGGGCTGGTTGAGTTGGCTGGATGGCCCGAGGCGCTTGTTCTTGAAACGCTCTGGCAAGGCGGTGCCCGTGCTCTGGGCATGCCCGGCGAGATTGGGACGGTCTCCGCCGGTGCTCACGCCGACCTCGTTCTGCTGGGTGCAGACCCACGTTCAGATATTCGAGCGCTTCACGATGTTCGAGCCGTCTACTGCCAAGGCTCCAGATACTCGCGCTTTTGATGACATTTGTCTTTCCGCTTCTGGAAAAGATGGTCAGACAGTTCAAATTGGAGCGCTTTTCTAGGCGCGAAACTTCCAATTTTTAGTCTTCAAATCATGCGGGCACCGGACCGCGGGCCACAACACCTTCACCCGCTCTACTCGGTAGCTTGACTGTTGCCCCCGTCCAATCCGGTCCCTTAAGAATATCTTGCGGATTCGAACCATCCTCGGGCGGTGGTTCGCTGTCGCCTACCCCTAAGTGCGTGATCACTTCAACCAAGTCTTCAATTTGTAGCGACATGATCTCGTCCGGCCCCATCAAAGAGCGCTTCGAGTCGTAGAGCCGTTGATCGACATTGAGATGGCGAAGATTCCACGGTGGTTTGTTGGCGTTCCACTTGTGCCCAGCGTGGTCGGTGATCTCTTTTCCGGTAAGTGGCCCTAACCCGGGTATTAATCGCGCCCACCATTTCGAGGCGACCCTGATCGCGTCAAGGAAGATTGGAGTTGACGTTTTATTAAACTGCCACTCGCCCAGTTGATTCCTCTCCTTAGAAACAGACGTGCCTAGGCTCATCTTGGCGAGTGTGATCAATCGTGCCGGCGAAATTTCACCATCCGCCACAGCATTTACAGTGTCTCCCTTTTGCGCAACTATCCGAGCGAATCCCGCTTCCGAACGAATTCTTCGAGTGACAAGCACGGCATCAATATCCCATTTTCGAATGAGCAGCATTTCTCGGACCCATTCAAGTACTGCGACACGGTCGACTAACTCGCATTCAAACGCTTCATCTATCTGGAGCAAACTGGCATTGTCGCGTTTCGCCGTGAATGCGATCTCGCCGCCGGCGAATGCGACGGCATGGCCACCAACGGGCGCCACGAGCTTTGCGGATGGTGAGACTTCAAAACTCCGTTCATCGAAATTGATCTGCGCTGGTGCGGAAATCTCGGATGTTACTGCTGCTCCGGGAATCGTGCCGTATCGACGGAAGTTTTTCTCCCTGCCAAAAAAGCCAACGTCACCGGGTTGCACATAATCTCCGGGCGTCCAGGTTGGCCATGCGGCGGGATTCTGCCCGTTAAACCACTCAACGTAGTCCTTGCACATGGACATATTTCCATCCCCTTACCTCTGATACTTTGCCTTCACGGTCTAACCAAGGTTTGAATAAATCAGTTGTACTTTCTTGAGCCGCAGCGTTTCGTCGACGAAACTTCGTGGTGACACCAATTACTTATCACGTTTCTCGGGCGGGCGCCCAGACATTGGTTCTGAAGAGAGTGATGCCAGTCGTAAGCAGCAGCCTGCCCGAACGTGCGTTTGACCCCTCGCATGTCATCAGCTCGAGACGCGTTCTCTAGCGTCCAAGCGAGTCCATACCGAGTGCGATCGTTGCGTTTTCAAGTTGTCTACATTCATTAAAATCCGCTTGAATTCATTTCAACTGATGAGGTTATTGCTGAAGTTGAACTCTTTGCGCACGGTGCGAGAGGTAGGGCCGAATCCGCCTATTTTTCGGAGCGAATTCAGTTTTGACGCCGCGAGCCGCGCCGCAATTGGTTAGTTACTAACAATTCGGGACGTTATTGTCAACAAACGGAGTGCCAGATAATGGTCCAGACGTCGAGCCGTTGTTATAAAAGGGATCTGCGGAGACGTAAAAGTTGTTACTCCACGGAGCAGAAGCGATGCGATACCACCACGTGTTTCCGTCAGCGACCTTAAATCCAGGCACTTTGCAGGCGATTTGAACGGTTTGATGAGCCGCAAGCGAAGGGCCGGGAGTTCCACCGGCATCTGAGTAATCGCTCCAAGTACTTGCCGCGCCCCCTGTTGTTTCCGACCACGTGGTCGATGGCGGCGGCGCCGGTGCCCCCGATCCGACAACAATGGTGTTGGACGTTACCGAGCCGATTGTAACCCAGACCGTGTCTCCGGTGATTCCGTCGAAACATGTCTCTCCATTGTCGAACGTTTGGGGATC